>JBEBTD010000151.1:0-5519 GCA_040393965.1 Leucobacter soli | reverse complement strand
GGGCCGGGGTCGCGTTAGGCTGGCGGCTATGGAACGCCAGGAAGCGGTCGACCGGAGCGCCGGGACGGACGGCGTCGGCACGGGCGGCGCTGAGCCGGACGAGGTCGATGTGGATGTCGTGGTGATCGGGGCGGGGTTCGCCGGCCTCGTCGCGGCGCGCGAACTCGGGAATGCGGGCTACCGCGTGCTGACTCTCGAAGCTCGCGATCGCGTCGGCGGGCGCACCTGGACCGACCGCCGTCTCGGGCACGATCTCGAGCTGGGCGGTACCTGGGTGCACTGGGTTCAGCCGCACACCTGGGCCGAGCTCACCCGCTACGGTCGAGAGATCGTGCGCAGCCCCGCGGCCGAGGAGGCGCGCTGGCTCGGCGCCGGAGGAGCGCCGAGGGTCGCCTCGCTGGCCGATTTCATGAGCCTCATCGGCCCCGGGCAGCAGCTCATCATCGACGATGTGCGCGAGGCGATGCCGCGCGGGGTCGAACCGACCGTCGGCCGCATCGTCGAGCTCGACGAGCTCACCATTCAGCAGCGCATCGACTCGCTCGGGCTCGACGACGAGGCGCGCACCGCGAACGAGTCGGTCTGGGTCGGGCACGTGAATGCCCCGCTCGACCAGACGGGCTTGTCGAGCGCATTCCGCTGGGTCGCCGCGACAGGCGGGCACTGGGAGCTGATGCACGAGGCCTCGGCGACCTACCGCGTCGTCGGCGGGATGAGCGGGTGGACTCGGCTCATCGCGCAGAGCGTGCCTGGCGAGATCCGTCTCGGGGCCGTGGTCACCCGCGTCGAGCACGATGCGTCGGGTGCGACCGTCACGACCTCCGATGGCGGGGCGATCACAGCGCGCGCCGTGATCTCGACCCTGCCGGTGAATGCGGTCGGCGGTATCGAGTTCGAGCCCGCCCTGCCCGCCGCCTGGCTCAGGCAGCACGCCGAGACGGTCGCCTCGCAGGGTGCGAAGGTGTGGATCAAGGTGCGAGGATCCCTGCCGCGCTTCTTCGGCTACGCGACCCCGCGGCATCCGATCTCGGTGCTGAAGAGCGAGTTCGTGCACGACGACTTCTCGATCCTTGTCGGATTCGGCCCGGATCACACGGCGATCGACGTCGAGGATCTCGCCGGGGTGCAGGCCGCGGTCGATGCGATCCGGCCCGGCCTCGAGGTCGTCGAGGCGACCGCGCACGACTGGGTCTCGGATCCGTTCAGCCGCAACACTTGGATGACGCATCGCCCCGGTCAGCTCACGCGCGATCTGCTGGAGTTGCAGCAGCCGCAGGGCGTGCTGCACTTCGCGACGACCGACAACGCGAACCTCTGGGGCGGCTTCATCGACGGGGCGATCGAGAGCGGCTTGCGAGAAGCGCGTCGCGTCGCCGAAGCGCTCACGCGATAGCGCGCTACACGCCCGCGTCGCGGTACTCGGCGGCGAGCTCCTGGTAGGCGAAGGCGTTGCGGCGCACGCGTTCTGCGATCTCGTCGCTCATCGGCCCGCGATCCTTGGCGGGCACTCCGGCGACGAGATGGCCTCCCTCGACCCGCTGCTCCTCGAGCACCAGCGCTCCGGCCGCGACGAAGCCGCCCTCGCCGATGACCGAGCGGCTGAGCAGCTTCGCCCCCATGCCGATGAGCGACCCCGCGCCGACGCGGGTGCCGTGCAGCAGGGCCAGGTGGCCGACGCCGACGTTCTCTTCCACGATCGTCGGGGCTCCGTGATCGGTGTGCACGACGACGTTGTCCTGCAGGTTGCTGCCGGCGCCGAGCTCGATGCGATCCATGTCGCCGCGCAGCACCGCACCGAACCACACGCTCGCGCCGGGCCCGATGCGCACGTCGCCGATGAGGGTCGCGTTGGGAGCGATCCAGGCGGTGGGGTCGATGACGGGGGTCTTGCCGCGGTAGGGGACGATGAGAGCCATGGGGCAACTGTAACGCGTGCGCCCGAGGCGATTCTGCCGGAAGGCCAGCACGATCCTCGCACGGGCCCTTGACACGGGGAGTGTCGGTGCGTAGGTTAATTAGTGAAGTAATGAACCAAGGAGGCCGATATGATCGACCGCAGACCAGGATCGCGCCGCAGGCGCCCGGTGAGACGAGGTGAAGCGTGTTCGACGACACCAGACCGATCTTCCTGCAGCTCGCGGAGCGCGTCGCAGACGACATTCTGCGAGGGCGCTACGGCGAGGGAGAGCAGGTTCCATCCACGAACGAGCTCGCCGGACACCTCCGCATCAACCCGGCGACCGCCGGCAAGGCGCTCGGCCTGCTCGTCGACCGCGGCATCCTCGTCAAGCGCCGCGGCATCGGCATGTTCGTCGCCGAAGGCGCCCGCGAGAGCATCTCGGCCGAACGCCAGCAGGGCTTCGTCGACGCCTACGTGCGCCCGCTGCTCGCCGAGGCCCAGGCACTCGGCCTCGGCCCCGAAGACTTGATCCGACTGATCAGAGAGACGGAAACGGAAACCGAATCATGACCATCGCAATCGAAACCCGCGGACTCACGCGGGTGCACAAGACCACCAGAGCGCTCGACGACGTCAGCGTCCAGATCCGCGCGAACACCATCACCGGGCTGCTCGGCCGCAACGGGGCGGGCAAGACGACCTTCATGTCGCTCGCCACCGCCCAGGATCGCCCCACCGCAGGCACGGTGCGCGTGCTCGGCGAGGCGCCCTTCGAGAACGCGCACGTGCTCGAACAGCTCTGCTTCATCCGCGACAACCAGCGCTACCCCGACGACTACGCGCTGATGCACGCCCTGCGCGCCGCGCGCATCTTCTATCCCAACTGGGATCAGGGCCTCGCCGACGAACTGGTCGAACTCTTCCGAATCCCGCCGAAGACGATGATCAAGAAGTTCTCGCGCGGCCAGTTCTCGGCGCTCGGCATCGTGCTCGGCCTCGCCTCGCGAGCGCCCGTGACCTTCTTCGACGAGCCCTACCTCGGTCTGGACGCCACCGCCCGCGCCTACTTCTACGACGTGCTGCTGCGCGACTACCAGGCGCACCCGCGCACGATCGTGCTCTCGACGCACCTCATCGACGAGATGGACCGACTGCTCGAGCGCGTGGTGATCCTCGACCGCGGGCGCGTCGTGCGCGACGCCGACGTCGACGAACTGCGCGGGGCGGCCCATCAGGTCGCGGGGCGCGCCTCGGCCGTCGACGCATACCTCGCCGGCCGTCGCGTGCTGAGCCGGCAGAGGGTCGGCGGACTCGCCACCGCCGTCGTCGAGGGCGCCGCGACGGCCGAGGATCGCTCCTCTGCCGCCGAGCACGACCTCGACCTGAGCGCGGTGTCCCTGCAGCAGCTCGTCGCCGCCTACGGCTTCGACGGAGCCGCGGCCTCCAGCTTCGACGATGACGGGGTTCCCGACGAGCCCCTCTCGGACGCCTCGATGGAAGGAGCGCGATCATGAACCGCGTACTGAATGTCGCCCGCCTGCAGATGAACAAGCGGGACGTCAGCTTCCTCGTCCCTGCCATGATCGTTGCCGCAGTGCTCGTGGTGTCGGCGATCATCTCCATCGCGCTGCAGCGCGCGGGCGCCGACCCGGCCGATCCCTCCTTCGCGGATGGGGCCCGCGGCAACTTCGGCGTGATCTGGTCGCTGCCCGGCTTTCTCGTCTACTACGGCGTGCAGGCGGTTGCGACGACATTCCCCTTCGCCATGGCGCTCGGGGCGACTCGCCGCGCGTACGTGCTCGGCACCGCGCTCGCGAACATCGTCACCTCGCTCTACATCACCGCGATTCTCACGGTACTGCTCTGGGTCGAGCTCGCCACGGGCCACTGGTTCTTCAACGTGTACGTGCTCGACAACTACGCGCTCGGCGCGGGGAACGCGGTCGTGCTCGCCGTATCGGTGTTCCTCGGCACCTTCGCCTTCACCTCGATCGGGGGCGTCTTCGCGGCGATCTGGGTGCGATTCGGCAACAAGGGCCCGACCGTGCTCGGGCTCGCCCTCGGCCTGCTGCTCGCAGTGCTCGTGCTGATCTTCGTGCCCTACACGATGGAGATCGTCGAGGCGACGACACGGGCGACGATCGCCTGGGTCGCCGTAGGGATCTCCGTCGTGTCGGTGCTCGGCACCTGGCTCGCGATGCGGCGCACCGCGGTGCGGTAGGGCTCGGGGCGGCCTATCGTCCCGAGCTGTGATCCCGCGCGGTGAAGAGTGGTGCCCCCGTCGTCCGCCTTACGGTTGAGTTTGGGCGGACGACGGGGGCGCAAGTCGTGTTCGAGGCGGTCCGGTGCCGGGTTGGCGGATTCGGTGTCGACTCAGTGCGCTCGGTGCGTCATCGAGTCGTGGTGCGCCTGCCGCCGCTCGAAGCCGTGGTGCTCGAAGCCGGAGGCCGGGAAGGCGAAGCCTCGGTGTCCGCGTCCGCGGTGCCCGAAGCCTCTGCCGCCGAAGCCTCTGCCGCCGCGCGCGTGGAAGGGCAGGGCGTCGCGCCCGCCGAGCGCCTCTGCGATGGCGTCGAGCGTCGCGATCGTGGTCTCGAGCGCCTCGGGGGAGACGGCGTCGGCCGCTCGCGCCTCGATCTCCCGTCTCGCCGCCTTGACCTCGCCGCGGCTGGGCGGGGTGTGGGAGGGGAGAGCTCGCTCGGTCTCGGCGCGCATCAGGCGACCCACGAGTCGGATGCGCCGGGTGAGCGAAGCCCGATCCCGGTGATCCTCGTGCTCGCTGGCGTGTGTATCGCTGCGGTTCTGTTCGTTGCTGTGCATGTCTCGTTCCTTTGCTTGTAAAAGTACATGTATATGTATGGTGACATGAACCTACATGCATGTCAAGTGGCATGTAAATGTAGACTGGGCCCATGAGTCACATCGATCCCGCCGAGCAGATCGCCGAGGCGCTGGCCCGCCTGCGCTGGCGCGGCGGGCATGCCCCCCTGCCGGGCTTGGCGCGCAGGGAGGAGGGCGCGGGGCATCATCGGCACCCGGTGGGGCGGGGCGGATCACGACGAGGATCGGGAGGCCCGGCCCTCGGGCGACTGCTCGCACTGCTCGCGGGCTCCGAGGATCCGCTCGGGGTGACCGACATCGCGGAGGCCGTGGGGGTGGATCAGCCCCGCGCCTCGCGCCTCGTCGCACAGGGCGTCGAGCTCGGGTTGCTCCGCCGGGAGGCCGACCCGGCGGATGCGCGCAGAACCCGCATCGCGCTGACGGATCACGGCCGGGCGGCGGCGCAGCGCATCCGCGGCATGCGCGAGAAGGCGATTCAGCAGGCCCTCTCGGGGTTCAGCGAGGAGGAGCGCCGGCAGCTGGCGCACCTCCTCGGGCGCCTCGCCGAGGCCTGGCCCGACCCGCACCGCGAAGCCCGCTGAGAACCCCAGGGAGGCATTCGCGGGGAATGCGGGGTGGGGGCGCGTCCCAATGTCAGTGGTTCTCGGTAGTGTCGTTCGCGTACCGCAACCCCTTCGAATCGAGGCAAGATGCAAACGTTGCTCGTGGTGCTGATCGCACTCAATCTCGTGCTGTCCATCGCACTGGCGGTGATCGTGCTGCGCGGGCGCGGGGAGCAGGG
>JBEBTD010000150.1:0-5559 GCA_040393965.1 Leucobacter soli | reverse complement strand
GAACGGCGCCGAAACCCGCTTAGGGTCACACCCCGTAGTAGAGCTCGAACTCGTACGGGTGCGGACGCAACGCCATCGGAGCGATCTCGGTCTCGCGCTTGAGCGCGATCCAGGTCTCGATGAGATCCTCGGTGAAGACCCCGCCCTCGAGCAGGAACTGGTGGTCGCCCTCGAGCGCGACGAGCGCCTCCTCCAGCGAGCCGGGCACCTGGGGAATGTTCTTGGCCTCCTCGGGGGGCAGCTCGTAGAGATCCTTGTCGATCGGCTCCATCGGCTCGATGCGGTTGCGGATGCCGTCGAGGCCGGCCATCAGCTGGGCTGCGAAGGCGAGGTACGGGTTGCCCGAGGCGTCGGGTGCGCGGAACTCGATGCGCTTCGCCTTCGGGTTCGACCCGGTCAGCGGGATGCGCACCGCAGCCGAGCGGTTGCCGGCCGAGTAGGCGAGGTTGACCGGCGCCTCGTAGCCCTTGACCAGGCGACGATAGCTGTTGATGGTCGGGTTGGTGAAGGCGAGCACCGCGGGTGCGTGACGCAGGATGCCGCCGATGTACCAGCGGGCGATGTCGCTGAGGCCGGCGTAGCCGTTCTCATCGTAGAACAGCGGCGAGCCGCCCTTCCACAGCGACATGTGGGTGTGCATGCCGGAGCCGTTGTCGCCGAAGACGGGCTTCGGCATGAAGGTCGCGGTCTTGCCCCACAGCTCGGCCGTGTTCTTGACGATGTACTTGAACTTCAGCACGTCGTCGGCCGCGCGAACCATGGTGTCGAAGCGGTAGTTGATCTCGGCCTGGCCGGGGGCGCCGACCTCGTGGTGCGAGCGCTCGAGCTGCAGCCCGGCCTCGATGAGGCGCAGCGAGATGTCGTCGCGCAGATCGGCCTGCTTGTCGACGGGCGAGACGGGGAAGTAGCCCCCCTTCTCGCGGGTGGTGTTGCCGAGGTTGCCTCCCTCGACCTTGCGGCCCGAGTTCCAGTGCGCCTCCTCCGAGTCGATCTCGTAGAAGGTGCGCTGCGGGGTGGTCTCGTAGCGAACGGAGTCGAGGATGTAGAACTCGGCCTCCGGCGCGAAGAAGGCGGTGTCGGCGATGCCGGTCGAGGCGAGGTAGCGCTCGGCCTTCTTCGCCACCTGGCGGGGGTCGCGGTGGTAGATCTCGCCGGTGCGGGGGTTGTAGATATCGAAGACGATGACGAGCGTGCGCTCGGCGCGGAACTGGTCGATGTACGCCGTCGTCACATCGGGGATGAGCTGCATGTCGCTCTCGGCGATTCCCGCGAAGCCCCGGATCGAGGAGCCGTCGAACATCTGACCAACCTCGAAGAAGTCGAGATCGACCGTCGCCGCCGGGATGTTGAAGTGCTGCTGCACACCGGGGAGATCCGTGAACCGGACATCGACGAACTTGACGTCGTTCTCCTTGATGAAATCGAGCACTTCCTGGGGTGTCGTGAACATGCTGCTCCTCGTCGATATGGGCATGGTGTCTGCCGCCTTGCACTCAACAGGCTACGGCACGACCGTTTCGCCACCGTGAGATGCATGTTTCGGGCGTGTTACGCTTCCGGGCTTCCGGGGCGCGTGCTTGCGGCTGGGGGCGCCGTGAGGGTTACAGCGACTCGGAGCGGTTCCTGCGAGGATCGCGCGAGCCTACGCACGGATGAGCACCGTGCCGGCGATCTTGTCATGGAAGCCGCGCTGATCGGAGTCCCAGACCAGCACGGGGATCACGAGCAGCAGGAGCACGGTTCGCACGAGCGGGCGCCAGGGGCCGACCCAGCCGCCGGCGATCGGCACGACCCGCATGCCGAGCAGGCGATGCCCGATGGAGCCGCCGATGGTCGGGATGAAGACGATCTGCATGATGCCGAAGATCAGCAGATTCCACAGCTCGGGATGATCCCCGCCGATCAGCAGGTAGGCGGGCAGGCACGCGAGCGCCCAGTCGATCGCGATGGCGCCGAAGCGGCGGCCGATCCTCCCCACCGATCCCGCACCGCCCTCGGGCAGGCCGAGACGCTCGCCCGGGTACTCGCTCGGGGCGAGGTCGCCGAATTTCTGAACCATGGATCAGCGCGCGCGCTGAGCGCGAGCCTTGTAGGGGTCGATGCCCTTCGGGATGCCGATCGGGTCGGCCTTGAGCGACTGCAGGCGGTTGTAGACGTCGTTCACCTCGCGGCGGCTGAGCACGGGCTTCAGCTTGACGAGCGTGCGGGAGAGCTTGTTGAGGGGCACTGCGCCCTCGTCGGGGCCGACGTAGAGGGTCGTGAGGGTCACGCCGCGCAGGGCGTGCTTGAGCTTGGTCGATTCGCGGGCGATGAGCTGCTTGGTGCGGGTCGAGCTGCCCTCGGCGATGAGCACGACTCCGCCGCGCCCGACGACGCGGTAGAGCGCGTCCTGCTGCTTCGTCATCGCGACCGGCACCTCGCTGCCGCGCCAGGAGCGGCGCAGGGCGCCGTTGATGACCGCGCCGACCGCCCCCGGCTGTCCCTCGAGCTGCCCGTAGGCGACGCTCTCGGCGCGACGGCCGAGCACGATCATGACGAGCAGCACGCCGACCAGCAGGCCGGTGATGGGCCAGACGATCCAGCCGAAGATGTTGTTGTTGAAGAACCATGCGGCGCCGAGCGACAGCGCGACGGGCGCGATGAAGACCAGCACCAGCACCAGCGTCAGGTTGCGATCGTACTTCTTGGTGCTGTGGTAGATCTGCACCATCTGCTTGATGCGCCCGGGCGGCTTGGGTGCGCTCTGCTTCTTCTCCTTGGCCATGCGTCTAGCCTACCTGTTCGACGAGCATCGTTCGTCGCTCACAGGCGCCTTCGAACGCCTGGATGCAGGTCGCTGTGGAGGCGTCGCCCGTCCCGGTTCGCCGAGGGCGCAAACTGGATGGATGCGAGACCGTCAGCCGCGCCTTCGAGCAGCCGAGGCCGCCCATCTGCTCGCGGAGCTGTGCGCCGCGGGGGAGCATGTGCGGGCCTCCGGCTGTTGCGTGGGGGAGCTCGGCCCGCGCGACGTCGAATGGAGTCGCGGCGCGCTGCGGCGGGCGGCCGCCCGGGGCCTGATGATGAGGATCCGGCATCGCGCGGCGATGCGACGTCATCTGCGCACCGGGCACGATCTCGGATGCGATCGCATCGGGGTGCCTCTCGGCACAGCGCGCCGGCTGCTCGACGCCTGGTGCGCTCCGCACTCGGCGCCGTTCCTGCTCGAGGCGTTCGACGAAGGCCTCGAGCAGATCGGGACGGGAGCGTGGCCCGGTATGGCCCCGCACGAGGTCGTGAAACACGTGATCGGCAGGCGCATCGCAACGCGAGCGCCTGCCGATCGATCGTGCGAGTCGGGCGGTTCAGCCGCTCAGATGCCGAGGTTCCCCTCGAACTGGGCCGCCTCGAGGCGGGCCTTCACCTGGCTCAGGAAGCGCGCCGCGTCTGCGCCGTCGACAATGCGGTGATCGTACGAGAGGGCGAGGTAGACGTACGAGCGGATCGCGATCGAGTCGCCCTCGGGGCCGCTGACCACGCCGGGCTCCTTGAACACCGCACCGGTGCCGAGGATGGCGACCTGGGGCAGGAACACGAGCGGGGTGTCGAACAGCGCGCCGCGCGAGCCGGTGTTGGTCAGCGTGAAGGTGCCGCCGGCCAGCTCGTCGGGGGTGAGCTTGTTGTCGCGCGTGCGCTCGGCGAGATCGGCGATGTCGGCCGCGAGCTGGGCGATGTTCTTCTCTCCCGCATCGCGCACCACCGGGGTGAGCAGGCCTCGCTCGGTGTCGACTGCGATGCTGAGGTTCTCGGTCTCGGGGTACTTGATCGCATCGCCGTCCACCGTGGCGTTGATGATCGGGTAGGTGCGCAGCCCCTCCGTGGCGGCCACCGCGAAGAACGGCATGAACGAGAGCTTGTTGCCGGTCTTCTCGAGGAACTCGGCCTTCTTCGCCTCGCGCAGCTGGGCGACGCGGGTGACGTCGACCTTGACCACGGTGGTGAGCTGTGCGGTGGCCTGCATCGACTCGACGGCGCGGGTCGCGATGACCTTGCGCAGACGACTCATCTTCTGGCTCGTGCCGCGCAGCGCGGAGACCTCGGCCGCGGGGGCGGCGGGAGCGGCGTTCGCGGCGGCGGCCGGTGCCTCGGCGGACTTCGCCGCGGCGAGCACGTCCTCCTTGCGGATGCGACCGCCGACTCCGGTGCCGTTGATGGTGGACAGATCGACCCCTCGCTCGGCCGCGAGCTTGCGGACGATCGGGGTGACGTAGTTCGACGGGGCGGCGGGTGCGGCCTGAGCCGGTGCGGCAGCGGGCGCCTGAACGGCAGCGGAAGCCTGAACGGCAGCGGAAGCGGGTGCCGGGGTCTCGGCGGGCGCTGCGACCGCAGGCGCGGCCTCGGCTGCGGGAGCGGGCTGGGCAGCGGGCTCGGCCGGGGCGGGAGCCGCCGGTTCGGCAGCCGGAGCGGTGCCGCTGCCGATGCGGGCGAGCACGGCGCCGACTTCCACGGTCTCGTCCTCGGCGACCAGCACCTCCTGCAGCACACCGGCGACCGGTGAGGGAACCTCGGTGTCGACCTTATCGGTCGAGACCTCGAGCAGCGCCTCGTCCACCTCGACGGCATCGCCGACGTTCTTGAGCCAGCGCGTCACGGTGCCCTCGGTGATGCTCTCGCCGAGGGACGGCAGCACGACGTCCTGCGCATCGCCACTCGCCGCAGAGGCTGCGGGAGTCTCCGCCGCCGGAGCCTCGGCCTGAGCCGGGGCCGCCTCCGCTGCGGGGGCCTCGGCCTGAGCCGGGGTCGTCTCTGTCGGCGCGGGCTCGGTAGCGGCGGGGGCGGCGGCATCACTCGAGCTGCCGTCGCCGATGCGCGCGAGTACGGCGCCGACCTCGGCGGTCTCGTCCTCGGCGACGAGGATCTCTTCGAGGACGCCGGCGACTGGCGAGGGAACCTCGGTGTCGACCTTGTCGGTGGACACCTCGAGCAAGGGCTCGTCGACCTCCACGCGGTCGCCGACGTTCTTGAGCCAGCGGGTCACCGTACCCTCGGTCACGCTCTCGCCCAGTGCGGGGAGCACTACCGATTCACTCATCGTGCTTTTCTCCGATCGTTTTCTGTAGTCTTCTTCGCCGTGCGATCAGATCGCGTGCAGCGGCTTGCCGGCGAGCTTCAGCATGGTCTCGCCGATGGTCTCGTTCTGCGTGGGATGGCCGTGCACGAAGGGTGCGACATCCTCGGGGTACGCTTCCCAGTTGACGATGAGCTGGGCCTCGCCCACGAGCTCGCCCACACGGGCGCCGATCATGTGCACGCCGACCACCGGGCCGTCCTTCACACGCACGGCCTTCACCGATCCTGCCGTGCCGAGAATCGAGCTCTTGGCGTTGCCCGCGAGATTGTACTCGTACGAGGCAATGTTCTCGGCGCCGTACTTCTCGACCGCCTTGGCCTCGGTGAGGCCCACCGAGGCGATCTCGGGATCGCAGTAGGTAACCTTCGGGATGTTGACGTCCTCGACGAGCACCGGATTCAGGCCGGCGAGCTGCTCGGCGAGATAGATGCCCTGCTGGTAGCCGCGGTGGG
>JBEBTD010000149.1:0-5605 GCA_040393965.1 Leucobacter soli | reverse complement strand
TCTCCGCCGAGGAGGAGCAGCGGCGCGTGCTGCCGGTGGTGGAGGCCCTCGCCGCAGAGGGCATCCGCGTCTCGATCGACACTGTTCGAGCGGAGACCGCGCGCCTCGCGGCGGCCGCGGGCGCGAGCATCATCAACGACGTCTCAGGGGGCACCGCCGATCCGCAGATGCTGCGCGTCGCCGCCGAGTGCGGCTCCGAGCTGGTGCTCATGCACTGGCGCGGCATCCCCGACCCGTCCCATTCGCGCTCGCGCTACGCCGATGTCGTCACCGAGGTGCACGACGAGCTCGCCGCTCTTGCCGACGCCGCGATCGCCGCGGGAGTCGCGCCCGAGCGCATCATCCTCGACCCGGGCCTCGGGTTCGACAAGACCGCGGTGCAGGGCTGGCAGCTGCTCGCCGGCATCGGCCGTCTGGCCGGGCTCGGCCATCCTCTGCTCATCGGGGCCTCGCGCAAGCGCATGCTGGCGGAGACGCTCACCGCTGCAGGGGGGAGAGACGGCATGGCCGACCGCGACCTCGCCACCGCCGTCGTGAGCGCGCTCTCGGCCCGCGCCGGGGCCTGGGGCGTGCGCGTGCACGACGTTCCGGCCACGGTCGCGGCCCTCGCGGTGGCCGAGGCGTGGAGCGCGCCCGCTTCCTCGCCGGACCCGGCTCCTCTCCTCCGTCCGGATCCTGCCCCTTCTCTCCTCCCGGATCCCGCCCCTTCTCTCCTCCCGCAGCTTGGCAGTAGATGCGAGTTGACGGGCCCCGAGGTCGCACCTACTGCCGAGCTGCGGGAGGAGGCGGACGCGAATCCCGCGCTCGCTCCCGAGCCCGACCGCATCGCCCTCACGGGCCTCGAGGTCTTCGCCCACCACGGCGTCTTCGACTTCGAGCGCGAGCAGGGTCAACGCTTCGTGATCGACGCCGAGGTGGCGGTCGATATGCGCGACGCCGCGGCCCGGGACGAGCTCGCCCGCACGGTCAACTACGCCGAGCTGACGGCGGCGATCCTCGCCGCTGCCGCCGACGAACCGGTCGACCTCATCGAGACCCTCGCCGAGCGCCTCGCCGGCGTCGCCCTGGGCTTCGCGGGCGTCACCGAGGCCCGGATCACCGTGCACAAGCCCGACGCCCCCATCGACGCGCAGTTCGCCGATGTCTCCGTGCGCGTTGTGCGCAGGCGGGAGCCGCATTCATGATCGCCCAGCTCGTGCCCGTGCTGCTGGCCTTCGGCGCCAACCTCGGCGACCGCGGGGAGACCATCGCCGAGGCCCAGCGCGAGCTCGCCGATGCCGACGGCATCGACCGGTTCGCCGCGTCGCCGCTGCGCGAGACGATCGCCCTCACCCCGAGCGGCCCCGACCCGGACGCCCCCCGCTACCTCAACGGCGTCGCCACCGCCCTCACCTCGCTCCCGCCGCTCGAGCTGCTCGAGCTGCTGCAGGGCGTCGAGCAGCGCCACGGGCGGTTGCGCGACACCCGCTGGGGCGATCGCACGCTCGACATCGACCTGATCCTCTACGGCGGCCGCGTCATCAAGGACGAGCGGCTCACCGTGCCACACCCGCGCGCGCACGAGCGCGACTTCGTGCTCTCGCCGTGGCTCGCCCTCGACCCCGATGCCGTGCTCATGGGGCACGGCCGCGTCGCCGATCTGCTCGCGCGCATCGGAGACACCACCCGCCCACTCGACACGTCGGCGACGACGGGGGCAGGCGATGACGGGCCTCCGTCGACTGAAGGTGGAGCCCGCTCCGCTCGGGCCGGCAATCCTTCCGAAGGCGGCGTCTCGTGAACAGGCTCCAGCGTACGTCCCCGCTCGCGACCGCGGCATTCGCGGCGGTCGGCCTCGCCACGGGCCTGCTGGTGCAGATCGCGAGGTCGGCGCAGGGAGCGCCGCCGCTCGTGCCGCCGCTCTCGCTCGTCTTCACGATGCTGCTCATGGCAGGCCTGCTCGTCGTGCTGGGCGTCTCGCTGCGCCGAGCAGTAACCCGGCGCTCGGGCAAGCCCGTCAACCCGTTCCACGCGGTTCGCCTGCTCGCAGGGGCGCGGGCGGGCCAGTTCGCCGGAGCCCTGCTCGGCGGCTTCGGCGGCGGCCTGGCGCTGCAGCTGCTCACCCGCAGCGTCATGCCTCCCGCCTCGAGCTGGGCGCCGATGCTGCTCGTGCTCGGCGGGGGCCTCGTGCTGCTCGCGTGCGGCATCGTCACGGAGCTCCTGTGCCGAGTGCCCCCGCGCGGCCCCGAGGACGAGAACGAAGGCGAGAACGGTTCGACCGGGGCAGAGCCGGACGCCGCCTGACCGCCCGCCGCATGTCGGTGCCCGAGACTAGGCTTGGAGCATGACCGACACCCAGTGGCCCCTCCGCACCGAGACCTGGCAGCGCGTATCGCCCCGCTACGCCTGGGCCGACCTCGCGATCAACCTCCTCGTCACGCTGATCGTGGGCGGGGCGTACGGCCTCATTGTGGTCTTCGCCGACGAGCAGCCCCACGTGTTCGTGCACCTCATCGTCGGGGCCGTCGTGCTGGCGCTGTTGGTGAACGCGGTGCTCGCCTTCCGGCGCGTGCGGGCCCTCGGCTACGTGCTCCGCGAAGACGACCTGCTCTTCCGCAGGGGCATCATGTTCGAGCGGGTCATCGCGGTGCCCTACGGCCGCCTGCAGCTCGTCGACGTCACCAGGGGGCCGCTGCTTCGCGCGCTCGGCCTCGCCACCCTCAAGTTCGTCACCGCGAGCGCCGCCACCGGCGTCAACCTGCCGGGTCTGCCAGAGGCCGAGGCAGAGGCGCTGCGCGACCGCCTGGTCGAACTCGCCGAGACGAGACGGTCGGGCCTGTGAACGGCGAGGCCGAGATGCGCCCGGTCGGGCAGGCCGGCACCCCGATCGGAGCCGAGCAGACCGCGTCGGTCGGGCCGGAGCAGTCTGCCCCGGCCGAGCCTGAGCAGACCGGTACCCGGGCCGCGCCCGAGCAGGCCACCGCACCGCTTGAGCTCGAGTGGCGCCGGCTCCACCCGCTCTCGCCGCTGCTTCGCGGCGGGCTCTTCCTCATCGTCGTCGCCGGCATCGTCATCGCCAATCTGCGAGACCGCATCTTCGAGCTGTTCTTCTCTCGCGAGATCGTCGACGCGCTCGGGCCGAGCGAGGGCGATCTGATCGACTTCATCATCGGCCAGAGCATGCTCGTGTGGGCCCTGCTCGCGCTCGCCGTCGCCATCCTGCTGATCATCGGCTTCTCCTGGCTGAGCTGGCGCTTCAGCACGTTCCGCATCACCGATGAGGCGGTCGAGTCGCGCAGGGGCGTGCTCTTCCGCCAGCACCGCCGCGCCCCGCTCGAGCGCATCCAGAGCGTGAACCTGCAGCGCTCGCTGCTCGCCCGACTGCTCGGCCTCACCCAGGTCGATGTGCAGACCGCCGGGCAGGGCGGCAAGGTCGCGCTCCAGTTCCTCGGGCACCGCGACGCGAAGCAGGTGCGCGAGCAGATCCTGCTCGCGGCGGGGGCCAGCCGCGCGGGGCGCGTCTCCCAGGGGCGGCCGGCGGCACCGGCCGCCGAGATCCTCGACGCGCACGCTGGAACCGGGATCGTCTCGGGAACCGCTGCGGAGCCGGCGCGCGCCGACGGCGGTGCCCACGCCGGCCCGTCGAGCGCCGTCGACTTCTCGGGGCAGGCCTACAGCGAGCACCCGGGGGCGATCGACGCCCGCCTGCGCGACGTCGTCGACTTCGACATCGATCCGACGGCGCGCGAGCGCGGCTCGCTCATCAAGGTGCCGGTCATGCGGCTCATCGCGAGCATCCTGCTCGGCTCCGAGATGCTCGTCGTCGTGGTCATCGCCATCGCGGTCGCGACCTCGGGCATCTGGATCGGCCCCGTCGTGCTCGCGAGCGCACTGCCCCTCGGCATCGTGCTCATCAGCATCCTGATCGCGCAGTTCAACAAGGGCTTCAACTTCGTGCTGTCGCGGGCCGCCGACGGGGTGCGCGTCGGTGCGGGGCTGACCGCCACCACGACCGAGACCATCCCGTTCGGGCGGGTGCACGCGGTCGAGGCGATGCAGCCGCTCGGCTGGCGCCCCTTCGGCTGGTGGAAGGTGCGCATCACGACCGCCGGGCACTCCGTCGCCCAGGGCGGTCAGAACAAGCTGCAGAACACCGTGCTGCCGGTCGGAGACCTCGACGATGTGCTTCGCGTCTTCGAGACCCTGCTGCACACCGGTGAAGAGGGGGCCGAGGATCGCCGGGCCGCCCTGCACCACGCCCTCGTGGGCGACGGCGACGGTTTCCTGCGTGCGGGCCCCCGGGCGGGCTGGGTGCTCTGGTTCGGCAGACGCCGGGCCGGTCTGCGCATCGAGGACTCGGTCGGCGAGCATGCGAGCCTGCGCATCCGCCGCGGCTGGCTGACCCGCTCGCTCTCGGTCATGCCGATCCTGCGCGCGCAGTCGATCCAGCTGAGCCGCCCTCTCGTGCACCGCCTGCTCGGCCTCGCCTCGCTGCAGGCCCACACCGTGCTCGGCCCGGTGCGCGTGCAGATGCGCGGCATCGCCCTCGATGAGGCGCGCCAGGCCTTCGACGAGCTCGCCGCCACCGTCGTGCGGGTGCAGAGTGCCGAGGCAGCCGATCGCGCAGCGGCGCATGAGACCGCGGTCGTCGATCCGCCGTCCGGATCGACTACCGCGCCCGAGCCCACCGCTCAGACCGCACCGGTTGCGCCGCTCCGTTCGCCCGCCCCGGCCGATGGCGCAGAACTCGCGCCGCGCCCTGAGTCCGACAACCCCGCAGACGAGGGGCCGTGAGCGCGCCGCGCCGCGAGGGCAGGCTCGGTATCGGCGTCGTGGGCGCCGGCCGGGTGGGCCCCGTGCTCGCCCTCGCCCTCGCCGGTGCCGGGCACGCCATCACCGGAATCAGCGCGATCAGCGCCGAGAGCCGTGAGCGCGCCGAACTGCTGCTGCCCGGCGTGCCCGTGCTGGAGGTGCCGGAGGTCGTGCGCCGCAGCGAACTCGTGATCTTCGCGATCCCGGGAGACGAGCTGCCGGCGCTGGTGCGCGGCCTCACCGAGACCGACGCCTGGCAGCCCGGCCAGATCGCGCTGCACACCGCGCCCGAGCACGGCTACGGCGTCTTCGCCCCCGCGCTCCCGGCCGGAGTCATCCCGCTCGCCCTGCACCCGGCCGTCGTCTTCACGGGTACGAGCCTCGACCTCGGCCGCCTCGCGGGCGCGAGCGTCGCGGTGACCGCGCCCTCGCCGGTGCTGCCGATCGGCCAGGCGCTCGCCGTCGAGATGGGCGCTGAGCCCTTCGTCGTCGCCGAGGCCGATCGGCCGGCCTACGCCGAGGCCATCGGCGCGGCCGCAGACTTCTCCCGTGCGGTCGTGCGCCAGGGCGCCGAAGCGCTGCGCGAGCTCGGCATGGATCGCCCCGACCGGGTGATCGGCGGCCTCGTTCGAGCGGCGATCGAAGAGGAACTGCGCGCCGCCGCGGGCCTCGCCGCCGACGGTGAGGCCTGATCCTCGATATCGACGGTGAGGGCTGACCCTCACCGAGTCGGGGCTGTTCCTCCCCGCCCTCCCGCTCCCAGCCGTCCCGCTCCCCGCACTCCCGAATCGGGGTCGCTTCGGCTTGCTTCAGA
>JBEBTD010000148.1:0-5649 GCA_040393965.1 Leucobacter soli | reverse complement strand
TCTGCTGCAGCGAGATGCCGGTGTCGAGCAGGCGCTTGACGAGCTTGAGCACGAGAATGTCGCGGAAACCGTAGAGACGCTGCGAGCCGGAGCCCTTCGCCCCCTGCACGGTGGGCTCGACGAGGCCGGTGCGGGCCCAGTAGTCGAGCTGCCGGTAGCTGATGCCGGCCGCCTTCGCAGCGACGGCGCCTTTGAAACCGCCGTCGCGATTGGGCTGCGGCAGGCCATCGTCGAACAGGATCTGGGGAGAGGAGACGATGGTGGGTGTCTGCGCGAAACCGTCCATCGCGTTCCTTTCTCTACATGCTCGAGTTCGCCCGATGGGGCTCCCTCAACGTTAGCGCCAGAAGCACCCGCGAGCAATTAACCTTCAACTAAAACTTTAGGTGTGTCGCGGCGCGATTCCCATGATCAGTCCTCGAGCCTCCGCACCGCGATGCGCTTCTCCAGGGCCGCGGATCGGCCCGCACGATCAGCGCGCGAGTCGCCGACGCAGCACGCCCTTGCGCGCCGTCTCGAGCAGCTCGACGAGCTCGAGCGAGCTCTCGGTCGCGCCCGGGCTGCCGTTGCGGCTGCCGCGAGCCTCCACCGCCTGCGCGATGAGCTCGGCGTCGCGCTCAGCGGCCGCGCGCATGTTGCGCAAATGCCGCGGCGTGAGCCCCAGCTCCGCGAGCTTCACGAGCGCGGTCAGCTCTGCGACGACCTCGTGCGCGAAGACCTCGGCAGCCGGGAGCAGGCCCGCGGCGATCGCCTCGCCGATGAAGCGAGTGGTCGCGCCGGTGAGCCGCTGCAGCTCCTCGCGGCTGAGCAGCCGCTGCGGGACGAGGATGCTCGATGCGCTGCGATTCGAGGCACCGGGGATCATCGGATCGCGGCCCGCGTCCATTTCTTCGAGCACCTCGGCGATGACCTTGAGCGGCAGATAGTGCTCACGCTGCAGGGTCAGGATGAGACGGAGGCGCTCGATGTGCTGCTGCGAGAACTTCCGGTAGCCGGACTTGGTGCGGTGCGGTGCGACGAGCCCCTGCTCCTCGAGGAAGCGAAGCTTCGAAGGGGTGAGGTCGCAGAAGTCGCCCTGCAGGCGTTCGAGCACCTGCCCGATGCTGAAGAGTGCGGGCTCGGCCGCCGATTCGGCCGTTCTCGCGGCCAAGTTACTGCTGCCCCGGGAGGTCGAACCGCGAGGCGAAGAAGGTGAAGCGGAACTTGCCCACCTGTACTTCGACGCCATCGCTCAGGGCGAACTCCTGATCGATGCGCTGACCGTCGCAATAGGTGCCGTTGAGGGAGCCGAGGTCTCGCACGCTGAAGCTCGTGCCGGAGCGGAGGAACTCCGCATGGCGGCGGGAGACGGTGACGTCGTCGAGGAAGATGTCGACCTCGGGATGCCGGCCCGCCACGGTGACGTCCTGATCGAGGAGGAAGCGCGCGCCGAGGTCGGGGCCGCGGCGCACCACGAGCAGCGCGGCGCCGGAGGGCAGCGCGCTCACCGCCTCCTGCTCATCGACCGAGAGGTCGGTTGCCCGGGCGCGGATGATCGAGTTGAGGTCTTCGCGGAACTGCTGGGTCGCGCGGACTTCGGTCTCACCGACCCTGTGGGCCTGATCTTCGGTGCTCACGTGCCACTCCCGCCTCGACTCGTTGCAGCCGCCCGATACGGCTGCGGGTCTCTCTACGTTATCGCAGCGGCGGCGGGCGCGCATCTCGAAGTCGGCGCGTCGCTCCGCGCCGGGGCGAGGCGGATGTTATGGGGCATGGAACCGTGCACGGAACGGTTCACCCGCGCCGGGGCACACGGGCTCAACCGCGCTCGTGCCCTTCCAGAAAGGCGTACACTTCGTGGGCGTCGACGCCCGGGAAGGTTCCGGTGGGCAGGGCCGCCAGCAGGCTTGTCGGGGTCGCCGCCTCGGGCCAGGCCGCCGCGGCCCATTTGCTCGTGATCTCATCCGAGGCCCGTTTGCAGCAGCGTTCGTCGGGGCAGAAGGACTTGCTGCGGTGCGGGGTCTCGCGGCCGCGGAACCAGCGCACCCCGTCGAAGGGCACGCCCACGCTCACCGAGTACTGCCCCTCCTTCGCCTTCTCGAGCCGCGAGGTGCACCAGTAGGTGCCGCCCGAGGCCATATCGGTGTACTGATACCAGGGATTGAAGAGGTCGGGCTGGCTGAACACGGTGCGCGCCGTCCAGTTGCGGCAGACCATCGCGCCTTCGAGGTTGCCGAGCGCATCCGAGGGGAAGCGCACACCGTCGTTCTCGTAGGCCTTGATGAGGGTGCCCGATTCGTGCACCTTCATGAAGTGCACGTCGAGGTCGAGGTGCGTCGTCGCGAGATTGGTGAAGCGGTGCGCGGCCATCTCATACGAGACGGCGAAGGCGTCGCGCAGATCCTCCATCGAGATCTGGCGCTGCTTCTTCGCCTCGCTGAGGTGCTCGACTGCCGCCTGTTCGGGGAGCAGCACGGCGCCCGCGAGATAGTTCGCCTCCACGCGCTGACGCAGGAACTCTCCGTAGCTGCGCGGCTCCTCGTGTCGGCAGACGAGACTCGCGAGCGCGCGCAGGATCGGCGCGCGGGCATCCCGAGAGGGCAAGTTGTTGCCCAGGTAGATGCGGTTGTTGCGCCGGTCGATCACCGAACGCGTCGAATGGGGCAGATCGCCCACGTAGTGCAGCGTGAAGCCGAGCTTGGCGGCGATGTTCGAGATGATCTGCTGAGAGACGGGCCCGCCGGAGTAGCCGACTCCGCTCAGCAGCTGCTGCGCCTCGCCCTCGAGCTCCGCGTAGTAGTTGCCCCGCACCCGCATCTCGGCGCGCAGTTCGGTGTTGGTGCGGCGCGCCTCCTCGGGGGTGGCGGCGCGTTCCCGGTGCAGCCGCTCCACCTCCTGATGCAGGCCGAGGATCGCCTTGAGGGTCTCATCGGGCGTGGCCTTCGAGACCCTGATGGGCTGGATGCCGAGCGAGGCGAACACCGATCCTCGCTGCGCGCGCTCGACCGCGATCTCCAGCGCGGCCCGTTCGCTCGGCGCCTCGTCCATGAGCAGCTCGTCGACAGTGCAGCGCAGCGCCTGGGCGAGCGCGCGGAGCATGGGCAGGCTCGGCTCGCGCTTCCCGTTCTCGATGGAGGATATCTGCGAGGGGGCGCGATCCACCGCAGCGGCGAGCTGTTCGAGCTTCATGCCGAGCTGGGTGCGGCGCTCCCGCACCCGCCGACCGAGGGTGAGCGCGTCGGCCGTCTCGGACTCGGCGGCGGCAGCGGCGGAGGACGCATTCGCGGAACCGGCGGCGAGCGCGTCCGATCGGCCGGGAGCCGGGCGGGCGGCGGTGGAAGCGGCGTCGTACGGTGTCATACGCCCATCCTCGCAGAACCCGCAAATTTCGCAAGACAGAAATTTTGACTTTTTTCACCCCATGAATCGCCAAAAATCCCCTTGCAGGCGCCCCCAAGATGGAAACACCACCGAACACCAACCCGGCGACGGGTCGAGACACAGGAGACGACAACGTGAGCAACGAAGCATCGCAGCAGAGCCGGGAGCAGGCGGCCGAGACGCTCCGCCTCGAGTGGGACCTCAACCCGCGCTGGGAGCACATCACCCGCGACTACTCCCCCGAAGACGTCATCCGCTTGCGCGGCCGAGTGCAGGAGGAGCACACGCTCGCCCGTCGCGGCAGCGAGAAGCTCTGGGAGCAGCTGACGAGCGAAACCCCGGACGGCGGTTACACGAACGCCCTCGGCGCCCTCACCGGCAATCAGGCGGTGCAGCAGGTCAAGGCCGGCCTGCGCGCCATCTACCTCTCGGGCTGGCAGGTGGCGGCCGACGCGAACCTCTCCGGCCACACCTACCCCGATCAGTCCCTCTACCCCGCGAACTCCGTGCCCCAGGTCGTGCGCCGCATCAACAACGCGCTGCTGCGCGCCGACCAGATCGAATTCAGTGAGGGCATCCAGACCGTCGAGGACTGGCTCGTGCCGATCGTCGCCGACGCCGAGGCCGGCTTCGGCGGGCCGCTCAACGCCTACGAGCTCATGAAGTCAATGATCGCCGCCGGCGCCTCGGGCGTGCACTGGGAGGATCAGCTGGCGAGCGAGAAGAAGTGCGGCCACCTGGGCGGCAAGGTGCTCATCCCCACTCAGCAGCACGTGCGCACCTTGAACGCCGCCCGCCTCGCGGCAGATGTCGCCGGGGTGCCGAGCGTGATCATCGCCCGCACCGACGCCGAGGCCGCGACCCTCATCACGAGCGATGTGGATGAGCGCGACCGCCCCTTCATCACGGGCGAGCGCACCGCGGAGGGCTTCTACAAGGTGCAGAACGGGCTCGAGCCCTGCATCGCCCGCGCCAAGGCTTATGCCCCCTACAGCGATCTCATCTGGATGGAGACCGGCACCCCCGACCTCGATCTCGCACGCCGCTTCGCAGAAGGCGTGAAGAGCGAGTTCCCGGATCAGATGCTCGCCTACAACTGCTCCCCCTCCTTCAACTGGAAGAAGCATCTCGACGACGACACGATCGCGAAGTTCCAGCGAGAGCTCGGCGCGATGGGCTTCAGCTTCCAGTTCATCACCCTCGCCGGATTCCACGCGCTCAACAGCTCCATGTTCGATCTGGCCCACGGCTACGCCCGCAACGGCATGAGCGCCTACGTCGAGTTGCAGGAGCGCGAGTTCGCCGACGAGGCGCGCGGGTACACGGCGACGAAGCATCAGCGCGAGGTCGGCACCGGATACTTCGACGAGATCGCCACCGCGCTCAACCCGAATGCGAGCACCCTCGCACTCGTGGGCTCGACCGAAGAAGGGCAGTTCCACTGATGAATACCACCGCACCCATGCATGCCGCCACGCTCACCGACACCGGCATCGAGATCATCGGCCGTCCGATGGAGCGCGCCGATGAGATACTCACCCCTGAAGCCGTCGAGTTCCTCGGCGAGCTGCACCGCCGCTTCGCCACCCAGCGCCACGAGCGCCTGGCCGAGCGCCAGCGCCGCCGCTATGAGATCGGCAATGGCCGCGACCCCGGGTTCCGTGCGGATACCCGCGAGATCCGCGAGGATCCGAGCTGGCGCGTGGCCGGCCCGGGCCCGGGGCTCGAGGATCGCCGCGTGGAGATCACCGGCCCCACCGATCCCAAGATGACGATCAACGCGCTCAACTCGGGCGCCCGCGTGTGGCTCGCCGATCAGGAGGATGCGACGAGCCCCACCTGGCGCAACGTCATCGGCGGGCAGCTCTCCCTGTTCGACGCCATCCGCGGGCAGCTCGAGTTCACGAGCCCCGAGGGCAAGCGCTACGAGGTGACCGCCGAGCGCACGCCCACGATCGTGATGCGGCCCCGCGGCTGGCACCTGGTGGAGAAGCACATCCGCTATACCGATCCGCAGCACCAGTCCGGTGCCGCCTCGGGAAGCCTGGTCGACTTCGGGCTCTACGCGTTCCACAACGCGCGTCTGCTCGTCGAGCAGGGTCGCGGCCCGTACTTCTACATCGCGAAGCTCGAGTCGAGTGAGGAGGCGAAGCTGTGGGACGACGTCTTCGCCTTCACGGAGCAGTACCTGGGCCTCGATCACGGCACCATCCGCGCGACCGTGCTCATCGAGACGCTGCCCGCAGCATTCGAGATGGAGGAGATCCTCTACGTGATGCGCGATCACAT
>JBEBTD010000147.1:0-5656 GCA_040393965.1 Leucobacter soli | reverse complement strand
GCTGCAGCGGATCGACGACGTTCTTGCCGCGACGCTTCGCGAGCTTCGTCGGGGCCTGGTGCTGGCTCACGGCACGCCCGAAGAATTCGGCTTCGCTGACGAGGATCAGCCGGGCCTCGGGGCTCTCGAATCCCGACCAGGCGGTACCCGCGGCGAGGTAGACGACGCCGGCATCGAACGCATCCGGGCGCTCCGGCAGCGATTCGACCATGCGCGCCGCGAAGCCCGCCTCGGCGAGCACGTCGCGGGCGCGTTCGACGAGGCCCACGCCCTGGGCGGTGACGACGATGCGCCATCCCTGTTCGAGGCGCTCGCGCAGGAAGTCGATCGAGGCGGCGCCGGCATCGCCGCCCGGGGCCGGCCGGGGCAGGTGATGTCCCTGCACGACCACCTGATCCGAAACCGAGTCGGCTTCGGCGGATACGTCGCGCGAAGCGCTACTCTGCCCTGGACGGCCTGCCGCATCGCCGGCATCCGAGACGAAGCCGGTGAGACTCTGCCACGGCCTTTCGCCCGCGGCCTCGCGCAGCTCGGTCATCGTGAGCATGCCGTGATCGTCGGTGGGCACGGGAGCATCGGCCCCGGCGGTCGCCGCCGCCCAGGCGGCTTCGAGGAACTCCCGGTTGGTCTCGGCGAGGCTCACTGCGCGACCGGCGACGCGCTCGGGCGAGATCACCATGACCGCGCCGCCTTCGGGCAGCAGCGCAGTGAGCGGATCGAGGCCCGGCAGCAGTTGCGGCAGCAGGCTCTCCATGCCCTCGACGGCGATGCCCTGCCCGATCTTCTCGAGCAGGGTGGACAAGGCGGGGAAGCGCGGCAGCAGCGCGAGCGCGCGCTCGCGCACCTCATCGGTGAGCAGCAGTTCGCGGGCGGGCCAGAGCTCGACGCGGGGCAGCGGATCGCCCGCGCTGCGCTGGTCGCTGACCGCGAAGCGGCGGATCTGATCGACCTCGTCGCCGAAGAAGTCGACGCGCACGGCCTGCTCGGCGGTGGGCGGGAACACGTCGAGGATGCCGCCGCGCACCGCGAACTCGCCTCGGCGCGTGACCATGTCGACCCGGGTGTATGCGAGCTCGACGAGGCGTGCGGCGATGGCGGGGAGACCGTCGCACTCCGCACCTGCATCGAGCACGATCGGCTCGGCGTTCGCGGCATGCGGCGAGACCGGCTGCAGGGCCGCCCGTACCGAGGCGACGAGGATCAGGGGCCGGCTGCCGTCGTGCTCGCGCAGCAGCCGCAGCGCGGCGGCACGGCGGCCGACGGTCTCGGCGCTCGGGCTCAGTCGTTCGTGGGGCAGGGTCTCCCATGCCGAGAACTCGGCGGTGACCGCCTCGGGCATGAGCGATGCCAGGGCGGCGCGCAGCGAGTCGGCCTCGCGGCTGGTCGCGGCGATGAGCAGCAGGGCTCCGCGATCCCCCTGCTCCCAGCGTCGCCGGAAGAGCCCGGCGATGAGCGCGGGCCGCAGCGGCTCGGCCGCGGCGAAGTCGACGCTCTCGCCCGCGGCGTCGAGCGCGCGCTCGAACGATTCGGATCCGGCGAGCAGGCGATCGAGCCCCGCGAGGCTCATCGGGCGGCCCGCCCGTGGAATCGCTGCTGGGTCGCGAGCAGCCCCTCGTCGACGAGGGCCTCGCTCGCATCGGCGGCATCTTCGAGCAGCACCGCAACGGCGCCGCGCTCGCCGGAGGCGAAGGGCTTCAGCACGAAGTCCGCGGGATCCTGCTGGCCGGGAGGGCGGCCGATGCCGATGCGCACGCGCAGGAATTCGGGAGTGCCGAGTGCCTTCGCGATGTCGCGCAATCCGTTGTGCCCTCCGTGACCGCCGCCCTGCTTGACCTTGATCGTGTCGAACGGCAGGTCGAGCTCGTCGTGCAGAACCACGATTCGCTCGGCGGGCACGTCGAAGTAATTGGCGAGGGCCGAGACGGGCCCGCCCGAAGTGTTCATGTAGCCGTTCGACTTCGCGAGCACGAGCTTCGGCCCGCCGGGGCGCAGGAAGCCCTCAGCGACCCGGGCGCCCGTCTTGTGCGAGGCGAAGCGGCCGCCGATGCGCTCGGCGAGCACGTCGAGCGCCATCTGGCCGACGTTGTGCCGGGTCGCCTCGTACTTGGGGCCGGGGTTACCGAGCCCCACGATCAGCCACGCGTCGCCCACCGGGCCGCCTCTCTCTTTTCTTCGCCAGAACAATTCTGCCACCGCCGTTCCTGCCGCGACCTTCCATTCTATCGATCCGCGGGTGACGCCGTCGCCGAGCCTATCGTCGGTGTCAGCTTGGCAGTAGTGGTGGGTTGCGGGGCTCGCAAGTCGCCGCTACTGCCAAGCTGCGGGGAGGGGTGCTGGGGAGGGGCGCCGGGGAGGGGTGCCGGGGAAGGGTGCCGGGGAAGGGAAGAGCCCCGTCGCGGCGGCACTGGGCCGCCCCGACGGGGCTCGGGAGTCGTTGCGCGAGGGCTACTCGGCGGCCGCCTCGCCATCGGCGCCCTCGGCGTCGTCGTCCTTGGGGCCACGCGGCTCGACCACGTGCACGACGAGCGCCTCGGCATCGTCGAGCAGGGTCTCGTCGCTCGCGAGCTTGATGCCGCCGGCGAGGATCTGCGTGCCGGCCTCGAGCCCCTCGACGTCGACCTCGATGTGCTCGGGGATGTTGGTGGCGGGAACGCTCAGACGGAGGGTGCCCAGCTCCAGCAGCGCGTTGGTGCCCGAGAAGGGCTCGCCGACGATGACCACGGGAACCTCGACCTCGACGGTCTCGCCCTTCTTCACGATGACCAGGTCGACGTGCTCGATGATCTGGCGCACCGGATCCTTCTGCACGTCCTTGACGAGCACGAGCTGCTTCTTGCCCTCGATGTCGAGCTCGATGAGCGCGTTCGCGTGACGGACGATGAGACTCAGCGGGTGGGTCTCGACCGAGAGGTGCAGGGGGTCGCTGCCGTGGCCGTACACGACGACGGGGGTCTGACCTGCGGCGCGCAGCTTGCGGGCGACGCCCTTGCCGAAGGTGTTGCGTGCGGCTGCGACCAGCTTGGCGGTCTCGCTCATGTTGTTTCTCCTTAGCGGGCTCGCGCCCAAACGGGGCGGGGCGGCCCGCCTGCTCGTATCGCCTCGCGCAGTGCTCTGCACGAATGTATGTGCACCGTGGCGCGTCAGAAGGGCCCGCTGGAGGCTCCACCGCGTCGATCACGGGCGCTCGCGCGCCCCTCGCCGAAGTACAGCCACCAAGCTTAGCGCATCTCGGCGCGGTCTCGGAATGCGGCGGGATCCGCCCTCGCCCGGAGGGCCGCCAACATGGCCCTGGCCAGCACCGCCGATCTCGGGTACTCTCGTTGTCGTGAAGATCTGACGCAGTCCCGTTCCGCGCCCGAGGCCTCTGCGCGCCCGGCGGAACTCCGATGACTCGCGAAAGAGACGCCATGCCCGCACACCCTTCTTCACCGACCGCTCCCACCCTCGCCGCCGCCGGCCGAGCCGCCTCCCACGACCGCGAGGCCACCGCGCTCACGCACCTCGCCGTCGAGGGGCTCTCCTTCGGCTACCCGGATCGCCGCGTGCTCAGCGATGTCTCGTTCACCGCCCGATCCGGCGACCGCATCGGCCTGATCGGCGAGAACGGGGCGGGCAAGTCGACCCTGCTCCGACTCATCGCGGGCGCCGGTTCGGACGCCGTTTCGGAGGCCGAGACGGTGCTCGTGCCCGAGGCCGGAACCGTGTCGGTTCCCGGCAGCATCGGCCTGCTCGAGCAGCAGCTCCCCTACCCCGCCGAGACGCCCCTCGCGCGAGTGCTCGACGACGCCCAGCGCGATGCCCTCGAGTCCCTCGAACGGCTCGAGTCGATCGGCGCTCGCTATGCCGAGCACCCGGACGATCCTCGTCTCGCGGAGGCCTACGCGGGCGCGCTCGAGGCGGCCGAGCGCAGCGCGGCCTGGTCGGCGGAGGCGAAGCGGGGCGAAACCGTGGCCGGGCTGGGGCTCGGCGGCATCGCGGAGACCCGCCCCATCGGGCAGCTCTCGGGGGGCCAGCAGCTGCGCCTCTCCCTCGCCGCGTTGCTGCTGCGCGCGCCGCACACGCTGCTGCTCGACGAGCCCTCGAACCACCTCGATGACGCCTCCGCCGCCTATCTCGAACGCGTACTGGCTGCCTGGCCAGGCATTGTGATCTTCGCGAGCCACGATCGTGCGCTGCTCGACGCGGTCGCCACGAAGATCCTCGACCTCGACGCCCTGCCGGTGCCCGCTTCGATGCTCGAGGTCGACAGCGACGAGGATCCGGGCAGCGGCCTGGGAGTGCGGCTCTGGGGCGTCGGGTACTCGGCCGCCCGATCCGCGCGCGCCGAGGAGATGCGGCGCTGGCGCGAGCGATACCTCGCCGAAAACGAACGGCTCGCAGAACTCGAGCACGAGATCGAGGTCGGCGCGCACGAGGTCAACCGCAAGCACGAGTCCAAGTCCGAGTCGAGGATCACCCGCAAGTTCTACGCCGACAAGGACGCACGGGTCACGGCCCGACGCGCGCGCAACGCCCGTGTACGCCTCGAGACGCTCGAGCGCGAACGGGTGCGGCGACCGCCCGAGCCGCTGCGGTTCCGGGGCTTCGACGGCCTCCCCGCGAGCGATGGAGCCGACCCCGCCCGTCCTGCCGAAAGCGGAGCGGCATCGCGGGACGACGCGGAGCTGCTGCTCGCCGCGAATCGGGTCTCGATGCCGGGCCGCCTCTCCGAGCTCTCACTCGAGCTGCACGAGGGCGAGCGGCTGCTGCTCGCGGGCCCGAACGGGGCCGGCAAGTCGACGCTGCTGGCGATCCTCGCCGGCTCCCTCGAGCCCGCCTCGGGCGAGGTGGGACGCTTCGCGAGAATGGGCTACCTGCCGCAGGAGGTCTCGTTCGCAGCACCCGCCCGCAGCGCCGCGGAGCTCTACCGCGCGGCCGTCGGCGAGGAGCGCGCCGAGCGCCTTCCCCTCGAGGCGACCGGGCTGCTCGCCCCTCGGGACGTCGGGCGCGCCGTAGGCGAGCTGAGCATCGGCCAGCGGCGGCGAGTGGCCCTCGCGATCCTCGTCGCCGACGCCCCTCCCGTGCTGCTGCTCGACGAACCGACGAACCATCTCTCGCTCAGCCTCGTCGAGGAGCTCGAGGAAGCGCTTCGGCACTACCCGGGCGCGCTCGCGATCGCGAGTCATGACCGGTGGCTGCGCTCCCGCTGGGACGGGCGGGTGCTGCCGCTCGATCAGCCGACGTTCGCGTAGTGGCTCGCCGCCTCGGCGACACGGTTGTTGTACTCGACCGTGTCGTTGTAGGCGGCGACCGCCGCGATCCAATGCTCGGGATCCCGGAGATTCGCTCCGTCGGCGCACAGGTAGCGCGCGGCGGAGTAGGCGGCATCGTCGATCTGCTGCGGGTCGGCGGCCCCGTCGCCGTCGCCGTCCGAGCCCCACTCCGCCCAGGTCGAGGGGATGAACTGCATCGGCCCGACCGCCCGATCCCAGACGGGGTCGCCGTCGAGTGCGCCGCCATCCGTGTCGGGGATGCGCGCCGTGCTAGTGCCGTCGAGCGGGATGCCCACGATCGCGGGCTCGGCCACGCCGTCTGCGCGGAGCACGGAACCCTCATGGAAGCCGTGCTCGCTCTCGACATGACCGATACCCGCCAGGGTGTTCCAGCCGAGGCCGCA
>JBEBTD010000146.1:0-5659 GCA_040393965.1 Leucobacter soli | reverse complement strand
GCTGGTGCAGCTTGTTCGGGAAGTACTCGGCCAGCTCGCGACCGTTGACGGTCATGGTGCCGTTGCCGGGGACGAGGCGCACGCGGGCGATGGCCTGCTTGCGGCGGCCCACGGCGGCACCGGGAACGGTGAGCGCGGGGCGCGGGGTCGAAACGGTCGCCTGCGAGGCAGGGGTCTCGGTGGTGTAGCTCTCGACGGCCACGTTCTCTTCAGTCACTTCAACGTCTCTTTTCTAAAGTCTCGCGCGCTTACTGAGCGACCTGGCCGATGGTGAACGGGGTGGGCTGCTGCGCAGCGTGCGGGTGCTCGGGGCCTGCGTAGACCTTCAGCTTGCGGAACTGGTCGCGGCCGAGCGAGTTCTTCGGCAGCATGCCGCGGATCGCCTTCTCGACGGCGCGCTCGGGGTTCTTCTCGAGCAGCTCGGTGTAGCTGACCGAGCTGAGGCCGCCCGGGTAGCCCGAGTGGCGGTAGGCGCGCTTCTGAGCCGCCTTGTTCGCGGTCAGGACGACCTTGTCGGCGTTGATGATGATCACGTGATCGCCCATGTCCATGTGGGGGGCGAAGGTGGTCTTGTGCTTGCCGCGGAGGAGCGCGGCGGCCTGCGAGGCGAGGCGGCCGAGCACCACGTCGGTGGCGTCGATGACGAGCCAGTCGTGCTTCTGCTCGGCGGCCTTCGGCGAATACGTGCGAGTCACAGTGTGCTGCTTTCGTTCGAAATGGAGTGGTTCGTGGATCCCTCCCCTGCCGCGTCCCGGGCGCCGTTCGGCGGACGAGTGCAGCGGCCCTGGGGGGCTCACATTCGGGTGCTTGCGCACCAAAGAGCTACTCTATCACAGTCCCGCACCGCCACGCGAGCCTCGCATTGGCAGCCGAGGCCGCGGGTTCGCGCGGTCGAGCATCCGGACAACCGCGATGGCCGATCGGACGGAGCGCGACATCTCTCGACGGGCGTGGAAGTTCATGACCAGGTGACTCCGACTCTCCGGATCGTAAAGCAGCGCCGTCGAGAGGGAGCCGAGATGCCCGAGCGGGCGCGGCATACCTCGGAGCATCGGGGAGAATCCGTCGAAGCGCAGCTGCATCATGCCGGCCCCGTAATGGATGCCGGCCCGCACCCGCCCCCGCATGGCGCGCATCACGGCGAGGCTCTCCTCTCCGATCAGTTCCCCGCCGTGGAGCGCCTCGCCGAAGCGCAGCAGCTCTCCGGGCGTGGCCGCCACACCGCCTCCGGCCCAGCCGCAGCTGAGCGCGGCGGTTCGGCTCAGGTCTTGCCGGCCGAGGTAGCACGGCGCGATCCGCCGGTCTCCGCGCGCGGGCGCGGTGAGCCTTGGCAGGAAGGTGCGTTCGAGCCCGAGCGGCTCGACGATCCGAGTAGTGACGGCGTCGTGATACGCCTCGCCCACGATCTCCTCGATCGCGAGCCCGAGCAGCACGTAGCCGGTGTCGGAGTACCGGAAGCGGCGCCCCGGGTCGGCGATCGGGCCCAGGCGCTCTCGCGCGAAGTCGAGCATCTCCTCCGGCGTCCATACGCGATCGGGGTTCGCGGCGACCTCGCCGATCAGCCTGGCCCCGCGCCGCCCCTCGAAGTAGTCCGCGGCACCGGAATAGTGCTGCAGCAGTTCGAGCACCGTGGGCGCGGGGGCGCCTGCAGCGAAGAGGCCCCGCACGGTCGCAGCGGGCAGCAGCTCGTCGATACGGGCGTCGAGGGCCAGCCGTCCGGCCTCGACCAGTTGCATGACGATGACGGCGGTGAAGAGCTTGCCGATGCTCGCCGCATGGAACGGTGTCTGCTGATCCCCGTACGCGAACTCGACGCCCGGGCCGCGCAAGGCGATCTGCGGCGCCCCGAGCACGCCGCGGCGCCTGGTGACACGGTCGAAGTGCTCGCGCAGGCGCGGCCCGACGCCGGGCGCGTCGCCGATGAGTTGTGGCATGCTGATCCTCACCACTCACTAGAATATTACTTAAAGAAACATTACTTAAAGTAAGATATCACGGAGACGCCTATGTCGCACGTCGTACTCGGGCTGCTGTTCGCGGTCGGCCCGCAGAGCATCTACAGTCTCAACAAGTTCTTCGAGGCCGGCATCTCGCTCTTCTACGCGGCGAGCCTCGGAGCCCTGCGGCAGACCCTGCTCCGCCTGCTGGACGAGGGGCACGTGACGGTCTCGGAGTCCCGCGACGGCGGACGCGCCAAGAAGGTCTACACGATCACCGACACGGGCCGAGAGCAGTTCCTCGCATGGATGCGCGCTCCCATCTCCGACCGCAAGCTCGAAGTCGTGGCGCTCTCGAAGCTCTACTTCCTCGGCGCGCTGCGCAGGCGCGAGGATCGCCGGATCGCCCTGCGAAGCATCGTCGATCGGGCTCGCGCAGACGAGGCGCAGCTCCTCGCGATCGCCCCCGCCGTCGCAGCCGCCGAGGTTCCCGAGCAGTACCGGGATCTCGCCCGCTACCAACGGCTCACGCTCGACTACGGCCTGCAGTCGCACGCCCTCGGGCGCGACTTCTTCGAGCGCCTGCTCGCGGAGGAGGAAGAGGAAGAGGACGGGCAGGGGCGGTAACCGCGACGGCGAGACGCTCGGCAGCGCGACGCCGGGGCGCAATCCTCCTGCCGGCCGCCGGGGCGCGATCCTCGTCCCGTCCGATGACCGAACCTCATACCCGGGCGCGAGTGAGCACGATGTCGCCTGTCACGACCCTTCTAAGCCCGAAACCTCGTGCACGCTCGGCGACACCGTGCACATTCGCGGCTCATCGTATTTGAAGAGCCGCTTTCCTCCGAGCGCCTGGACGGCGCCAGCGCCCCGCGCTGCCAAACGCCTACACCGTTCGCGAGAACGCTCACGGGGCATCGGCGCGGAAAGCGATGCTCTCCTCCGAGCGCCTGGCCCTCGTCCGCTCGGCCCGCGCAGCGAGCTGCTCGTCGGGCGGATAGACGATCTGCTCCAACGAGAGGCCGTGCGCGGGCATCACCGTGAAGCGGCTCGTGCGCTCGCGCGCATCGCGCAGACGCAGCAGCTCGTCCCCGCCGATCCTCGCACTGCCGACGGCGACGACCGCGCCGACGAGCGCGCGCACCATCGAGTGGCAGAACGCATCGGCCTCGATGGCGGCGGCGAATGCGCCGTCCTCGGTCTCGCGCCAATCGAAGCGCAGCAGCTCCCGCACCGCCGTCGCACCCTCGCGCGCCTTGCAGAAGGTCGTGAAATCCTGCAGCCCGAGCAGCGCGTCGCTCGCCCGCTGCATCGCGGGCAGGTCGAGCTCCTTCGCGACCTCCGCGGTGAAGCGTGCGGTGAGCGGATCGCGGCGCGAGCCGAGCCCGCGCAAGCGGTACTCGTAGCGCCGGCTGAGCGCCCCGAAACGCGCGTCGAAGGCGGCGGGAACCTCCCGCACATCGTGCACCACGGCATCGGACGCGCCGCGCCGCGCCAGCACGCCGTTGATGCGCCGGGGCGTGATCCTCGTCGCCGCATCGGACGGAACATCGAGATGGGCGACCTGCCCTCGCGCGTGCACCCCCGCATCGGTGCGCCCGCCGACCGTGAGCCGGGGCGGGGCGATCTCGCGGAGCAGCACGCCCAGCGCGGCCTCGAGCTCCCCCTGCACCGTGCGCAGGCCGGGCTGCGCGGCCCAGCCGTGGAAGTCGGTGCCGTCGTAGCCGATATCGAGGCGCAGCCGCTGCTGCGCCGGTGCCTGCTCGTCCATCACTCAGATCATGCCAGATCGACGCTCGCCGGGGCTCAGGGCGACGAGGGCTCGCGGCCCGGGTTCACGCAGCTCCCGCCCAGTGGGCGCCCAGAAAGCGCCCCGCGGCAGTGAATACACTGTGCGGGTGACCTCCCAGATCGCAAGCCCGCGGCCTCCGAAGCGCCGGCGCTTCGTGGCGCCCATCCTCGTGACCCTGCTCATCTTGATCGCCGCGACGGCCGGCGCGGCGTACCTGCTCGCCTACAACTGGTTCTCCGACGTGCAGAAGGTCGGCGTCGCCGACCCCTCGCTCTCCCGCCCGGCCGAGACCGTGGCGCAGGACGGCCAGAAGGCGCCGATCAACATCCTGCTGCTGGGCAGCGACAGCCGGGAGGCCACCACCGATCTCTCCGACATGACCGGGTTCCGCAGCGACGCGATCATGCTCGCCCAGGTGTCCTCCGACCGCAAGCATCTGACCTTCATGTCGATCATGCGCGACAACTGGGTGCCCATCGAGGGGCACGGCGAGGCGAAGATCAACGCGGCCTTCTCGTACGGCGGCGTGCCGCTCGCGGTGAACACCGTCGAGCACTTCATCGACGCCCGCATCGACCACGTGATGATCGTCGACTTCGAGTCGTTCAAGGGCCTCACCGATGCCGTCGGCGGCGTCACCGTGCACAACGACGTCGCGTTCACCTCCAGCCATTCGGACGCCTACTTCGAAGAGGGCGAGATCCGGCTCGAGAGCGGCGACCGCGCCCTCGACTTCGTGCGCGAGCGATACTCCTTCGCCGACGGCGACTACCAGCGGGTGCGCAATCAGCAGGCCTTCATGAAGGGCCTTGTGCAGTCGATCCTCGCCCGCGACACGCTCAGCAGCCCGTCGAAGCTGCTCGACACGGCGAACGCGTTGAAGCCGTATCTGATCGTCGACGAGGAGTTCACCCTCAACACCGCTCTCGGCCTGGGCCTGCAGACGGCTTCGCTGCGCGGCGACGGCATCGCCTTCTTCACGAGCCCGACCCTCGGCACGGGCACCTCGGACGACGGGCAGTCGATCGTGATCCCCGACATGGACGAGATGGCGAACGTTCGCGCCGCGATCCGGGCCGGGACGTTGCAGGAGTACGCGGCGGCTGCGGGGCAGGCCGAAGGCTCCTGACGACGAGGATCGGCGGCTTCCACGACGCCGTATTACACTTGCCGAGGCACCCTGCATCGCCCTCGAGCAAGACGGCGGACACCGAGCGCGCCCAGCGCCGGTGAATCCGGCAGCGATCGGATGCGGCGGGGCGCCTCTGCCTATGACTACTCGAACCACGCCCAAGCCCGCCGAGCGCCGACGCCTCGGCGGACTCGACGGGCTCCGGGCGATCGCGGTCGCCCTCGTGGTCGTCTACCACCTGTTCCCTGAGGCGCTGCCCGGCGGTTTTCTCGGCGTCGACGTCTTCTTCGTCATCAGCGGCTTCCTCATCACGACGCTGCTGCTCGAGGAGCGCCGTCGAACCGGTCGGATCGCACTGCTCCCCTTCTGGCAGCGCCGGGCCCGTCGCCTGCTGCCGGCCCTCGGTCTCGTGCTGCTCGTCTGCACGAGCGCGGCGCTCGTGCTGGGCGGGGACCTGCTCGTGAGCATCGGCGCCCAGCTCGCCGGGGCGGTCCTCTTCGTCGCCAACTGGGTCTACATCGGCCTCGGCGCCGACTACTTCGCCCGCGACAACCCCGAGCTGTTCCGCAACACCTGGTCGCTCGCCATCGAGGAGCAGTTCTATCTGCTGCTGCCGCTCGCGCTGCTCTTCGCCCTGCGCATGCGCTCCCGCGCGAGCCGCACCCTCTTCTTCGCGACCCTCGGCGCGGCCTCCGCGATCTGGATGGCAGCGCTCCACGCCCAGGGCGCCCCCGTGACGCGCATCTACTTCGGCACCGACAGCCACCTGTTCGGGCTGCTGCTCGGCGTCTCGCTCGC
>JBEBTD010000145.1:0-5864 GCA_040393965.1 Leucobacter soli | reverse complement strand
GAGCGGCAGGGGCGGTGGCACCGCTCCGGCGGAGGCGGGCGGCGGGGGTGCCGGCTCGGTGGGAAGCGGCAGACGGTGGGTTGCCGACCGCCCGCCCAGGAGCCTCAGGGTAAGCTCATGGGCGCTACTACTTCGACGGAGGACGATCGGTGAAAAGCCTGTGGAACACGCTCAACGAGCTGTTCCGCGTGCTCCCCAAGGGGGCGAAGTCGTTCTACCTCGGCTACTCCATCCTCACGGGCATGCTCGCGATCCTCGACTCGGTCGCGCTCGCTCTGATCGTGGTCGTGACCGCACCGCTCGCCACGAACAAGGGGATGAGCCTGCCCCTCGTCGGCGAGCTTCCGGCAGAGGCGACGCCGATCCTCGTCATCGTGATCTGCGGCCTCTTCGTGCTGAAGGGCGTGTTCGCCCTCGTGCTGCACCGCCGGGCGACCCGCCGCTTCGCACGCTACGAGCTCGTGACGGGTGACCGCCTGTTCAGCACCTACATCCACTCCAGCTGGGAGCGTCGCGCGCAGCTCAGCACGGCCGAGGTCACCCGCATCGTCGACACGGCGATGGCAAACACCAACCTCGGCTTCCTCCTGCAGCTCTCGATGATCCCCGGCAATGCGATGACGTTCCTCGCGACGATCCTCGTGCTCGTCATCGCTCAGCCCGCGACCGCGCTCATCGCCCTCATCTATCTGGTCGCGATCGCCTTCGTGGTCAACCGCTTCGTCAGCCGGGCCGCCAAACGCGCCGGTGAGACGAACAGGGATCTCGTCTACCGCATCGCCACGATCATGACCGAGATGGTGGAGGCGCTAAAAGAGGTCACCCTGCGCGGCAAGCTCGGCGAGGTGGGTCGCGTCGTCTCGAAGAACCGGGTCACGGCGACCGACGCGCGCGCCGACATGGCCTATCTCAGCCAGGTGCCGAAGTACGTGTTCGAGACCGCCCTCATCGGAGGCGTGCTGCTGGTGGGCGGAGCCGCCTACTTCCTCGGAGGAGGCAACCTCGGCGCCGCGACCGTCGCCGTCGGCCTCTTCGCGGTCGTGGGCTTCCGCGTGATCCCGGCGCTCAACGGCATTCAGTCCTGCCTCGCCTCCGCCTCTGCGAACGAGGTGTATGCGCGCGACGTCATCCGCGAGCTGCAGCAGGCCGACTCGGTCATCGGCCGGGAGGAGGAGAGCGAGGACGCCCGTGAGCTGCCGTCCGCTCCGCATCGGCTCGAGCTGCGCGATGTGCGCTTCCGCTACCCCGGTGCCGAGACGGACGTGCTCGACGGCATCTCGTTCAGCATCCCCTTCGGCTCGAGCCTCGCGATCGTCGGGCCCTCGGGTGCGGGGAAGTCAACGCTCATCGACATCCTGCTCGGCCTGACCGAGCCGACCGGCGGCGGGCTGTTCATCGACGACGCCCCCCTTGCGGAGGTGCTGCGGCAGTGGCGCCGGCGCGTCGGCTACGTGCCGCAGCGCGTGGCGCTCTTCGACGGCAGCATCGCGCAGAACGTGGCGCTCACCTGGGAGGACGACTACGACCTCGACCAGGTGCGGCGGGCGCTGGAGCGCGCCCACCTCGATTCCCTCGCCGAGCGCGAGGGCGGGCTCTCGGCGCGCATCGGCGAGCGGGGGGAGTCCATCTCGGGCGGGCAGCAGCAGCGGCTCGGCATCGCCCGCGCGCTCTACTCCGATCCGCTCGTCATGGTGATGGACGAGGCGACGAGCTCCCTCGACACGGCGACCGAGAACCGCGTGACGCAGTCGATGCGCGAGCTGCAGGGCGAGGTCACCTTCATCACGGTCGCGCACCGCCTCGCGACGATCCGGGAATACGATCAGGTCTGCTACCTCGACGGCGGTCGCATCCGGGGCATCGGCACCTTCGACGAGGTCGTCGCACAGGTGCCCGACTTCGCGATCCAGGCCCAGCTCGCGGGGCTGACCGGCATGGCGGCCGGCGATGGCGCGGCGACGGAGGCGAGCGGATGAACGCGCGCACACCCACCCGCGTGCTCGTGATCACGGGCGACGTGCTCGGCGCGAAGATGGCGGGCCCGGCGATCCGCGCCTGGGAGATGGCGAAGGCGCTGCACGACGTCTGCGAGGTGCGCCTCGTCTCGACCCAGGCTTCGACGCTCGAGCACGACGGCTTCCCGGTGCGATACGCCGACGAGGCGGAGCTGAAGCGTCAGGTCGACTGGTGCGAGGTGCTCGTCTTCCAGGGGTACACGCTCTCGACGTTCCCGTGGATCCGCCGCACCGGCAAGATCATCGTCGCCGACATCTACGACCCCATGCACCTCGAGTACCTGGAGCAGGGCAAGGACGACTCGGATCGCAAGCGCGTCAAGATGACCGAGTACATCTCGGAGGTGCTGAACGTGCAGCTCGAGCTCGCCGACTATCTGCTCTGCGCCTCCGAGAAGCAGCGCGACTTCTGGCTGGGACAGCTCTCGGCCGTGTCGAGGATCAACCCCTTCAACTACGACGCCGACCCCAGCCTGCGATCGCTCATCGATGTCGCGCCCTTCGGCATCTCGAACGAGCCCGCGGTGCAGACGCGGCACGCGATCAAGGGCGAGGTGCCGGGCATCGGGCTCGACGACCAGGTCATCATCTGGGGCGGCGGCGTCTACAACTGGTTCGACCCGCTCACACTGATCCGGGCGGTCGCCTCTCTCGTGCCGCGCCACCCGCGACTGCGCCTCTACTTCCTCGGCGTCAAGCACCCCAACCCCGATGTTCCCGCGATGCGCATGGCCGCTGAGACGATGCGGCTCTCCGACGAACTCGGGCTCACGGGAGCGCACGTGTTCTTCAACACCGAGTGGGTCGACTACGAGGATCGCGTGAACTATCTGCTCGACGCCGATCTGGGCGTCAGCACCCACTTCGAGCACGTCGAGACGGCCTTCAGCTTCCGTACGCGCATTCTCGACTACCTCTGGGCCGGCCTGCCGATCGTCTCGACCGAGGGCGACACCTTCGCGGGGCTCATCCGCGAGCACGAGCTCGGCGCGGTCGTGCCGCCCGAGGATGCGGCTGCGCTGGCCGAGGCGATCGAGCGGGTGCTGTACTCGCCGGATCGGGCGGCGACGAGCGAGCGCGTACGAGTCTTCGGCGAGACGATGCGCTGGGAGCGCACCCTCGCCGCGCTGCTCGCCTTCTGCACGGCGCCGAGGCGTGCGGCCGACCGCGCCAGGCGATCCTCGCCCGTCGGGAAGGAATCGAAGCGCACCGTCGGCCGCCTGCGGCACACGACGTTCTGGCGCCGCAGCGAGGGCTTCCGGCTCTTCGTGAGGAAGATCATCCCGACCCGCTGACCGCGCCCGACCACCCCTTCAGAACCCGAGAGGACGAACCGAGCCCATGGCTGCACCACGAACGAAGCGCGTCGTACTCGCGGCACTCACCGCGATCTTCGCGTTCATCGGGCTCGGCGCTTGGGCGCTCAGTTCGGCGGTCGGGGCGGCGCCGGACGACGACTACCACATGGCGAGCATCTGGTGCTCGCTCGGCGAGCGCGATGGCCTGTGCGAGCCGGGTGACACCGAGCTCGAGCGGACGGTATCCGAACGGGTCGCGCACAGCTCGGACTGCTTCGCGCAGCAGTCGCATCAGAGCGCTCAGTGCCCCCTCGACGACGCCCGCATGGTCAGCACCGACCGAGGGAACTTCGTCGGCGCCTATCCGCCCGTGTTCTACGCGGTCATGGGGGTGTTCGCGAGCCCTGATGTCGCCGTATCGACGATCGTGATGCGCCTCTTCAACGCCGCGCTCTTCGTGGGGGCGGTCACCGCGGTGATCGCGCTGCTGAGACCCGGGCAGCGCGGGCCCATCGTGTTCGCCGGAGTGGCGACGCTCATCCCGCTCGGCATCTTCATCATCCCGAGCGTCAACCCGAGCAGCTGGGCGATCCTCGCGGGCCTGCTCGTGTGGGTCTCGCTCTACGGCTACCTCACTGCGGAGCGCAGGTCGCGAGCGATCGCGCTCGGCTCGATCGCGGGTGTGCTCGCGGTCATGGGGGCCGGCGCGCGCGGAGACTCCGCGGTGTACGTGGCCTTCGCGGCCCTGGCCGCGATGATCCTCGCCTTCGAGCGCACGCGCGAGTGGCGGCTGCGGGCGATCCTGCCGCTCGCCGTGATCCTCGTGGGCGCCGTCTTCTTCCTTGGCGCGAACCAGGCCACCGATATCGCTGCGGCGGGCGCCACGGGCGGTTCGGGCGGCTCCGCCACGGGCGGCTCGGAGGCGGCCCCGGCCGCACTCGGCGGTGTCGGCCTTCTCATCGCGAACCTGCGCGACCTGCCGTGGCTGTGGACCGGCGGCACCGGCACCTGGGGCCTCGGCTGGTACGACACGACCGTGCCGAACACGATCTGGGTGACGATGATCGGCGTGCTCTTCGCCGTGCTGCTCTGGGGTCTGCGGTTCATGACCGCGCGCAAGGGCGTCGTGCTCGCGTTCGCGCTCGGCGCGCTCACCCTCTTCCCGCTCTACGTGCTCTACGGCAAGGGCGCGCGCGTCGGCGACTGGGTGCAGCCCCGCTACATCCTGCCGCTGCTGATCATCCTCGTCGGGGTCGCGCTCTTCGGCTTCGCCAAGGATCACCTGGGGCTTTCCCGCGTGCAGACCGGCGTGCTGTTCGCCTTCGTCGCCGTCGCGAATGCCCTCTCCCTGCACACCAACATGCGCCGCTACATCACCGGCATCGACGAGGCGGGCTTCAACCTCAACGTCGGCATCGAGTGGTGGTGGGACATCCCGCTCTCGCCGATGCTCCTGTGGCTCATCGGCAGCGGCGCCTTCGCGCTCATGCTCGCCGGCCTGTTCCTGTGGCTCTACCCGCGCGGCGAGCGCGTCGGCCCCGCCGCCGAGGAGATCTCGCCGGCGCTGAGAGGCTGAGGCGTCATGGGGGAGCATCCGAGCGGGCTGCCCGAGCCCGAGCGCTGGACGTTCGAGCGCGAGGGGCAGCGGCTGACCCTGTTCCGCTGGGAGCGCGCGGGGGCTCCTAAGCTGCTGCTCGTGCACGGCATCGGCATGGGGCATCGCACCTTCGACCGCTTCATCGCCGCGATCCGCGAGGAAACCGAGGTGATCGCGGTCGACCTGCCGGGCTTCGGAGAATCGCCCGAGCCCGAGCGCGCCCTGCCGATCGCGGGCAACGCCGAGCTGCTGGTCGAAGCGCTGCGGGAGCGCGGGCTCGAACCGGTGATCGCGGTGGGGCATTCGATGGGGGCGCAGGTCGTGGCCGAGCTCGCCGCGGCGCATCCGTCGCTCGCGCCGCGGATCGCCTTCTTCGCGCCCGCGGTGAACGCCGCCGAGCGCACGGTCGGGTGGCAGGCGCTGCGCATGCTGCAGGATCTCTTCGAGGGCAAGCCGCCCATCGCGATCGCGCGCGGCGTCGTCGAGTACTGCCGGGCGGGCCCGCGGTGGTTTCTCAAGATGCTGCGGCCCACCCTCACGCATCGCATCGAGGATCGGCTGCCGCAGCTGCGGCAGCCCGCGCTCGTGCTGTGCGGAAGCCAGGATCGGGTGACCCCGCCGGAGTGGTGTCTGAGCGTCGCCCGCATGCTACCGCGCGGCGAGCTCACGGTGCTCGAGGGGCCCGGTCACGAGGCCATGATCGCCGAGGGGGATGAGGCCGCCGAGCGCGTGCTGCGCTGGCTCGCGGCCTGATCCTCGTCTGTTTCTGTCGCGCTGCCCCTCGCCGTGCCACTGCCCCAATCGCAACTTGTCAGTAGATGCGACTTCGCCCGCGGCGGAGGAAGGGCGATATATGGCCGGTCCGGGCGCCCCGCACGGAATTCGCGAAACTTCGTCTGCCTATAACAGCGTCTTCAGCGGACGAAGTTTCGCGGATTCGGGGGAAGGGGCGGG
>JBEBTD010000144.1:0-5931 GCA_040393965.1 Leucobacter soli | reverse complement strand
CGAAGCCCTGCGCTCGCAGGTACTCGCCCGACTCGTCGAAGAGCTCGGTCGGGAAGGGGCCGGCGCCGACGCGGGTCGTGTAGGCCTTGATGACGGCGATGACTCGGTCGATCGCGTGCGGGGGCAGGCCCGAGCCTGTGGAGGCGCCGCCCGCGGTCGCATTCGACGAGGTGACGAACGGGTAGGTGCCGTGGTCGATGTCGAGCATCGTCGCCTGGCCCGCCTCGAACAGCACCGTCTTGTCGGCCTGCATCGCCTCATGCAGCAGCAGGCCCGTGTCGCAGACCATCGGCGCGAGCAGCTCGCGGAAGCTCAGCAGGTCTTCGACGACCTCGTCGACGCCGATCGCGCGGCGGTTGTAGATCTTGACGAGCACCTGGTTCTTGAACTCGAGCGCGGCCTCGACCTTCTGCCGCAGGATGCCCTCGTCGAAGATGTCCTGGATGCGGATGCCGACGCGGTTGATCTTGTCGGCGTAGGCGGGGCCGATCCCGCGGCCGGTGGTGCCGATCTGGCGCTTGCCGAGGAAGCGCTCGGTCACCTTGTCGAGCGTGCGGTGGTAGGCCGTGATGACGTGCGCGTTGGCGCTCACCTTGAGGCGGGAGACGTCGACGCCGCGAGCGCTGAGCGCCTCGAGCTCGCCCTTGAGCACCTCGAGGTCGACGACGACGCCGTTCGAGATGACGGGGGTGACGCCGGGGGTCAGGATGCCGCTCGGAAGCAGGTGCAGCGCGTACTTCTCGTCGCCGACGACGACGGTGTGGCCGGCGTTGTTGCCGCCGTTGAACTTGACGACGTAGTCGACGCGGCTGCCGAGCAGATCGGTCGCCCGCCCCTTGCCCTCATCGCCCCACTGGGCACCGGTGATCAGCACTGCGGGCATCTCAGCCCCTCCTTATTACTGGCGGCGGTTACCGAGACAGTCTATCGGCAGGCGCTCCCGGCTTCTTCGGGCGTGAGGTCGGGGCGAGGATCGGCTCGCGCCCGTGCGGCCTCGGCCTCGGCCTCCTCGGGGCCGGGCTCTCGTGCGGAGCGCCCTCAGCGGAAGTTGACGAACTGCAGCGCGGTCTCGATGTCGGCGCCCTTCAGCAGCGCCATGGTCGCCTGCAGATCGTCGCGGCTCTTCGAGCTGACGCGCAGCTCGTCGCCCTGGATCTGGCTCTTCACGCTCTTCGGGGCCTCGTCGCGGATCAGCTTGTTCAGCTTCTTCGCGGTCGCCTGGTCGATGCCCTCCTTGAGCTTCGACTCGATGCGGTACTCCTTGCCGCTCGCGTAGGGCTCGCCGCTGTCGAGCGCCTTGAGCGAGAGGCCGCGCTTGATGAACTTCGACTGCAGCACGTCGAGCACCGCGTTCGCGCGCTCCTCGGTGTTCGCCTTGATCAGGATCACCTTGTCGTTCAGCGAGATGTCGGCCCCGACGCCCTTGAAGTCGTAGCGCTGCTCGACCTCCTTGCGCGCCTGGTTGACCGCGTTCTCGACCTCCATCGAGTCGATCTTGCTCACCACGTCAAACGAAGAATCAGCCATGCCGTCCAGCGTACCGGGATCGGCGCGAGCTCGCGCGCGAACTCTTCCCTCCCTTCCTGCAGCCGGACAGTTAACGCCCTGACCCGCCCCGCAGAAGGGCGACAAGTGGCCGGCCCCGCTCGGCCCGCCCCGCTCAACCCGCCCCGCCCAGCACCTCCCCGATCGCGGCGAGCGCGGCGTGCAGCTGGGTGTCGGTCGGGGCGCCGTAGCCGAGCACGATGCCCTGGCGCACGCGCGGCGAGCCGGGATGGTAGTACTCGGGCAGCGGCGCCACCCGGATCGAGCGCTCCTCGAGCCGCGCGACCGCTCGCTCCGCCGTCGGGCCGGCGTTCCATGACAGCACGGCGTGCAGCCCGCCCTCGACCGCGTCGAGGCGCACCCGCGGCGCGAGGTGCTCGGTCGCCCGCATGACGAGGCCCCGCCGGTGCGCGTACTCCCGGCCCATGCGCACGAGGTGCCGTCGCAGGCCGCCGCTGCGCAGGAACTCCGCGAGCGCGAGCTGCATCACGCCCGAGACCGGCTGTCCGAGATCCGCGCGCACGGAGAGCAGTTCGGCGCGCAGTTCGGGGTCGGGCACGACCAGGTAGCCGCAGCGCAACCAGGGCGTGAGCGTCTTCGAGTAGCTGCCGACGTGCACGACGCGGCCGGCGGGGTCGAGCGATGCGATGGCGGGCAGCGCGGGAGCGCCGTGCCGGAACTCGCTGTCGTAGTCGTCCTCGACGAGGATCGCCCGTCGTCGTTCAGCCCAGTCGAGCAGAGCGAGACGGGCCGCGACCGGCAGTCTGCCGCCGAGCGGGTACTGGTGGCTGGGCGTGAGCATCGCCGCGGCGAACGACCCGCGATCGGCTTCGAGCGCCTCGAGGTCCATGCCGCCCTCCCGCACGGGGATCGGCACCGCCTCTCCCCCGATCCGCTCGATCGCCCGGCGCGCCGCGGGATAGCCGGGATCCTCGGTCGCGATGCGCGGAGACGCCATGCCCCTGCCTCGTAGGGCATGCACGACGAGGCCGATGCCGTCGCTCGTACCGGCGGTGATGAGCACCTCTTCCGCGCTGCAGCGGATGCCTCGCGCCGATGCCAGGTGCTCGGCGATGAGCGCGCGCGTCCGTTCGTGCCCGGCGGGGCTCGGCGGCCGGGCGGCCGGTTCGTCGGCGAGTGCGCTGCGCCAGGCGGCGACCCAGTCGCGGTTGCGGTGGAAGCGGGGCGAGGGGCTGCCCGGCCAGAGGTCGACGAGGGGGCGAGGATCGCGCGGCTCGGCACCGCGCATCCCCGAGCCCCGAACGTCCGAACCGTGATCCTCGTGCGAAACCGAGGACGACGCAGGGCTCGAGGGGAGCGGAAGGGCCGGGGCGGCCGTGCGTCCCGCGAGATCCTCGGCGGCGAAGGTGCCGCTGCCGGGGCGGATGACGAGGTAGCCCTCCCCCGCGAGCTCCTCGTAGACGGCGACGGCGGTGCCGCGCGAGACGCCCACCGTCGCAGCGAGCACCCGTGACGACGGCAGCGATTCACCGGCGACGATCTGCCCGTCGAGCAGAGCCGCCCGCAGTTGATCGGCGAGGTGCTGCCGAACGCTCACGCCGGGCGGGCGGGCGCCGTCGAGGACGAGGTTCATGGGCGAGGGGTGTCGCATGCCCCCATTCTGGTCTATTCGATATGACTGTTTCCGGCCTTCAGCATCGACCGGAAAGGCGGACAGGATGGACATCGTGAGCGCGCCCGACGCGCCCGCCTCCACCCCGAGCACCCCAGGAGACCCGATGACCGCCGACCATTCCCAGATCACCGTCCGAGCCCTCGCCGAAGCCGACGAGCCCCGCTGGCGCGAGCTCTTCCGCGCGTATCGCGAGTTCTACCGCCTGCCCCCGTCGGAGGAGGTCGTCGACCGCGTCTGGACGTGGGCCGCCGACCCTGCGCATGAAGTGGAGGCCCTCGTCGCCGAGACCGACGGCCGCATCGTCGCCATCGCGAACTACCGTCGCTTCTCCCGGCCCTCGACCGGCACCGTCGGCATCTGGCTCGACGACCTCTTCACCGACCCCGAGGCCAGGGGGAAGGGCTCCGGCCGGGCGCTCATCGAGCGGCTGCAGCGGATCGCCGCGGACGAAGGCCGCTCCGTCGTGCGCTGGATCACCGCCGACGACAACCACCAGGCGCAGGCGCTCTACGACACCCTCGCCACCCGCACCCGCTGGGTCACCTACGACGCCGCCCCCGCGAAGGGCTGAGCAGCACCGTGCTCACGTCGACTCCCGCCGTCTTCGACGGGCTGAACGCGTTCCCGCTCACGCCCCTCGAGCACGACACCCTCGATGAGGCCGCCTTCGCCGGCCTCGTCGCACGCCTCGCAGCCTCCGACGTCGACGCGATCACCGCGCTCGGCTCGACCGGCTCATACGCCTACCTCTCCATCGAGGAGCGGGCCCGCGTCGCCCGCATCGCGGTCGAGCACGCCGGCGCGAAGCCCGTCGTGATCGGCATCGGCGCCCTGCGCACCTCGCACGTGCTCGCGAACGTCGAGCACGCGGAGGCGGCAGGCGCCGCCGGCCTGCTGCTCGCGCCGGTCAGCTACCAGCCGCTCACCGAGCACGACGTGCTCGAACTGTTCCGCGCGGTCGCCCAGCGCACCGAGCTGCCGATCGCGATCTACGACAACCCCGGCACCACGCACTTCCGCTTCACGGTCGAGCTCTACGCCCGCATCGCCGAGCTGCCCGGCGTCGCGACCGTCAAGATCCCGGCCGTGCCGACGGATCCCGCCGAGGCCTCCGCCCACGTGAGGAGGATCCGGGCCGCGCTGCCACCCCACGTGCGCATCGGCGTCTCCGGCGACGCGAGCGCGGCCGCCGGCCTGAACGCGGGCTGCGACGCATGGTTCTCGGTGCTGGCCGGCACCCTGCCCGAGCTCGCGCTCCCCATCGCACGCGCGGCGCGGGCGGGGCGGGGCGGCGAGGCGCTCACGGCCTCGGCGCGACTCGACCCCCTCTGGGGTCTCTTCGCGGAGTTCGGCAGCCTGCGCGTCACCGCCGCGATCGCCGAGCATCTCGGCCTCGCCCCGCGCGACTGCCTGCCGGAGCCCGTGCAAGGTCTGGATGCGGCGGCCCGCACCCGCGTGGCCGAGGCGCTGGCCTCGATACGGGCATCGGCGCAGGAGACGGCGCGGGGGTGGGAAGACTGACGCTGCGCGGGGCACCCGCGCGGGGACTCCCCCGCTACGTGTTCGCGGCGACCCTCGTTCGCAGCGCCGACGGGGGCGCCGTCGTCGCGATCGTGCTGCTCTCGCACGCCAGCGGGCACCCGGGCTGGGCCTCGGGCCTGTTCGGGGCCTCGATCACGCTGCCGCACCTGCTCGGCCCCCTCATCGCACGTCGCCTCGACACCGCGCGCGACGGCCGCAGGGTCATCGCCCTCAGCGCCGTCGCCCACGGGGCGCTTCTCGGCCTCGCAGCCCTGCTCATCCCGACAGCTTTCGCGCCGGGCGCGGTACTGCTGCTGATCGCCTCGGGTCTCGTCGGCCCCATGCTCACGGGCGGCATCAGCAGCCGCCTGCCGGCGATCGCAGGGCCCTCGCAGCGCAGCCAGCGCAGGGCACAGAGCTGGGACGTCGCCAGCTACGGCATCAGCGGCACCCTCGGCCCCGCGGCCGTCGCCTGGATAGCCGCGACCCCCGCCGGCCCGCTCTGGGCCGCCCTCGCACTCGCACTCGCGGCCGTACTCGGGGCGGGCGCCGTGCTCGCGCTGCCTCATCAGCCGCCGCTCGCGGACGCCGACGACGTCCCGTCACCGCGCGACACCCTGCTCCGCATCCGACGGTCAGGGCCGTTGCGGCGCACGCTCGGCCTGACCGTGATGGTGGCGTTCTCGGTCGCCTCCCTGCCGATCTACGCGGTGGCGTTCGCTGCCGCGCTGGGGGATCCCGCTCGCTCGGGCGCGCTCGTCGCAGCCTACGGGGTCGGGAATCTCGCAGGTTCGGCGATGCTCATGGCACGGCCGCTCCGGGGCGACGCCGATCGCCTGAACATCGTGCTCGCCCTCGTGGTCGCGGCCGCGCTGGCCCTCGTGATCCTCGCCCCCGGCATCGTCGCGATCGCCGCGTTCGCCGCCGCCGGGATCGCCAACGCCTGCTTTTTCGCAGCCACGCTCGCCGCGCGGAGCGAGTACGCGCCGCCCGAGGCGCGCGGCCAGGTGTTCATCTGGGTCGGCGCCCTCAAGATCGCGGCGGGATCGGCCGGTACCGCCTTCGCCGGAGCGCTCATCGGCGGAGCGGCCTGGTTGCCGCTCGCGCTCGCTGCAGCGGCGACGACGATCACCGCGCTGTGCTGCGCGGTCGGGAGGGCGCGACGCTGACGCCAGCACGCCAGCACGCCAGCACGCACGCAGCTTGGCAGTAGCTGTGGCTTCAAGCGC
>JBEBTD010000143.1:0-6003 GCA_040393965.1 Leucobacter soli | reverse complement strand
GCGACCAAGGCGGTCTTCACCGACGACGGGTTCTTCAAGACCGGCGACCTCGGCTCGCTCGACGAGGACGGCTACCTCACGATCACCGGCCGCAAGAAGGAGATCATCGTGACCGCGGGCGGCAAGAACGTCGCTCCCGCCGGCCTCGAGGATCCGATCCGCTCCTTCACCGTCATCGGCCAGATCGTCGCGGTCGGCGATCAGAAGCCCTTCATCTCGGCGCTCATCACCCTCGACCAGGAGATGCTGCCGAGCTGGCTCAAGAACAACGGCCTCGACCCCGACATGCCCATCGAGGAGGCGGTCGTCAACCCGGTCGTGCTCGCCGAGGTGCAGCGCGCGGTCGACCATGGCAACAAGTACGTGTCGCGGGCCGAGAGCATCCGCAAGTTCACCGTACTGCCCCTCGAGTTCACCGAGGCGAGCGGGCACCTCACCCCGAAGATGAGTATCAAGCGCGACAACATCCTGCGCGATTTCGCTGGCGAGATCGCCAAGATGTACGGCGAGAACCCGCAGACCGAGGCGGTCACGGTCGAAGCCAAGTAGTCTGCGCTACGAGGATCGGGGCCGGTGCGATGCGCACCGGCCCTTTTCCGCGGTTTCAGACTTGTCCTCAGGCGTCAGAACCAGTCGGAAGCACGGATGCGGCGCATCGCCTCGCCACGCGCCTCACGATCGAGGCGGTTCAGGTAGAGCTTGCCGTCGAGGTGATCGCATTCGTGCTGCAGGGCCTGGGCGAGCAGCCCCTCCCCGCGGATCACGACCTCCTCGCCGTCGAGGTCGATGCCTCTCACGACCGCGCGCGGATGACGCATCACCTCGAACCAGAGGCCGGGCACCGAGAGGCACCCTTCGCCGGTCGGCACGGGCTCTCCCGAGAGTTCGACGAGCTCGGGATTGAGCACGTAGCTGACCTCGCCGTCGATGTGCAGGCTGAAGGCGCGCTGGGTGTGCCCGATCTGGGTCGATGCGACGCCCGCGCGACCCTCGAATGCGACGGTGTCGCAGAGGTCGGCGACGAGCGAACGCACCCGATCGTCGATGGTCTCCACGGGATCGCAGACCGCGCGCAGCACGGGGTCGCCGAAGAGCCTGATCTCGCGTACGGCCACGTTCAGCTCCCCTCGATCACGAGCACGAGGTCGCCGGCGTCGACCGAGCGGGTGCCCTCGAACACGAGCCGCTGCACGCGGCCCGCTACGGGTGCGGTGATCGCGGCCTCCATCTTCATCGCCTCGATCGTGGCGAGCACCTGACCCGCCTCGACCTCGTCGCCGACGGCGGCCTTCTGGGTGACGGTGCCCGAGAAGGGCGCGGCCACGTGACCCGGCTGCGATCTGTCGGCCTTCTCCGCCACGACCGTGTCGACGACGACGGACTCGTCCTTCACGAAGACCGGGCGCAGCTGGCCGTTGACCCGCACCATGACGGTGCGCATGCCCTTGTCGTCGGCCTCGCCGATCGCCTCGAGTCCGACGTAGACGCGCACGCCCCGGGCGAGGTCGACCGCGTGCTCGGCGCCCGCCTCGAGCCCGTAGAGGTAGTCGCCGGTCTCGAGCACCGAGAGATCCCCGTAGCGCTCCCGCGTGGACAGGTACTGCGCGGTCGGACCGGGGAACAGCAGCCGGTTCAGCGCGGCACGGCGCTCGGAGCTCGTGCCTGCGAGGGCGGCCTCGTCCCCGTCGGAGACGGGTTCGACGCCGATCGACGCTCGACGACCCGCGAGCACCTTCGACCGGAAGGGCTCGGGCCAGCCGCCTGGAATCTCGCCGAGTTCGCCCGCGAGGAAGCCGACGACGGAGTCGGGCACGTCGTAGCGCTCGGGGTTGGCTTCGAAGTCTGCGGGATCGGCGTCGACGGCGGCGAGGTGCAGGGCGAGGTCGCCGACCACCTTCGACGACGGCGTCACCTTCGGGATGCGTCCGAGAATGCGATCCGCGGCGGCGTACATGTTCTCGATCTTCTCGAAGTTGTCGGCGAGGCCGAGGGCGATCGCCTGCTGACGCAGATTGGACAGCTGGCCGCCCGGGATCTCGTGCGTGTATACGCGTCCCGTCGGCGACGGCAGCCCCGATTCGAAGGAACGGTAGCTCGTGCGCACGGCGTCCCAGTAGGGCTCGAGCCCGTACACGGCCTCGGGGTCGAGGCCCGTATCGCGCTCGGTGTGCGCGAGCGCGGCGACCAGGGCCGAGAGCGACGGCTGGCTGGTGGTGCCCGACATCGGCGCCGAGGCCGCGTCGACCGCGTCGACGCCGGCACGGGACGCCGCCAGCAGCGTGGCCAGCTGGCCGCCCGGAGTGTCGTGCGTGTGCAGGTGCACCGGCAGGTCGAAGCGCTCGCGCAGAGCGGCGACCAGCTTCTCGGCCGCCGCGGGCCGCAGCAGCCCCGCCATGTCCTTGATCGCGAGCACATGCGCGCCCGCCTCCGCGATCTTCTCGGCGAGGCGCAGATAGTAGTCGAGGGTGAACTTGTCCTCGGCCGGACTCAGCAGGTCGCCGGTGTAGCAGAAGGCCACCTCGGCGACGGCCGTGCCGGTCTCGCGCACGGCGTCGATGGCGACCCGCATCTGGTTCACGTCATTGAGGGCGTCGAAGATGCGGAAGACGTCGACGCCGGTCTCCGCGGCTTCGCGCACGAAGGCGCGCGCAACCCCGGCAGGGTAGGGCGTGTATCCGACCGTGTTCTGGCCGCGCAGCAGCATCTGGATGGGAACGTTCGGCATCGCCTCGCGGAGGGCGGCGAGGCGATCCCAGGGATCCTCGCTCAGGAAGCGGAGCGCCACGTCGTAGGTCGCGCCTCCCCATGCCTCGACTGAGAGCAGCTGCGGGGTCAGCCTCGCGACATGCGGCGCCACCGCGACGAGATCTCTCGTGCGCACACGAGTGGCGAGCAGCGACTGGTGCGCGTCGCGGAAGGTGGTATCGGTCACCGCGAGTGCCTTCTGTTCGCGGAGCGCCTTGGCGAAGCCCTCGGGCCCGAGCTCGAGCAGCCGTTGACGGCTGCCTGCGGGCATCGGCGCCTCGGTGTCGATCGCCGGCAGTTTGACCGCGGGATCCGCGCTCGCCGGGCGGATCCCGCCGGGACGGTTCACCGTGACGTCGGCGAGGTACTGCAGCATGCGCGTGGCGCGATCCTGGGACTTGTGCAGGGTGAGCAGTCCGGGGCGCTCCTCGATGAACGAGGTCGAGACGTCACCGGACTGGAAGTCGGGGTCGTCGAGCACGGCCTGGAGGAAGGGGATGTTCGTCGCAACGCCGCGGATGCGGAACTCGGCGAGCGCGCGGCGGGCCCGGATCACCGCCGCCTCGAAGTCCCGGCCTCGGCAGGTGAGCTTCGCGAGCATGGAGTCGAAGTGCGGACTGATGTGGGCACCCGGGTTGATGGTGCCGCCGTCGAGGCGCACGCCGCCGCCGCCCGGCGAGCGGTAGGTGGTGATGCGACCGAGATCGGGACGGAATCCGTCGGCAGGGTTCTCCGTCGTGATACGGCACTGCAGCGCCGCCCCGCGCAATTGGATGCGCTCCTGGGTGAGACCGAGATCCTCGAGCGTCTCTCCCGACGCGATGCGCATCTGCGCCTGCACGAGATCGACGTCGGTCACCTCCTCCGTCACCGTGTGCTCGACCTGGATGCGCGGGTTCATCTCGATGAAGACGTGCTGACCGGCCCGCTCCCCCTCGGTGTCGAGCAGGAACTCCACCGTGCCGGCGTTCTCGTACCCGATCGACTTCGCGAACGCGATCGCATCGCGAGTGAGCGCATCGCGTGTCGCGGGATCGAGGTTCGGCGCCGGCGCGATCTCGATGACCTTCTGGTGCCGGCGCTGCACGGAGCAGTCGCGCTCGAAGAGGTGCACGGTGGCCCCCGTGCGATCGGCGAGCACCTGCACCTCGATGTGGCGCGGACGGAGCACGGCCTGCTCGATGAACATCGTCGCATCGCCGAACGCCGACTGGGCTTCGCGCATGGCGGCCTCCAGGGCCTCGCGCAGATCCTCCTCGCGCTCGACTCGTCGCATGCCGCGGCCCCCTCCGCCGGCGACGGCCTTCGCGAAGACGGGGAAGCCGATCTCGCGAGCGCCCGCGATCAGCTCGTCGAGATCGGTCGAGGGCGGGGTCGACTGCAGCACGGGCACGCCTGCGGCGATCGCGTGCCGCTTCGCCGCGACCTTGTTCCCCGCCATCTCGAGCGCTTCGCGGCCCGGCCCGATGAAGGTGATCCCTGCGGCAGCGGCAGCGGCGGCGAGATCGGGGTTCTCCGAGAGGAAGCCGTAGCCGGGGTAGATCGCGTCCGCTCCGCACTCGCGGGCGACCCGCACGATCTCGCCCACATCGAGGTAGGCCCGCACCGGATGGCCCTCGGCGCCGATCAGATACGCCTCGTCGGCCTTCAGCCGGTGCAGGGAGTTGCGATCCTCGTAGGGGAACACCGCAACGGTTCTCGCGCCGAGCTCGTATGCGGCGCGGAAGGCGCGGATAGCGATTTCCCCTCGGTTGGCGACCAGAATCTTCTTGAACACGTGACTCCTCTGTATCATGCCCAGCAAGCCGGAAAACGCCCGAGTGTCAGCCTACACGCACTCGATCCTGATCGATCTCCCAGTCGGGGTGGAGCGAATGTCCAGTGTTCACCCTCGGCTTCACCCCTCCCTTTGCCTGTGGCTTCGCGCGCCCCTAAACTGAGGGGGTGCATGTTCTCAGTGTGAGCTCGCTCAAGGGCGGCGTCGGAAAAACCACGGTGGCCCTCGGCCTCGCTTCTGCCGCGTTCTCCCGCGGCCTTCGCACCCTGGTGGTCGACCTCGACCCGCAGTCGGATGTCTCCACCGGCATGGACGTCAACCCCGAAGGCCTCGCGAACATCTCCGATGTCCTCGAGAAGCCGAAGTCGGTGCGCTCGGCCATCGCCCCGAGCGGCTGGAACAAGCACCACGAGGGCTCGATCGACCTGCTGATCGGCAGCCCCTCGGCCATCAACTTCGACGGCCCGCATCCCTCGATCCGCGAGATCTGGAAGCTCGAGGAGGCACTCGCGGTCGTAGAGCCCGACTACGATCTGGTCATCATCGACTGCGCTCCCTCGTTGAACGCGCTCACCCGCACGGCCTGGGCCGCGAGCGACCGCGTGCTCGTCGTAACCGAGCCCGGCCTCTTCGCCGTCTCGGCGGCCGACCGCGCCCTCCGCGCCATCGAGGAAGTGCGGCGCGGTGTGAGCCCGCGCCTCGAGCCTCTCGGCATCCTCATCAACCGCACCCGCCCTCAGTCGATGGAGCACCAGTTCCGCATCCGCGAGCTCAAGGAGCTCTTCGGTTCGCTCGTGCTCTCGCCGCAGCTGCCCGAGCGCACTTCGCTGCAGCAGGCGCAGGGCGCCGCGAAGCCTGTGCACTTGTGGCCCGGTGAGGCCGCCCAGGAGATGGCGGGCTACTTCGATCAGGTGCTCGACCAGGTCGCCGCCTCGGCCGGCCTCGATGCCGGTGCCGCAGGCCCCCGCCGTGTGGCCCCGACGGCCGTGGTCGCCGAGAGCGAGCCCGTCGGCGAAGACACCGCGGTCACGGATCCGAGCGACGCATAGCTCCACCCTCGAAGTGCCGGCCGGGGAGATCGTGCTCGACCGGCGGATCATGCTCGCGCGGGAGATCGCGCGCACCTGGAGAGATCACGCGCACCTGACGGCGCGCGCCTAGGAGATCTTGCGCACCTGGCGGCGCGCGGCGAGCTCGTCGACCGTCTCGTTCTCGGAGCGGTGCTCGTCGAGATCCACGAGCGACGTCTCGACCTCGCGCAGCACCTTGCCCACGGCGATGCCGAACACTCCCTGACCGCGGCTGACGAGGTCGATGACCTCATCGTTGGAGGTGCACAGGTAGACGCTCGCGCCGTCACTCATGAGCGTGGTCTCTGCGAGGTCGTGCACGCCTGCCTCGCGGAGCTGCGCGACGGCGGTGCGGATCTGCTGCAGCGAGATGCCGGTGTCGAGCAGGCGCTTGACGAGCTTGAGCACGAG
>JBEBTD010000142.1:0-6006 GCA_040393965.1 Leucobacter soli | reverse complement strand
GCCGAGGCGGGCAAGCCGCTCGCCTCGAACAAGCGCATCCGCAAGATCGCGTTCACGGGCGAGACCACGACCGGCCGCCTCATCATGCAGTACGCCTCCGAGAACATCATCCCCGTGACCCTCGAACTCGGGGGCAAGAGCCCGAACATCTTCTTCGAGGACGTCATGTCGAAGGACGACGGCTACTGGGACAAGACGAAGGAGGGCTTCACCATGTTCGCCCTCAACCAGGGCGAGGTCTGCACCTGCCCCTCGCGGGCGCTCATCCAGGAGTCGATCGCCGGCGACTTCCTCGACGCCGTGGTCGAGCGCACCGAGCGCATCACGCGCGGCAACCCGCTCGACACCGAGACGATGGTCGGGGCGCAGGCCTCGAACGACCAGTTCGAGAAGATCAAGTCGTACCTCGAGATCGGCCGGCAGGAGGGCGCCCAGGTGCTCACCGGCGGCGGGGTGGAGGATCTCGGCGGCGAATTCGCCGACGGCTTCTACATCCAGCCGACCATCTTCCGCGGCGACAACTCGATGCGCATCTTCCAGGAGGAGATCTTCGGGCCGGTCGTCTCGGCGACGACGTTCACCGATTTCGACGATGCCATCCGCATCGCGAACGACACCCTCTACGGCCTCGGCGCGGGCGTGTGGAGCCGCAACGGCAACACCGCCTATCGGGCGGGCAGAGCGATCCAAGCGGGCCGCGTCTGGGTGAACAACTACCACGCCTATCCCGCGCACGCGGCCTTCGGCGGGTACAAGTCGAGCGGTATCGGACGAGAGAACCACCTGATGATGCTCGACCACTACCAGCAGACCAAGAACCTGCTGGTGAGCTACAGCGAAGTCGCCGACGGCTTCTTCTGAGCTCCTCCGGACTGCGCCCGGGGCGGGGAGCGCCAGAAACGCCCCGGGCGCGCCTTCGGCGTACCCTGGAACGAACGGCTGCCCATTGAGAGGTGGGAACGATGGATGAGAAGAACTCCGACGCCTGCGACATCGCCGCGAGTTCGCTCGGCGAAGCGATCGAGGGCTGCGTCGACGCCAGACCCGAGGTCGAGGGCGAGCGCGAGAGCAGGCTCGCTTTCACCCCGGCCGCGATCGAGTTGATCGAGCAGTTGTGGGAGATGCACGGGCCCCTCATGTTCCATCAGTCGGGCGGCTGCTGCGACGGCAGCGCTCCCATGTGCTACCAGGCGGGGGAGTTCAAGACCGGGGGCGCCGATGTGCTGCTCGGAACGCTCGAGCTGCCTGCGATCGAGGCCGGCGCCGATCCCCGCGAGATCGGGTTCTGGATGTCTCGGGAGCAGTTCGGCGTCTGGGCGCACACCCACCTCACGGTCGACGCGATCCCGGGCCGCGGCAGCGGATTCTCCCTCGAAGCGCCTGAGGGCAAGCGGTTCCTGATCCGCTCGCGCCTGCTCTGAACGGCAGGGCGCCGCGGAGCGCCCAGTTTCACCTGCGACAATGGACGCGTGGATCCCAACAAGCTCAACCATGCGAACCAGCCCGAGCAGGGCAAACTGGTTCGCACCCGTCCGCGCACCGCCGACGCCCGGCCGCAGACCCGCCCCCGCACCGAGGGGTGGACGCAGCTGACCGGCCCCGACGGACGTCCGACCCTGCAGTTCGCCTCGCCCCGGGTCAAGCAGCCGCCCGTGCACCTCGCAGATCTGACGCTCGAGGAGCGCGAGGCGAAGGTCGTGGAGCTGGGTCTGCCGAAGTTCCGGGCCAAGCAGCTCTCGAAGCACTACTTCGAGCATCACACCACGGATCCCGGCCAGATGACCGATCTTCCGAAGGATCGCCGCGACGAGCTGGTCGCCGAGTTCTTCCCGCCGCTGCTGACCGAGGTGAAGCGACTCGTCACCGACGACGGCGCCACGATCAAGTTCCTGTGGCGCCTCTTCGACGGCGCCCTCGTCGAATCGGTGCTCATGCGCTACCCGGGCCGCATCACCCTCTGCGTGTCGAGCCAGTGCGGCTGCGGCATGAACTGCCCCTTCTGCGCGACCGGCCAGGCGGGCCTCACCCGCAACATGTCCTCCGCCGAGATCCTCGCTCAGGTGGTCGAGGCCAACCGCGTGATCGCCGAAGGCGGGCTCGGGCGCATGCGCGAGGAGGGCAACGGAGCCGAGGCCGAGCGCGTCAACAACATCGTGTTCATGGGCATGGGGGAGCCGCTCGCCAACTACAAGCGCGTCATGAACGCCGTGCACCGCATGGTGGCTCCCTCGCCCGAAGGGCTCGGCATGAGCGCGCGAGGCATCACGGTCTCGACGGTGGGACTCGCCCCGGCGATCCGTAAGCTCGCCGATGAGGAGATCCCCGTCACCTTCGCGCTCTCGCTGCACGCTCCCGACGACGAGCTGCGCGACGAGCTCATTCCGGTGAACAGCCGTTGGAAGGTCGACGAGATCCTCGACGCCGCCCGCGCCTACTTCGATCGCACTGGCCGCCGCGTCTCGATCGAGTACGCGCTCATCAAGGACATGAACGATCACGGCTGGCGCGCCGATCTGCTCGCCGAGAAGCTCAACGCCCGCGGACGGGGGTGGGTGCACGTGAACCCGATCCCGCTCAACCCGACCCCGGGCTCCGTATGGACCCGCAGCGAGCCCGCCGTCACGCGCGAGTTCGTCGACCGTCTGAACGCCGCCGGCATCCCGACGACCCTGCGCGACACACGCGGCAAGGAGATCGACGGAGCCTGCGGTCAGCTGGTGGCCACCGAGCAGGATCGTCGCGACGCCGAGGCCTTCGCCGCCGCGGGCTGAGCCGGGCGGATCCTCGCGGAATCCAGCGCGGAGACGAGCGCGACCGAGGCACCTCGGCATAAGCGTGGTGAATGAGTCTTTCGACAAGCTTCGCTCTCGCTTATGATGGAGGCATGAGCAGCACCCGCCAAGCCGACCCCCTCGGCGCGATCGACTCGACCGAGATGCGCATCCTGCACGCGCTCGCGACGACCGGCTCGCTCACCGCGGCTGCGGCGAGCCTCGGCCTCAGCCAGCCGGCCGTGAGCCAGCGCATCAAGCGCGTCGAGACCAGGCTCGCGGTGCCGCTGATCGAGCGGCAGGGGCGCGGCATCCGCCTCACCACCGCCGGCAACATCCTCGCCGATCACGCGCGCACCGTCGTGGCCGAGATCGATGCCGCCCTCGCCGCGATCGATGATCTGCGCGGCGAGCGCGGCGGCACGCTCAGGCTCGTGGGCTTCCCGAGCGCCAGCGCGACCATCGTGCCGGCCGTCATGCGGCGGCTCGCGGAGGAGGCCCCCGAGGTCTCGCTCCAGTACCGCGAGGCCGAGCCGCCCGCTGCGATCGCGATGCTGCGCGACGGCGAGGTCGACTGCGCCCTCGTCTTCGACTACGAAGGCGCCGCCGAGCGCCCCGCAGGCAGCGTTTTCACCCCGCTCTGGCGCGAGCCGATGAGCCTCGTCGTGAGCGAGCAGCGAGCCGCAGGCCTGACCGCCGCGGATCTCTCCGACTACGCGGGCGACCACTGGATCGCCGGCTGCGAGAAGTGCCGCGGTCACCTGCTCGCAGCCGCAGCGGAGAGCGGTTTCGAGCCGGAGATCATCCAGGAGACCGACAACGTGCCGGCGATGCTCGCGATGGCGGCGGCGGGCGGCGCGGTCGCGCTCGTGCCCGGTCTCGGGCTGGCCGCCGCGCGCACCCTGCCCGAGGACGCGGTCGCGCTGCCCTTCGACCCTCCCCGCTACCGGACGGTCGGACTCGTGTCGATGGACACCGCGAACGAGAGCCCGCAGGTGCGCCTGTGCAAGCGGCTGCTCGCGAGCATCGACGGCAGCTGCTGGGAGCTGGAGCCGAGCCGGTGACGGCGCCCGCTGCGGCGGCCGTGAACGACTCCCACGGCGCTCCGCTCACCGAGTTCCAGCGCGCCCGCGTGCAGCGCCGCACCGTGCTCGTGCTCTCGACCGCGACCATCCTCGGCGGCCTCGGCGTGGGCGCCTCGCTCTCGGTGGGTGCGCTGCTGCTCGCAGAGGTGAGCGGCAACGACGCGATCTCGGGGCTCGGCTCGGCCATGTTCAACGCCGGAGCCGCCGCCGCAGGCATCCCGCTCGCCCGCCTCGCGGCGCGGCGCGGCCGCCGCCGAGCGCTCGTGACAGGCAGCCTCGTCGCCATGGTCGGCGCGGCGACCGCGATCCTCGGCGCCCAGATCGGGGTGTGGGGCGTGCTCGCCCTGGGCATTGCGCTCGTGGGCGTCGCGAGCTCGGTGCAGCTGCTCTCCCGCTTCACGGCGACCGACCTCGCGCTGCCCGAGAACCGCGCACGAGACCTCTCGCTCGTGGTCTGGGCGATCACGATCGGGGCGGTGGTCGGCCCGAATCTGCTCGGCCCGGGGGAGGCGATCGGCGAGATCCTCGGCGTGACCCCGCTCGCAGGCGTCTTCGTCTTCCCGATCTTCGCTCAGGCGCTCGCCGCGCTCGTGAACCTGTTCGGCCTGCGGCCCGACCCCCTGCTCGCCGCGCGACGAATGGAGGCGCACGCCGAGGCCGAGCGCGCCCGACTGCTCGACGAGGGCGGCGAGGGGCCGCAGCCCGTGGCCGTCGCGGCCCCGGGGTCGAACCGCCCGCAGATCCTGACGATCCTCACCATCGCCATGGCCCAGGCGATCATGGTCGCGCTCATGGCGATGACGCCGCTGCACCTCATGCATCACGACGGTACGGCTGAGCTCGTCGGTTTCACCCTCTCGCTGCACATCGCAGGCATGTACGCCCTCTCGCCGCTCTTCGGCTACCTCGCGGGCCGCATCGGCCGGCTGCAGGTCATCGGTCTCGGCTGGATCGTGCTGCTCGTCTCCATCGTGCTCGCCTACTACGCCGGCGCTTCGCACGCGCTCGTGCAACTCGCACTGATCCTGCTCGGAGTCGGCTGGGGCATGGTGACCGTCGCGGGCGCCGCGCTGCTCACCGAACTCACCCCCGCCCCCGAACGCCCCAAGTGGCAGGGCCGCTCCGACGCGATCATGAGCGGATCCGGCGCCGTCGCAGGCGCGCTCTCGGGCGTCGTGTTCGCCATCGGCGACTTCTCGTTCCTCGCGCTCGCGACCGGGGCCCTGCTCGCGCTCGGCGCCGTGGCCTCGCTGCAGCTCGGAACCCGCGGTCGCAGGAGCCGAGCCGGCGCGGTCTAAACTGGTAGACGATGTCTACTCTCAGCGATCCCCAGTTCTCGACTGCGACCGGCAGCGACGTCCGCGTCCGCTTCTGCCCCTCGCCGACCGGCACCCCTCACGTGGGCATGGTGCGCACGGCCCTCTTCAACTGGGCGTACGCGCGACATACCGGCGGCACCTTCGTGTTCCGCATCGAGGACACCGACGCGGCGCGCGACAGCGAGGAGAGCTATCGGCAGATCCTCGACTCCCTGCGCTGGCTCGGACTCGACTGGGACGAGGGCATCGACGCGGGCGGCCCTCACGAGCCCTACCGCCAGTCCCAGCGCGGCGAGATCTACCGAGAGGTGGCGGATCGTCTGCTCGAGGCCGGCTACCTCTACGAGAGCTTCTCGACCGCGGAGGAGATCGACGCCCGCAACGAGGCCGCCGGTCGCCCGAAGCAGCTCGGCTACGACAACTACGATCGCGATCTCACCGACGAGCAGAAGGCGGCCTTCCGCGCCGAAGGCCGCGAGCCGGCGCTGCGCTTCCGGGTGCCCGACGTCGACCTCGGCTTCGACGACCTGGTGCGCGGCCCCATCAACTTCCCGGCGGGCAGCACGATCGATTTCGTCGTCGTGCGCCCGAACGGCGCCCCGCTGTACACCCTGACCAACCCGGTCGACGACGCCCTCATGGGCATCACCCACGTGCTGCGCGGCGAGGATCTGCTCTCGTCGACGCCCCGCCAGGTCGCCCTTCATCGCGCTCTCGTCGAACTCGGAATCGAGCAGGCGATCCCGCGCTTCGGTCACCTTCCCTACGTCATGGGGGAGGGCAACAAGAAGCTCTCCAAGCGCGACCCCGAGTCGAACCTGCTGCACCACC
>JBEBTD010000141.1:0-6009 GCA_040393965.1 Leucobacter soli | reverse complement strand
TCTGGCCGTACATCATGAGGCCCTCGGCCTCGAGCTTGCGGAACTCGGGCCAGGTCGCCCAGTCGCCGACGAGATTCGAGTTCGCGAGCAGCACGCGCGGCGCCCACTTGTTCGTGCGGAAGACGCCGACGGGCTTGCCCGACTGCACGAGGAGGGTCTCGTCGTCCTCCAGATCCTTGAGGGTGTCCGCGATGGCGTCGAAGGCCTCCCACGAGCGAGCGGCGCGACCGGTGCCGCCGTAGACGACGAGGTCGTCGGGGCGCTCGGCCACCTCCGGGTCGAGGTTGTTCATGAGCATGCGCAGCGGGGCCTCGGTCTGCCAGCTCTTCGCGCTGATCTCGGTGCCGCGGGGGGCGCGGACGGGGCGGGCGCCGGGGAGTGCCATGATCGTGCCTTTCGTCGGGTCGTCGTGCGCGTCCCGGGGCTTCGCCGCCCGCAGGGGATCGCTCTCCCAATCACACCGCGCGCCCGCGGCGAGGGCAACGCCGCACGGGCGAGGCCCGTCCGGGATCCCAGATATGTGCGGCCCGGCCCTCGGGCGTTACAGTGGTTCCAATGCCTTCGCCACCCGCGGACGCCAGACGAAAGGAGACTCCCGTGAAGGGATTCAAAGAATTCATCATGCGCGGCAACGTCATCGAGCTGGCCGTTGCGGTGATCATCGGCGCCGCCTTCACCTCGATCGTCAACTCCCTCGTCGACGGCATCTTCAACCCCATCATCGCGGCCATCTTCAACGCCGACGAGATCAACAAGGCCGTCTGGCAGATCGGCCCCGTCTCGCTCGGCGTCGGCGCCGTGGTCGGCGCGGTCATCAACTTCCTGCTCATCGCCGCCGTCGTCTACTTCGCGATCATCCTGCCGATGAACAAGCTCAACGAGGCTGCCTACGTGCGCCGCCACGGCCACAAGCCCGGCGAGGACGAGACCGTCGACGCCCCGAGCGAGACCGAGCTGCTCACCCAGATCCGCGACCTGCTCGTCGCGCGCGAGGCGGCCGACACGGGCGCGCCCGCCGCAGCCGCGCCTTCCGCTCCCGCCGCCGGCGACGCGGCACGGGGATCGCACGGCGCACACGCCGAGTAGCGGGCGCTCCGGCCCGATCCGGCACGCGTTCCCTCGCTCGTCTCCCGCCTCCCGAAGTCGCTTCCCCTCCCGACTAGGCTGGTCGGGTGGGCGAGATCCGAGTGAGTGCCGTCGTGATGCGCGACGTCGAGGGCCGAGTGCTGAACGTGCGCAAGCGCGGCACGAGGACGCTGATGCTGCCGGGCGGCAAGCCGGAGCCCGGCGAGTCCCCCGCCCGCACGGCGGCTCGCGAGTTCGAGGAGGAGCTCGGCATCGAGCTCGATGAAGCGCGGCTGCGCTTCCTGGGCGAATTCCGCGCGCCGGCGGCCAACGAGGCCGGCTTCGAGGTCGTCGCGAACGTCTTCGAGCACCCCTACGTCGGCGGCGTCGAGGCGCGCGCCGAGATCGAGCAGCTCGAGTGGGTCGACCCCTCGACGGTGCGCCCCGACATGGCGCCGCTCAACACCGAGCACGTCTTTCCCGCCCTGCTCGGCTAGGCAGAACGGTCGCGGGGCGGGGTCGCTTCGGGCCCGGAAACGAAAAGGAGGGGGCGCACGGCGCCCCCTCCGATCCTCGTCGCGACTAATCGGACTCGCGCTCGCGAGCCGGCTCGTTCAGCGCGAGCAGCACGGCGAAGCCCGCCCACAGGGTCACGATGCCCATGGCGGTGTCCTTGCCGTTCCAAATGCTCGACTGCCACATCGCGAACCACTCGCTGCCGATCACGATGAAGCCGATGAACCAGATCGCGAAGCCCAGCGCGTAGGCCGCATAGCCCCAGCCGCGGGCGCGATCGTAGCTCGCGGCATCGGCGTCGCGGCGCAGGAACAGCTTCACGGCGCCCACGAGCGCCAGCGCGGCGAACACGCCCTCGGCGACGATGATGCCGATGTAGCCGACCGTCCAGACCCACGGCTCGGTGATCGCGCGCCACATGAGCGCGTTGCCCTCGAAGGTGGTGTCCATCGACAGCACGTGCTGCACGAACTGATAGTTGGAGTCGTAGTCCATGAGGTTGCCCATGAACACGAAGAGGCCGAACAGGCCGGCGCTGAACAGAGTGAACGCCTGAAGCAGGCGGAGCGGATGTTTCATTTCTTCACCTTTCGTGTGAACACCAGGTCGAGACGCGGCTCGGTATGCGCGTCGAGGGGAATCGCCTGGACGAACTCCCAACCGGCCGCTGCCCGCTCCCGGATCACCTCTCGGTAGTCCGTATCGAGCACGGCGCCCTCGCGGCGGCGCTTCACTGCAATGCTGACGAACGAGTACTCGCGCATGCGGCACCTCCTCCCTTGCAGCTTCAGCTTAAGCTTGGACGATGAATGAGACGGGCATTGAAGCCGGGCGATATTTCGACGCGATCATCGTCGGAGCAGGAGTTTCGGGGCTCGCCGCCGCGCGCCTGCTGGCCGATGCGGGGCTGCGGGTCGTCGTGCTCGAGGCGCGCGACCGCATCGGCGGGCGCACGCACACGCTGCGCGAGCCCGGCCGCACCGTCGATCTCGGGGCCTCCTGGATCCACGGCATCGACGACGGCCCGGTGCACGACGCCGCGCTCGCCCTCGGCATGCCGATGGCGGAGTTCACCGTGGGCAGCTTCCAGGTCGACGGCCGCCCCATCGCCTACTACGGCCCCGACGGCCGGCGTCTCGACGACGATGCGGCGGCGGCGTTCGCGGACGATGTGCGCGAGTTCGACGCCGTCCTGGCCGGCGTCATCGCGGAGAGCGAGCCCGGCAGCGGCCTCTCCTACGGGCAGGCGGTGGCCGCCGCGATCGCGACCGCGAGGGGCACGCGGGGCTGGCACGAGGATCGCGCCGCCCGCGTGCTCGAGTTCATGAGGCACCGCAGCGAGGAGCAGTACGGGGTCTGGCTCGACGATCTCGACGCGCACGGCCTCGACGACGATGCGACGAACGGCGACGAGGTGGTGTTCCCCGACGGCTACGACCGCCTGGCCGAGGGTCTCGCCGAAGGGCTCGACGTGCGGCTCGGGCACGAGGTGCGACGGGTGCAGTGGTCGCCCACGGCGGGCGTTCGCGTATCGACCTCTCGGGGCGAGCTCGCCGCGGCTCGGGCCGTCGTGACGGTGCCGGTCGGGGTGCTGCGATCGGAGGCATTCGAGATCGCGCCCGCACTGCCCGAGCCCGTGGCCGGCGCACTCTCCCGCTTGCGCATGAACGCCTTCGAGAAGGTGTTCCTGCGCTTCGAACGGCGGTTCTGGCCCGAGGGCGTCTACGCGATCCGCCGCCAGGGCGAAGCCGGCCGCTGGTGGCACAGCTGGTACGACCTGAGCCGGCTGCACGGGGAGCCGACGCTTCTGACCTTCGCGGCCGGGCCGTGCGCGCAGGCGGTGCGCGAGTGGAGCGATGAGCGGGTCGCCGACTCGGTGCTCGATGCGCTGCGCGAGCTCTACGGCGACGCCGTCCCGGCTCCGATCGGCGTGCGGGTGACGCGCTGGCAGGACGATCCCTTCGCGCGCGGCTCCTACGCCTACATGACGGTCGGCTCGACCACCGACGATCACGACGCGCTCGCGACCCCCGTGGGAGGGGTGCTGCATCTCGCGGGCGAGGCCACCTGGACGGACGACCCGGCCACGGTGACCGCCGCGATGTGCTCCGGCCATCGGGCGGCTGAACGGGTGCTGGGGCGGGAGATCCCCGTCGAGCGCCTCTGGCGCACGGGGCGAAGCTCGGAACCGCGCACGCCGCAGCCCCCGCCGCGCTGAGCGCACCGCTACGCTGAGCACATGACCGTCGAGCACGATCCTCGCCCCCACCGCCCGGCCAAGTGGCTGCGGGTGCTGCTGCCCGCCCTACTCATCCTGCTGTGGTTCGCCGGAGCCTCGATCGGCGGCCCCTACTTCGGCAAGGTGAGCGAGGTGTCGTCGAACGACCAGACCTCGTACCTGCCGGAGTCCGCGGAGGCCACCGAGGTGCGGGAGCTGCTCGGCGAGTTCATGGACTCCGAGGCGATCCCCGCGGTGCTCGTGTTCGTCGGCTCGACCGCGCTCAGCGACGAGGATCTCGGGCAGCTCGGCGACGCGGTCGCCGCCCTGCCCTCCCTGGACGGCGTGGAGGACGGCGTCTCTCCGCTGCTCCCCTCCGACGACGGGCTCGCCGCGCAGGCCTTCGTGCCGATCCTGCCCGGCGAGGTCGTCGACACGGTCGAGGCGGTCACGGCCGAGCTCGAGCCCGCGCTCCCGGCAGGCGTCACCGCCTACGTGACCGGCCCCGCGGGCTTCACCGCCGACCTCGTGACCGCGTTCTCGGGCATCGACGGCCTGCTGCTCGGGGTGGCGCTGCTCGCGGTGCTCGTCATCCTCATCGCCGTCTACCGCTCCCTCCTGCTGCCCGTCGCGGTGCTCGCGACGAGCCTGTTCGCGCTCACCGTCGCGCTGCTCTCGGTGTGGTGGCTCGCGAAGGCCGGCGTGCTGCTGCTGAGCGGGCAGACACAGGGCATCCTGTTCATCCTCGTGATCGGCGCCGCGACCGACTACTCGCTGCTCTACGTGGCGCGCTACCGCGAGGAGCTGCGCCTGCACGCCGACACGTGGAGCGCGAGCCGGGCGGCGCTGCGGGCCTCGTTCGAGCCGATCCTCGCCTCCGGCGGCACCGTGATCGCCGGCCTGCTCTGCCTGCTGCTGAGCGACCTCAAGTCGAACTCGACGCTCGGGCCGGTCGCCGCGATCGGCATCGTCTTCGCGATGCTCTCGGCGCTCACGCTGCTGCCGTCGATCCTGCTGGCCTTCGGGCGGGCCGCGTTCTGGCCGCGGCGGCCCCGCTTCGAGCCCGAGGCCGCGCTCGCGGATCACGGCGTGCACGAGCGCGGCATCTGGGCGAGGCTCGGCCGCTTCATCTCGAAGCGGCCCCGCACCGTGTGGCTCGCGACGGTCGCCGTGCTCGTGGCGGGCTGCTTCGGCGTGACGCAGCTGCAGGCGAGCGGCGTGGCGCAGTCGGAGCTCGTGCTGGGCTCGTCGGCGGCGCGCGACGGACAGGCGGCGCTCGGCGAGCACTTCCCGGGCGGCTCCGGCAGCCCCGCGTACGTCGTGGCCGACTCGGCCGAGCTGGAGCGGGCCGCGGTCGCGCTGCTCGAGCACGACGGCGTGTCGTCGGTGTCGGTGACAAGCGCGGACTCCCCGTCGGGCTCGGCCTCGGTCGTGCTCGACGATGCGGGCGCCGTCACCGTTCAGGCGTTCGGCCCGCCCGGCACGCCCTCCCCCGCCCCCACGGAGGTGGACGGGCGGGTGCTGCTGCAGGCCACCCTCGCGGACGCCGCGGATTCCGAGGCCGCCGAGCAGACGGTGCGGGATCTGCGGGCTTCGTTCGAGGCCTCGGGCACGGACGCACTGGTCGGCGGCGTGACCGCGACCGCGGTGGACACGAACGACGCCTCGATCCACGACCGCACGCTGATCATTCCGGTCGTGCTGCTGGTGATCCTCGTCATCTTGATGCTGCTGCTGCGCTCCATCGTGGCGCCGCTGCTGCTGACTGCGACGACGGTGCTGTCGTTCGGCACCGCGCTCGGGGTGTCGGCGCTCGTGTTCAACGGGCTGTTCGGCTTCCCGGGCGCCGACCCGGCGGTGCCGCTCTACTCGTTCGTGTTCCTGGTGGCGCTCGGCATCGACTACAACATCTTCCTCATGACGCGCGTGCGCGAGGAGGCGCTCGCGCACGGTGCGCGGGTCGGCATGCTGCGCGGCCTGTCGGTGACGGGCGGCGTCATCACCTCGGCCGGCCTCGTGCTCGCGGCGACGTTCGCGGCCCTGTCGGTGATCCCCATCCTCTTCCTCGTGCAGATCGCCTTCATCGTGGCGTTCGGCGTGCTGCTCGACACCTTCCTCGTGCGGGCGGTGCTCGTGCCGGCGCTCGGCCTCGATGTGGGGCGCGCGATGTGGTGGCCGTCGCGGCTGGCGCGGGGCGGGGCGCACGGCTC
>JBEBTD010000140.1:0-6017 GCA_040393965.1 Leucobacter soli | reverse complement strand
GCGGAAGCGAGCGGGGAGCGCGCAGCGCTCACTCCCCCTTCGTGAAGGCGCGGCGGTACTCGCTCGGCGTGGTACCGAGCACCTCCCGGAAGTGCAGGCGCAGGTTCGCCCCCGTGCCGAGGCCCACGGCCGCCGCGATATCGTCGACGCCCTGCCGGGTGTTCTCGAGCATCTCCCGCGCGAGGTCGAGGCGGGCGCGCATCACCCATCGCATGGGCGTGTACCCGGTCTCCTCGCGGAAGGCCCGCGAGAAGGTGCGCGGCGAGACCATCGCATGCTCGGCGAGACGTGCGATCGTGAGCGGTTCCTGGAGGTGCGCGAGCGCCCACTCGCGCGTCGCGGCGAACCGCTCCCCGCTCGGCGGCGGCACGCTGCGGGGCACGAACTGGGCTTGACCCCCGCTCCGGTAGGGCGCCGCCACGAGCCTGCGGGCGGCATGGTTGGCCGCGGCGAGCCCGAGATCCGCACGCAGGATGTGCAGGCAGAGGTCGAGCCCCGATGCGGCTCCGGCCGAGGTGAGCACCTGCCCTTCGTCGACGAAGAGCACTCCTTCGTTCACCTCGACGCTCGGGAACCGCCGCGAGAAGGCCGAGGTGTAGTGCCAGTGGGTCGTGGCCCGTTTGCCGTCGAGCAGTCCTGTCTCGGCGAGAGCGAAGGCCCCGGTCGAGATCGCCGCGAGCCTGGCGCCGCGATCGTGGGCGGCCCGGAGCGCATCGAGCAGTTCTGCGGGGGCGGGCTGCTCATCGGGTCGCACGTAGCCGGGGACGAAGATGAGGTCGGCGTCGGCGAGCGCTTCGAGCCCTTGCTCGACATGGTAGGAGAGCCCGTCGGCGCCGGGCACGAGACCGGCGCGCACACCGCAGACCCGCACCGAGTAGGGCATGCTCGGCCTCGTCGCGAAGACCTGGGCGGGGATGCCGACATCGAGGGGTTTCGCCCCTTCGAGCACCACGACCGCGACCCGCTTCACGCTGCCACACTACCGCGTCCGAACCGCCTCCTACGGGTAGTCTGATGCCGTGAGCATCCGACACGCCTTCGCGAGCACGAGCCTCGGCGAGCTGCTGCTCGTCGCGGAGGGCGAGGCGCTCGTCGGGGCCTACTTCGAGGCGCACGCCTACCCGCCGGATCCGGAGCGGATCGGCGAGACCGTCGGTGAACGGCAGGACGAGCTGATCGCGCGGACCGCGAGCGAGCTGCGCGAGTACCTCGCAGGTGAGCGCCGCGTGTTCGAGGTGCCGGTCGCGACACGGGGAGACGAGTTCTCGGAGCGCGTGTGGGAGCTGCTCCGCGCCATCCCCTACGGCAGCACCACCAGCTACGGGGCGCTCGCGCGGGAGCTCGGCGGCCCGGGTCTCGCCCAGCGGGTCGGGCAGGCGGTCGGACACAACCCGATCAGCATCATCGTGCCCTGCCATCGGGTGCTCGGCGCCGACGGCTCGCTCACGGGCTACGCGGGCGGGCTCGATCGCAAACGGTCGCTGCTCGCCCTCGAGGAGCCCGACGCGGCCGACGCCGGACGCCTCTTCTGAGGTCGGAGGGCCGGGAGCCCGCGTGGCGGCGGAGAAAGACACCGAGAAAGAGGAGGAACCATCATGAGCACTGCGACGGTACGCGCGTACCTGGAGGGTCTCGGCTGGACGGGCGAGATCCTCGAGTTCGAGGAGTCGAGCGCGACGGTCGAGCTCGCGGCGCAGAAGGTCGGCACCGAGCCCGCCCGCATCGCGAAGACCCTCGGCTTCTACGATCCGGACAGCCCCGAGCGTGCGGTACTCGTCGTGGCGGCCGGCGATGCGAAGGTCAACGGCGGCGCCTTCAAGCGCCGTTTCGGCGGCAAGCCGCGCATGCTGCAGGGTGACGACGTGCCCGCGCTCACGGGCCACCCGATCGGCGGGGTGTGCCCCTTCGCAAACCCGGAGGGCACCCGGGTGTTCCTCGACGAGTCGCTGCGACGCTTCGAGACGGTGTTCCCCGCGGCCGGCACGACGACCTCGGCCGTGCAGCTCGAGATCGACGCGCTCGCGACGCTGAGCCGCGCGGAGGACTGGGTGGATGTCTCGATCGGCTGGCGCGAGGATCCCGCGGCGCCGTAACCGCGAGCCCCGGGCGGCAACGGAGCCGCAACCGACTTGCAGCGCTCGCGACACTGTCGCGAAACAGCCCTGTCACACGACCCTGCTGGAATGGGCCCATGAGCAGTCCGGTGACCGTCGCAGTCAGCAGAGAGACCAATCCCGCGCATATCGATGAGACGATCCGCTGGATCGACCGCGGCCTCGCGCTGGCCCGCGATTTCGAGGGCTGCCTCGGCGGCGGGGTCATGCGCGACGCCGAGCGCGGGAACGTGCTGCACGTCGTCTACCGCTTCACCGACCGCTCGGCTCTGCATCGCTGGGAGCGCTCGCGGCAGCGCCGGGAGTGGGAGCGCGATGGCGCGCCCCTGATCGCGAACGTGCAGCGCCGCACCGGCATCGAAGGCTGGTTCGAAGGCCCGCAGCTGCGTCGCGCGTTCGACCCGACCACCGGCGCGTACCGCACGATCGGCGTCCGATCGGCCCCGCCCCGGTGGAAGCAGGCGGCCGCGGTCTGGCTCGGCATGTTTCCCCTCAACATCGCCGTGTCGGGGTTCGCCTCGCACTCGCCCTGGCTCGAGGGGCTTCCCGTGCCACTGCGCTCCGCGATCCTCGTGAGCCTCATGGTGCCGGTCATGACGTTCGCGGTGATGCCTGCGATCACCAGGATGCTGCGCCCGTGGCTGCGCAGGAACCCGGGTGCGATCCGAAGCGAACGGGCACTGCGCGAGGCGCTCGACGCGCGCTGCCGCTAGCGCCCGGCGGGCATCTCCTCACCATACACTCGAGGGATGAACCGCATCTCGCCCTTCGCCCTGCTGCGCGAGGGCTGGCAGCCCGTCCGACGGGCCTGGCTGCCGATCGTCGCCGTCATGCTCGCCTTCCATCTGCTGATGCTGGCGGTGGTGAGCCCGCTGCTCGGCTGGCTCTTCCGTGAGGCGATGCGGGCGAACGGCATGCTCGCGCTCGATCTCGGATCGCTGCGTCTGACGAGCGGCCTCGGCATCACGATCGCGTTGCTCGCCGTCATCCTGCTGCTCGCCTTCTGGCTCGCTTCGTTGCAGTTCGTCACGCTGGTCTCGATGGTGCAGCGCTCGCGGGACGGCCGGCCGATCGGCTGGCGCGGCGTGGGCGCCGATCTCGCGGGTGTGGCCCGCAAGCTCGCCCGTCCTTCTTCGCTGCCCCTCTTCTGTTACCTGTTCCTGGTGCTGCCGCTCAGCGGCTTCGGCTTCGTCTCGGTGCTGTCGCAGGGCATCGCAGTGCCGTCGTTCATCTCCGGCGAGCTCATGAAGAGCCCCGTGAGCTCGGCGGCCTGGATCGGGCTCATGCTGCTGCTCGCGCTGCTCAACCTTCGCTTCGCCCTGAGCCTGCCCGTATTCGCACTCACCGATGCGAGCGGCAGGCGGGCGATGCGCCGCAGCTGGCGACTCACCCGCGGATGGGCCGCTATCGCGCTCGCGATCGCGGTGCTGCTGGTGCTCGCGGCGGCCGCGGTGCTCACCCTGTTGCTGGTCGTGGCCGCGATCCTGCCGACCGCGATCGCCGACGAGGCGGCGCCTGGCGCCTCACCGGCGATCGCAGCGTTCAGCCTCGGCATCGCCCAGTTGCTCGGTATGGCGCTCACCGCGTTCGTGACCGCCACTGTGACGGGGGTGCTGCTCGCACTGCTGCACCGGCGACTGCCGGACGAGGATCGGCCGGCACCGGCGATGGCCGATCCTCGTGCCGCGGCCCCGATCCGGGCGGGTGCCTTCGCCCTCCCTCTCGTCACGGGCGGCGCGGTGGTCGCGATCGGGCTCGGCTTCGTGCATCTCGGCACCATGCAGCAGCTCTCGCAGCAGCCGCAGACGCTCGTGATCGGGCACCGCGGCTTCAGCGATGGCGGCGCCGAGAACACGATCGGCGGCCTCGAAGCGGCGGCGGCGGCCGGTGCCGACCTCGTCGAGATCGACGTCATGCAGACCGCGGATCGGCGCTTCGTCGTGATGCACGATGCCGGTCTCTCCCGGCTCGCAGGCCTCGATGTCGCGGTCAAGGATCTGACGCTCGACGAGCTGACCCGCATCACGGTGCGGGATCAGTTCGGAAACGAGGGCCGCATCCCCTCGCTCGCCGACTACATGAATCGCGCGGCAGAACTGGAGATGCCACTGCTCATCGAGATCAAGCTCGGCGGCCTCGACACCGAGGATCACGTGGATCTGCTCGTCGAGGAGCTGGAGCGGCTCGGCGCGATGGAGGGGAACATCTTCCACACGCTCGACCACCCGAGCGTCGTGCGGCTCAAGGAACTGCGCCCCGACGCGGCGGTGGGCTACATCCTCGCCTTCGCCGGCATCGACGTGCCCGACACGGTCGCCGACTTCGTCGTGATCGAGCAGTGGTCTGCCACGCAGGAAATGCAGGACGCCGCGGCGAGAGCCGGCCTCGGCTTCCTCAGCTGGACGGTCAACGACGAGGCCGGCATCCGTGAGCTGCTGCGGCGCGGAGCCGACGGCATCATCACCGATCACCCCGATCTGGCGCTCGCCGCGCAGGAGGAGATGCGCGAGGAGTCCGGGCTCGCGGGCACGCTCGTCGACGCGCTGACGCGTTTCGTCGTCGTGTTCTAAGCGTCGCCCGCCGTGCCGCCCTCGACCTCGCGGAAGGGGAGCCGACTGCGGTCGTCCGTGACCTCGGTGTAGCCGTGCGGGGCGGGCCTGCCGTGCTCGTCGAGGTTCACGAAGACGATCTTCTCGATCGTGAGGATGGTCGCGCCGGTGATCATGTTGCTGACCTCGGCCCGGATCGTGATCGAGGTGCGCCCGAAACGGGTCGCCACGAGGCTCAGCTCCAGCAGATCGCCGCGATTGGCCGAGGCCTCGAACACCACCTCCGAGATGAACTTCGTCACGACCCGGGTATTGCCGAGCTGCACGACCGAGTAGATCGCCGCCTCCTCGTCGATCCATCTCAGCAGGCTGCCGCCGTGCAGGGTGCCGTGCGCGTTCAGCTCCTCCGGCCGCACCCATTTGCGGGTCGTGAAGTCGGCGCCGTGGCCGGGGTGCTGCTCGCTGGTGCTCATTCCAGCAGTCTAGGAGGCATTCGGGTCAAGGGTTCGGGTCGAACGTTCGAGCGCAGAGGAAAGCGCCGGGAGGGCAGACCCCCGCCGGCGCTTCCTCGGGATCGATCCAGACGATCCTCGTAGAGCTGGAGCTCAGTGCCACATGACGGCGAGCACGACGTTCAGCACCGACAGGGCGGCGATCGCGCCGAGCACGCCGGCGCCGACGCTGGGCTTGCGCTTGTTCACGAGGGCGACGACGAGGATCGCGACCAGCACGACGGTCTTCACACCGATCTTCATGTTGTTCGGTTCCAGGTCGCGGGCGTAGAGCATGCCCACGAGTCCGAGACCGGTGGCGAGCATCAGCCACGAGCTGTGCAGGATCGCGCCGTTGATCTTGGCGGCGCCCTCCTTCACCTTGGGCATCTGCATCATCACGCCGGCTACGATTCCCGCGAAGCCGATGATGTGCAGCACGAGCAGAACGTTCCTCAGAATCTCCATGCCTCCAGCCTAGCCCGCCACGACCGATCGGCGGCCCGGCGGGCCGAGCGGTCGCGAACCGGTCAGTGGAAGAAGTGACGCTCGCCGGTGAAGTACATCGTGACGCCCGCGGCCTCCGCGGCGGCGACCACCTCTTCATCGCGCACCGAGCCGCCGGGCTGCACGACGGCTCGCACACCGGCTTCGAGCAGCACCTCGAGCCCGTCGGCAAAGGGGAAGAAGGCGTCCGAGGCGGCGACGGCGCCGACGGCGCGTTCACCCGCCCGCTGCACCGCGAGACGGCACGAGTCGACGCGGTTGACCTGGCCCATGCCCACGCCGACCGAGGCGCCGCCCTGCGTCAGCAGGATCGCGTTCGACTTCACCGCGCGGCAGGAGCGCCACGCGAACTCGAG
>JBEBTD010000139.1:0-6022 GCA_040393965.1 Leucobacter soli | reverse complement strand
ACGAGCTGATCCTGCCGAGCCACGCCCTGCGCGAGCGGCTCGACTCGAAGATCGTCACGACGCAGATCGCCGACTCGGTCGGGGTTCCCAGCGTGCCGAACGTGCTCACCCAGGTCGAGAACTGGGACGAGCTCGTGAAGATCACCGAGAAGGCCGGTCTCGGTCAGGATCTCGTGATCCAGACCGCCTACGGCGACTCGGGCAAGACGACCTACTTCGTCACGAGCGAGGCGGAGTTCGCCGCCATCGCCGACGAGGTGACCGGCGTCGAGATCAAGGTCATGAAGCGCATCAACCACCGGCCGATCGCGATCGAGGCGGTGCTCACGAGGCACGGCACCGTGGTGGGCCCGTGCATGACCGAGATCACGGGGCACCCCGAACTCACCCCGTACCGCGGCGGCTGGGCGGGCAACGAGATGTTCCCGACGGTGCTCGACGACTCGAGCCGGCACGCCGCGGTGCAGCTGGTGCGCACGCTCGGCGACCGACTCGGCAAAGAGGGGTACCGGGGCTTCTTCGAGGTCGACGTGCTGCTCGACACCGATACGGGCGAGGTCTACCTCGGCGAGCTCAACCCGCGCGTCAGCGGCGCCTCGGCGATCACCAACGTCACCGCGGGGGCCTACGCCGACGTGCCGCTGTTCGCCTTCCACCTGCTCGAGTACTCCGGCATCGACTTCGAGATCGACATGGACGAGATCAACCAGCGCTGGGAGGAGCTCGCCTCGGAAGACGAGTGGAGCCACATGGTGATCAAGCACACCTCGAACACGGTGGAGCGCATCAACGCGGCGCCGCGCACCGGGCGGTACGTGATCGACCACTACGGCAGGCTCATCTACAGCAACGCGGGCCTCGACTGGCACTCGCTGCGAGGCGAGAACGAGGCGTTCTATCTGCGCATCTACAACGCCGGCGACTACCGCTGGAAGGGCTCGGATCTCGGCATCCTCGTCACGAAGGGCCAGCTCGAGGCCGATCACGGCGGGCTGACCCTGCACGCGAAGTACCTCATCGAGGCCATCCGCGGCATGTACAGCACGACCGTGATCGAGGGCGGCGAGGATCAGCCGAAGCCGGCGCCGGCGAAGGGCAACTGAGGTGAGTGGGATACTGGAAGGATGAGTTTCGATACCGAGAACGGCCTGCCGGCGAGCGCTGAGGGCGGCGAAGCGCTCTCCACCGGCCCGATGACGGGGGCCGTTCCGGTCGTGCCGGTCGGCGGCGGCTTCGAGCCCGCACCGACCGGCTCCATTCCGCTGCCCGAGGGCGACGCCCTCCTCGACACCGCGACCGGGGCGATCCCGGTGGTGGCGTTCGGAGAGTACGAGGAGACCCCGCTGACGGGCGCGATCCCGGTGGTCGCCGCCTACGAGCCGCCGCCCGTGACGGGAGCCGTCCCGATGCTGGCGCCGCCGCCGCTCGACCAGTGGCAGTTCGCGCCCTATCTCCAGTGGTCGATGCAGCACATCGAAGACTTCCTGCCGGTGCACCGGATCGCGCGGGCGAAGACCCCGAGCCTGCTGCAACGCGATCTGCGCGAGCTCGATTCGCTCCCGCTCGTGCACCCGTGGACGCAGGCCGCGCTCTCGTTCGGCGATGCGATGCAGAGCACCCACACCGACGGCTACCTCGTCATGCACCGCGGGCGGGTCGTCGCCGAGCGCCACTTCGGCGAGCTGCGCGAGAGCAGCGTGCACCTGCTCATGTCGGTGTCGAAGTCGCTCACGGCGACCACCGCCGGCCTGCTCGCCGCCAAGGGGGAGCTCGAGCTCGAGCGCCCCGTCACCGACTACGTGCCCGGCCTCACCGGCTCGGGCTACGAGGGCGCCACCGTGCGCCATCTCGTCGACATGCGCACCGGCGTGCTCTTCTCCGAGGAGTACCTGAACGACGACGCTGAGGTGCGGCTGCTCGAAGAGGCGATCGGCTGGGCGCCCAGGCGCCACATCGACGTGCCCAACACACTGCTCGGTTTTCTCGCGACGCTCGCTCAGAAGGCGCCCCACGGCGGGCCCTTCGACTACAAGTCGTGCGAGACCGACGCCCTCGGCTTCGTCATCGGCGGGGCCGCGAACGCCCATCCCGCCGACGTGATGTCGCAATTGCTCTGGGCGCCGATGGGTGCCGAGTACGACGCCCACGTCGGCGTCGACAGCGTGGGCGCCGGCATGTTCGACGGGGGAGTATCGGCCGCCATGGGCGACCTCGCCCGCTTCGGCCACCTCTTCGTGAACGGCGGGCGCTCGCTCGACGGCGCCCAGGTGCTGCCCGAGTGGTGGGTGGAGGACACGTTCGCGGGCGATCCCGACTCGAGGAGCGCCTTCGCCGCCGCACCGGAGCCGACCTTCATGCCCGGCGGCATGTACCGCAACGGCTTCTGGTTCCCCGGCGAGAGCGGCGACGTCATGCTCGCACTCGGCATTCACGGCCAGATGATCTACATCAACCGCGCCACCGGCGTCGTGGGCGTCAAGGTCTCGAGCTGGCCCACGCCGCAGGACGCCGAGAAGCTCTTCCTCACGGTGCGGGCCTTCGAGACCGCCTCGTGGGCGCTCGACGCCGGCACGATCTAGGGGCCGACTGCCGCCGCATCGTCCCCGCCGGGTTGTCCGCCGGTCAGTTCGCGGGGTGCGAGATCCCGAGGCTCTGCAGTCCGAGCGATCCCGGGGCGACGGTCGAGCCGGCTCCGCGATGCAGCACCCATACCTCTCCATTCAGCACACGCGGCACCTCGGTTCCAGTGAGGTGCGAGAGGCCCGCGCGGATCATCGTGCCGTGAGCGACCACGATCGAGCCCGGGGCCTCCGCGAGCAGACGGTCGAAGGCCGCGGCGGCGCGCTCAGCCAGCACCTCGAGGCTTTCCGAGCCCGGGATCACGAGCCCGGGCCAGCGCTCATGCGCATCGACTACTGACACGCCCTCGGCAGGGCCGAAGTCGCGCTCCCACAGAGCGTCGTCGATGCGGGGATCCGTGTCGAGACCGATACCGGTGCCCACGATTCTGGCGGTCTCGATCGCGCGGGCGAGGGGAGAGCTGTGCAGGGCGCTCCACTCGCCCCACTGCTCGCGCACCTCCCGGGAGGCGAGCAGTCGGCCCGTGGCCTCGGCCTGCAGCCGACCCGTCGCGTTCAGAGGCACCTCGGTGCGGCCCTGGATGCGCCGGGCGAGGTTCCAGTCGGTCTCGCCGTGACGCACGATCGCGATCGTTCTGGGGACGGAGCTGTTCATGCTTCTACGCTAGCGGCTGCCGCGACGGTGACGCCTTGGCGCCCGAGGTTGTGGACGATCACGTATTGACGCCTCGAAATTGCCGACATATGGTCGAGACAGGCGCTGCGGCACTTCGTACGCGCCTCCGTCGGCCGACTGATGTGGCGGAGCTCAGCCCCGCGCGACCTCGAGCAGCTCCCCGACCTCGCAGTCGAGCGCCTGGCAGATCGCGGTGAGGGTCGAGAAGCGGATCGCCCTCGCCCGATCGTTCTTCAGTACCGAGAGGTTCACGAGGCTCACCCCGACGCGCTCGCTCAGCTCGGTGAGGGTCATGCCTCGGGCGGCGAGCAGTTCGTCGAGACGGCAGTGAACCGCATGCCCCTCCTCGGGATCGGCGGGGCTCATACGAGGCCCTCGGTATCGCGCTGCAACCGGATCGCGCGGCGCAGGCCGATGTCGATGAGGCCGAGAGAGGTGAGCGCGAAGAGAATGATCCAGTACCAGCCCCACCACTCCATGCTGCCGCTCGCGTCGGCGCGCACGTCGAGGGCCCCTCTGACGCCGTTCGAGCCGAGGTGCCAGAGCCCGTAGGTCAGCAGTCCGCCGAGGAGCAGCGTCCAGGTCAGCACTCGCAGCGCCACGCTCGTCTGCATGGTGAAGAAGCGGCCGCGCAGCAGCAGCCAGGCCACCCTGGCCGTGCTCGCGATGACGACGAGCGCGCCGATCGCGGCGACCGCGATCGAGAACGCGAGGCAGGCGGTGGAGATCGCGTTGACGTCTGGCACTACGACGTGCAACTGGGTGAAGGTGCCGCTGACCGGCTCGGCGAGGATCGGCCCCTCGGCGCCGTAGAGCGGGAGCCCCTCGGCGGTGCCGGGCCGGGGTTGAACCGGCAGATCCCATGCGATACCGCCGGGCACGAAGATCTCGAGCGCGCGGTGCACCGCGATCAGGACGACCGCCGCAGCCGCGACGAAGCTCATGACGATGACGGTGATGGCGTCCAGGCGCACCTTGTCCGGGCTGCGCTCGGCGGGAAGCGGGGGCGGCTGGGGAGTGGTGCCAGTGGTCTCGTTCATCAGATCAGTCCCTCCGTCTCGCGCTGCATCCTCGCTCCGATCGTGTAGGCCGTGGCGACGATGCCGAACGCGAAGGCGAGCAGCACGAAGGGCATGGGCTCGACGACGAGGATCGCATAGCCGTCGAAGCCGTCGTCGCTGAGGCGGGAGACGATGTCGTTCGAGACCATGCCGCGGAACACCGGCGTGAGCCCGAAGCCGAGCAGGGCGACCATGCCGGCGGTTGTGAGCAAGCGGGTGTTTGCGCGGCCGAAGATGGCGCCGCGCAGGCTGTTGCGGGCGAGCAGCACGAGGCAGACGACGATGGTCGCGATAGTGCCGAAGCTCAGGATCTCGCCGATGACGGCAGCCCCGAAGGCGGGGGCCGAGAGGTGGGCAGCGGTGACGGTCGCCGTGTCGAGCTCCATCTGCACGGGGGCGCCGCCGGGCCCGATCGGCACTTCGATCTGCACATCGATGAACCTCGCGGTCGCGGGGATGCTCTCGCCGAGCAGCACTTGCATGATGCGCAACGCGGAGGCGATCGCGCTCCAGGCGACGATGCCGAGGCCCGCGACCATGAAGACCACGATGCCGATGCGGTCGCTGAGCGACGGGCGGTGCTCGTTCGGGGTGGACATGATGCGCTCCGATCCTCGTTTATCGAATATCGATATTATCGCTTATCGATAAACTACTTCGACCCTCGTCAGAAGTCAAGACGAGGATCGGCTCTGTCCGTCGGCGGTCGGCCTCTGCTCGCGGCGCAGGGTTGTGACGGGCCGAGAGGTGGATGGAGACGGCGCAGGCCGGGCTCCTCCGCCGTTACGCCCAGCACGAACACGGCCCCGCGATCCTCGCCCGGTGCGTAGTCTGTTGATATCGGTAGCGTGACCCGCATGCGCGACCGCCTGGAGGAAGACATGTTCGAGAGATTCACGGATCGCGCCCGACGAGTGGTGGTGCTCGCCCAAGAAGAGGCGAAGATGCTCAACCACAACTACATCGGCACCGAGCACATCCTGCTCGGTCTGATTCACGAGGGCGAGGGCGTCGCCGCGAAGGCCCTCGAGCAGCTCGAGATCTCGCTCGACGCCGTGCGCGAGCAGGTCACCGACATCATCGGCACCGGCCAGCAGCCGCCCGCCGGCCACATCCCCTTCACCCCGCGCGCCAAGAAGGTGCTCGAGCTGAGCCTGCGCGAGGCGCTGCAGCTCGGCCACAACTACATCGGCACCGAGCACATCCTGCTCGGCCTGATCCGCGAGGGCGAGGGCGTCGCCGCTCAGGTGCTCGTCAAGCTCGGCGCCGACCTCAACCGCGTGCGCCAGACCGTGATCCAGCTGCTGAGCGGCTACCAGGCCGGCAAGGAGAGCGCGACCGTCGGCGCCCCCGAGCAGCAGGCCGAGGTCAAGGGTTCGCAGGTGCTCGACCAGTTCGGCCGCAACCTCACCCAGGCCGCCCGCGAGGGCAAGCTCGACCCCGTGATCGGCCGCGAGAAAGAGGTCGAGCGGGTCATGCAGATCCTCTCGCGCCGCACCAAGAACAACCCCGTGCTGATCGGCGAGCCCGGCGTCGGCAAGACCGCCGTGGTCGAGGGCCTCGCCCAGGCGATCGTCGCCGGCGAGGTGCCCGAGACGCTCAAGGACAAGCAGGTCTACGTGCTCGACCTCTCGTCGCTCATCGCCGGCAGTCGCTACCGCGGCGACTTCGAGGAGCGCCTGAAGAAGGTCACCAAGGAGATCCGC
>JBEBTD010000138.1:0-6113 GCA_040393965.1 Leucobacter soli | reverse complement strand
CCCCCCCCCCCCCCCCCGTTATTGTCTCCTTTTCCTTCTTCCACCCCCCGCCCCTTCCCCGCCCGCCCCCCCCCCCTTTCCGGGCCGGGGCTGTGGGAGAGGGGGGGAGAAGGGGCGGGGCAGCACGGGCGTGTTCTAGGGTGGGCTGCATGAGCGAGCATTTCAGCACAGCCGACCTCTACGACGAGTTCGGCGACCGGCTGCAGTCGGTCACCACGCAGTTCCAGAACCTCGGCGGCAGGCCCCGCTTCTCGGGATCCGTGCGCACCGTGCGCTGCTTCCGCGACAACGCCCTGCTGAAGTCGGTGCTCGGTACGCCCGGGGACGGCGCCGTGCTCGTGGTCGACGGAGGGGGAGCGCTCGAGAGCGCCCTCGTCGGCGACCTCATCGCCGCGCTCGCCGTCCGGCACGGATGGGCCGGGCTGGTCGTGCACGGGGTGATCCGCGACCGGGTCGCGATCGGCGGGCTGCCGATCGGAGTGAAGGCGCTCGGCTCGAATCCGCGCAAGTCGGGCAAGACCGGCGAGGGCGAGCTCGATGTCGTCGTCGGGTTCGGCGGGGCGATCTTCCGGCCGGGAGCGATGCTCTACAGCGACGAGGACGGCATCCTCGTCGAGCGCTAACGGGTCAGGCTCGCGGTCGCACGCGGCGCTGGGCCGGCCGAGGCTCGAAGCCCGCTTCGATGAGTGTGTCCGCGCGCTCGGTCGTGTGGAACAGCTCCGGCTCGCCGGTGTGCAGCCCGAGGTCTCGATCCGCGTGCAGTGCCATGGCATGCGCGGTGTCGCGCACATTGCGCTGCGAGATCGCCTGCAGCAGGGCGCCGTGGTCGAGCAGCATGGTCTCCTCGGTGGTACCGACGAAGACGCGGCCGCGCGCGGCGGCCTCGTTGAGGGTCGACATCACGCCGTTGTAGAGATCGAGCAGCAGCCGACTGCCGCTCGCCTCGACGATCAGACGGTGGAAGGAGTCGGGCCGGCCCACATCGTTGCAGCGCTCGCCGTCGATGCCGCGCTCGTGAGCGTCGAGGCTGCGCCGGTAGCTCTCGCGCAGGGCGGACAGCTGCTCCTCGCTGCGTCTGACGGCCGCCGTCTGGGCGGCTTCGATCTCGAGTGAACGCCGGTAGACGAGCACTTCCTCGAGGTCGTGGTCGGCGAGGAACTCGCTGAGGATGGAGCTCACGGGGGTGCGGGCGCGCACGAAGGTGCCGACCCCTGGCACCGTCTGAAGCATGCCGAGGGTCGCGAGGGAGCGCACCGCCTCGCGCACGGTCGACTTGCCGACGCCGATGAGCTCCATGAGCTCGGGCTCCTTCGGGATGAGTTCGCCGACCGCCCATTCCCCGCTCGAGATTCGGGCGCGCAGAAACGCGAGCGTGTCGTGCGCCTTCTGAGAGCCGCTTCGCACGGTGGTGCTCATCGATACCTCCGCGAGTTCCGTAGATATCGACTATATCGAGTCTTGCTGCCGGAAGGCCGACGAGGATCGCGGGGGCGCGGCTTCCGCGCCCCCGCGCGAATCAGGCAGCGGGCAGCCCGGCCACCCAGTCGCTCAGCACGCCGAGCCCGTCGATGGTGCCGGTGAGGCCGAGCGCCTGCACCTGCTTGCCCTCCACGCGCAGCAGGCGATCCTCGGCCACCGCCGGAACGCCCGCGACGGCGGGGTTCGCGAGCAGCTCGGAGAACATGCGATCGCCGGTGCCGTTCATGTCGATGAGCACGATGCCGTCGGGATCCGCCTGCACGATCTGCTCGGCGCTGATGGGGCCGGTGCGCTCGATGCCGAGCTCGGCGGCGACGTTCTGAGCGCCGGCGAGGGAGAGCAGCTCGAGCGGGAACGCGCTGCCCGCGGTGACGAACGGCCTCCCGGCCTGGTTGGTGAGCACGAGCACGCGCTTCTCGGGGTCGCCGGTCGCCTGCGGCACGAGGCCGGCCTCGAGCGATGCTGTGAGTTCCGCGGCAGGTCCCTCCGTGCCGGTCGCTTCGCCGATCAGCTCGATGTTGGTCGCGAGGGTCGCGGGGCTCGTCCACGGCGCCGGCAGCTGGAGCGCGGCGATGCCCGAGGCGCCGAGCACCTCGGCGATGGGCGCCTCGTTGCCGTGGCGGGGGCTCATCACGACGAGGTCGGGGGCCATCGAGATGACGGTCTCGGCCTCGATCTCCATGGCGGTCGGGAAGGTGTTGGGAACGGCGGACAGCTCCTCGATGTGGCTGCCGAGGGCCGGGTTCAGCACGGCCTCCGGAACGAGCACGACGCGATCGCTCAGGCCGAGCTCGGCGAGCGCTTCGGCGCTCTCGTAGTCGAGGGCGGCGATGGCCTGCGGTTCGGCCTCGATGGTAAGGGTGCTCGCGGCGTGCTCGCGGCCGGCGGGGATCTCGATGGTGCGCGGCCAGGCCGCCGCCTCTGCGGGGGCCTCGCTCTGCTCGGGCTGCGCCGGCGCGGATTGCGCGCAGCCGGTGAGTGCGAGCGCGAGTGCGGTTGCGGCCGCGGCGACGGCGGCGAGGGATCGGGTGGGTGTCATTGCTGCTTTCCTGGTTCGGGGTGTAGGTCGGGGAGACAGAAGGGTCGTAGGAAGGGTTCGGGGAGTCGCAGGGCGACGAGGATCGCGGCGCGAGGCGCCGCTCACTCGGTCGAGAGGAATCGGCGCCCGTGCGGGGTCGTGTGGATCGATGTGTGCACCCCGTAGGCGGCGTGCACGAGCTCGGGTCGCAGCACCTCGGCCGGGGCGCCGGCGTGGGAGTCGCCGTCGCGGTTCAGCAGCAGGATCTGCGTGCAGGCGTTGAGGGCGAGGCTCAGGTCGTGCAGGGCGGCGATGACGATCTTGCCGTCGTTGCCGAGGCGGCGCATGGTCTGCTCGACGGCGCGCTGGTGGTAGAGGTCGAGTGCCGAGGTGGGCTCGTCGAAGATCACGATGGGGGTGTCCTGCGCGAGCACGCGGGCGAGGTGCACGAGCTGCTTCTGACCGCCCGAGAGGGTGCCGAAGCGTCGGGAGGCGAGCTCGGCCACGTCGGCCTGCTCGAGTGCTTCGAGCGCTGCGGCGCGGGGGTGCTCCCGCCGGGAGGCGCGGGCTCCGACCTCGACGAGCTCCAGCACCCGCAGCTCCTCGGGCGCGCGCAGATCCTGTGCGAGCAGGGAGACGATCGAGGCGCGATCGCCCGCCCGCATGGTGAGCAGCTCGTCGTCGCCGTAGTGCAGTCGACCGAAGCTCTGCACGCCCGCGGAGGCGATCGCCCCGAGCAGGGAGGACTTGCCGACGCCGTTCGGGCCGACGACGCCGAGCACGGTGCCGGGCAGCAGGCGCAGGTCGAGGGGGTCGCTGAGCGCCCGCCCGGCGCGGAAGGCCCCGAACTCGTCGAGGGTGAGGGTGCTCGCGAGCAGGGGGCAGGCGGCGCCGAGCGGGATCATGCGCGCTGCCTCCTCAGCAGGAGGGCGAGGAAGATCGGCGCTCCGACGAGCGCGGAGACCACGCCGGTCTGCACGATGACCGCGCCGAACGCGGTGCGCGCGACGGTGTCGGCGAGCACGAGGAAGAAGGCGCCCCCGAGCGCCGAGAGCGGCAGCAGCTTGGCGTGGGAGGCTCCCACGATGAGGCGCACGGCATGGGGGACGACGAGGCCGACGAAGCTGATGATGCCGCTGACGGCGACGGCCGCGCCGGTTACGAGCGAGGCGACGAGCAGCAGCAGGATGCGCTCGCGGGCGACGTTCACGCCGGATGTCGCCGCGATCTGCTCGCCGAGCGCGAGCGCGTCGAGGGCTCGGATGCGCGAGAGCAGGTAGGCGATGCCGAGCACGATCGGGGCGAGCGAGAGCGCCACGTGATCCCAGCTGCGGAGTTCGAGGTCGCCGGCGAGCCAGAACAGGGCGCTTCGCACGAGCGCGTCGTCCTTCGCATTGGCGATGAGCACGTTGATCAGAGCGCCGGCGAGCGCGCTGATCGAGACGCCGACGAGGATGATCGTGGCGGGGCCGAGGTCGCGGCGCGTCTGCAGCACGGTCTGCAGCACGAGGGAGACGGTCGCCGCTCCGGCGAAGGCCGCGAGCGGCACACCCCATTGGTGGCTGCCGGCGAGGCCGAGCGTGATCCCTGCGACGGCGCCGACGGCCGCGCCGGCCGAGACGCCGGTGATGCCGGGTTCGGCGAGCGGGTTGCGCAGGATCGCCTGCATCACGGCGCCGACGGTCGCGAGCGCGGCACCGACGAGCATGGCGATCACGATGCGGGGCAGGCGGATCGACCACACGACCGCCGCGTCGCGGGTCGCGGCCTCGGCGGGGGAGAGCAGCGCATGCAGGGTCTCGGCAGGGCTCAACCGGACGGTTCCGAGCGAGAGCGCGAGGAACGCGACGAACGCCAGCAGCAGGGTGCCCGCGACCGCGCTGAGCCATACGCTTCTGCGGTTCACGGTGCTCCTGTGGGTCGGGAATGAGTGCGCTGCAACCGCCCTGAGAGCGAACGGCTTCACAGCAGATGTTATACATCAGATGTACAGCCAAGCTGATGATATGGTGCAAACCGTGACTGAAACCACTGCACCATACGACGCCCTGCTGCTCTGCTCCTTCGGGGGCCCGAACGCCCACGACGACGTGGTTCCGTTCCTGCGGAACGTCACGCGAGGCAAGAACATCCCGGAGGATCGCCTGAAGGAGGTGGGGGAGCACTACTACGGTTTCGGCGGCAAGAGCCCCATCAACGAGCAGAACCTGGAACTGCTCGCGGCCCTCCGCGCCGAGCTCGACCGCCGCGGCATCGACCTCCCGGTGATCTGGGGCAACCGCAACTGGCACCCGTACACCGTCGACACCCTACGCGACGCGGTCGCCTTCGGCGCGAAGCGAGTGCTCACCCTCGTCACGAGCGCCTACGCCTCCTACTCGGGCAGCCGCCAGTACCGCGAGCACCTGGCCGAGGCCCGCGCCCTGCTCGGAGACGACGCCCCCGTCATTGACATCCTGCGCCCCTTCTTCAACGACCCCGGTTTCGTGACCGCGAACACCGAGGCGATCGCCGAGGCGCTCGAGTCGCTGCAGGGCGGCCACCAGGGCGCCCACATCGTCTACGTGACCCATTCCATCCCCGATACGATGCAGGACGCCTCGGCGGCGACCGGCCCGGGCTACCGGGAGCAGCACGAGGATGTGCGTCGCACGATCGACTCCGCTCTCGTCGGGCGCTTCCAGGAGCGGTTCGCCTCGTCGCTCTCGTACTGCTCGCGCTCGGGCGATCCTCGGGTGCCGTGGCTCGAGCCCGATGTGAACGACCACATCGAAGCGCTTGCCGAGCAGGGCGTGAAGAAGATCGTGATCGCCCCCATCGGCTTCGTCAGCGATCACATGGAGGTCGCCTTCGACCTCGACATCGAGGCCATGGAGACCGCCGCCGACCACGGAATGGTCGCCGCCCGCGCGGCGACCGTGGGCGTGCGCCCGGAGTTCGTCTCGGGCATCGTCGACATGGTGATCGAGCGGGCCGCCCGCGAACGCGGCGAGCAGGTGGAGGCGCCCACGGTCGGCGAGTTCGAGGCCTTCCCCGACGTCGCGCCCCCCGGCAGCTGCCGCATGCGTCACGACGAGGTCACGGGCATCCCCGTGCTCGCGGGCGACGAGGACTGACAGGAGAGCGAGAGAGACATGAGCGAGAGACCGAACATCGACCATTCCGCCGTCGCGGAGTCCATCAACGAATCGATCAACTACACGATGTTCGCGGTGTTCCGCGAGGATCGCCGGGCCGCAGCCCCCGGCGCGTCCGCCGCGGCCGCGGTGCTCGACCGCATCGCCGGTATCGACGGCCTCACCGTGCGCGGCTGGTACGACGTGTCGGGCTTCCGCGCCGACGCCGACGTGCTGATCTGGTTGCACGCCCCCGACACCGAGGCGCTGCAGCAGGGCTACCGCGCCGTGCTCGAGGGCTCCGGCGGGCGCCTCGCCCCGGTCTGGTCGAATATCGGCGTGCACCGCACCGCCGAGTTCAACCGCTCGCACGTGCCCGCCTTCCTTGCCGGTGAGGAGCCCAAGGGCTACGTCTGCCTCTACCCCTTCGTGCGCTCCTACGAGTGGTACCTGCTGCCCGAGGCCGAGCGCAGCGACCTGCTGCGCGAGCACGGCATGGC
>JBEBTD010000137.1:0-6148 GCA_040393965.1 Leucobacter soli | reverse complement strand
GGCGATGCCGACGGCGGCGCGCCGCCCCAGGGAGGGCGGGCGGCGCAGGGCTAGGGGATCCTCGTCGGGTGGCTCAGACCACCTCGACGTGCCAGCCGGCCTCGCGGAAGGGGCGCAGCCGCTGCTCGTCGGCGCCGGCATCGGTGACCAGCCCGCAGCCGTGCGGCACGGGAGCCCAGTGCGCGAAGCCCGGCTCGCGGTCGAGCTTGCTCGAGTCGATCAGCAGCCAGGTCCGCCTGGCGCCCCGCATCATGAGCTCCTTCACCGAAGCCTGATCCGCCTCGGGGCAGTTCACGCCGCGCTCGGGATGCACCGCTTCCGCACCGAGGAACAGCACATCGGAGGTGAGTCGCTGCAGCGCCTCGAGGGTCATCGAGCCGACGATCGACTCGCTCGGCCTGCGCAGGCGCCCGCCGAGCACGAGCACCTCTGCCCGGGTATCGGCGAGGGCGAGGAGCGAGCTCAAACCGTTCGTCGCGAGCGAGACGTCGTCGCGATCCCCGAGCAGCGCGGCGACCTCCGCGACCGTGGTGCCCGAGTCGAGCATCACCATCGCCCCCTCCGGCACGCGCGCGGCGGCCCAGCGCGCGAGCGCGCGCTTCTGGCTCAGGTTCTCGGTCGATTTCACCCGCCACGAGCGGTCGAGCCTGGCCGGGTCGATGGCGCCGCCGTACGTGCGGGCGATCCGGTGCTCGTTCTCGAGCTGGGCGAGGTCGCGGCGCACGGTCGAGACCGAGACGCCGAGCTCGGCGGCCAGATGCTGCACATTGCCCGTGCCCTGCTGCTCGTCGAGCAGCTCGACGAGGCGCTCGCGGCGTTGCCGAGTGTGCTGGTACTCGCCGCGTCGCACTGGTTCGCCGCTCATGCGCTGCCTCCTCGCCCGGATGCCCCTCGTCGGTCGCATCTCGCCCGGATACCTCGAAGGCCCCAGCGTAGCCGATGCACGCCGGGGCCCTCGAAGGATGATTCGTCGCGCCGCTCGACTCACGCCTCGAAGTCGGCGCGGATGCGACCCGCGAACGGGGCGAACTCGGCGCCGGCCAGGTAGGCCGAGAGCATCGTGCCGGGATCGGCGATCGCCTTGCCGGCGATGTCGAAGGCCGTGCCGTGGTCGACCGAGGTGCGCAGGATCGGCAGGCCGACGGTCACCGAGATGGTGCCGTTGAAGTCGATCGTCTTCGCGGGGATATGCCCCTGATCGTGGTACTGCGAGAGCACGGCGTCGTAGCGGTCGGTGAAGAGCTGGTGGAAGATCGAGTCGGCGGGCACCGGGCCCACCACGTTGTGCCCCTCGGCCTGCACGGCTTCGACCGCGGGCCGGATGAAGTCGATCTCCTCGTTGCCGAACTTGCCGTTCTCGCCGCCGTGCGGGTTGATCGCGGCGACGCCGAGGCGAGGCTCCTCGGTGCCGTAGACCCGCAGCGCGCGCAGCGCCTCGTGGATGGCGTCGATCTGCATCTCGGTGTTGATCTTCTCGAGCGCGCCCTTCAGCGAGATGTGGCGGGTGGCGAAGAAGATCTTCTTGCCGCGGGCCACGAACATGGTGTTCGAGCGCTTCGAGCCGGTGAGCTCAGCGAGCATCTCGGTGTGGCCGAGGTGCTCGCTGCCGGCGGCCCAGATGGCCTCCTTGTTGATGGGAGCGGTGACGATGCCGGCCACCTTGCCCTCGAGGGCTGCGGCGGTCGCGACCTCGATGGAGCGCACCGCGGCGGCGCCCGCGCGATCCGAGATGGCGCCCCACTCGACGGGCTCGTCGCCGAGCACGCCGATGTCGAACACGTCGATCACGCCGGCCTCCTCGGCGGGCAGCTCATCCCACGCCTCCACCGTGCGCACGGCGGCGTCGAGCTTCAGGGCGTCGAGCGCGGCGCGCACCGAGACGGCGTCGCCAACGACGACGGCGCGGGCCGGGCCCTCGGGGCCGGCGGCCTGCAGCACGGTCTGCACGGTGATCTCTGGGCCGATGCCGGCCGGATCGCCGAGAGTGAGGGCGAGGATGTGGCGGGTCATGTTCATTCTCCGTTCGAGTCGAAGCGGCCCTCGGCGAGGGTGCGCAGCTGGTTCATGCAGGCTTCGGCGGTGATCTCCGTGCCGATCAACCCGCCCTTGGTGACGACGGGCACGCCGTCGAGCGCGCCGCCGATGGCCCGGCCGTAGACCGCGAGGGGAATCACCTCGCCGACGACCTCGAAGGCGTCGATGCGCGCCGCTTCGAGGATCGCCGCGGTGATGTCGCCGCCGCTGCTGTAGAGGCCCGAGATGCCCGCCCGGTCGAGCGCGCGCAGCAGGGTCTCCGCGAGCAGACGGGGCAGGCGCTCGCGGCCGCGCTCCGAGAGATGGCCGCTCTTGGCGGGCGGGCTCACCCGCAGCAGCACCTGCTGCGGGAACGAGGCCCGCTCGAGCGCTGCGACGAGGGTGTCGGCGAGCTCGGCGACCGGGTCGGCCCCGGCGCCCTCGATCTCGCCGGCGAGGCGGCGGGCGTCGACCTCGAGCTCGTGCACGAGCTCGCTGCTCGCGAGGTAGTCGGCCTGGGCGATCGACAGGTCGGTGACGCTGCCGACGACGGCGAGCAGCGGCGGCGCGTCGCTGGCCTTCCCGCCGAGCTCGAGAGCCCTCGCGAGGAACGCGCCGGCGGGACCGGGATCGACCGTCACCCAGCGGGTGCCGGTCTCGCGCGAGACGCGCGCCGCGGCCTCGGCGATGTGCTGGATGTGCTCGTCCTCGAGCGCGTCGAGGATCAGCAGATCCTCGTCGCCCTCCGTGAGGATCTCGGCGAGGCGATCGCCGAGCACGTGCCGCAACGAGATGTGGCGGTGGCTCAGTTCGCTCTGCTGCGCATCGATGATCTCCGAGACCACCGAGGTGGTCATCGGGTTGTGCACGTCGTAGCGCAGCTCGGTCTTCTCGAGCGGCTTGCCGCCGAGCAGCTGCACGCCGTCGACCGTCACGCGACCCGAAGTGGGGTAGGCCGGTACGACAAGGCCGCGCACGGTGTCTCCCGGGTGGGCGGCCCGCACGGCGGCGATGGCGGCGGCCGCCTCGGCGCCGACGTTGCCGCGCAGCGTCGTGTCGACGCGCTTCACGATCAACTCGGCGCCGGGCAGCTGCTCGACCACGGATCGCACCCTGGCGGCCGCCTCCCCCGGGGGAAGGTGGCGGCTGTCGGTCGTGACGATGAGGGCGTCGAAGCCGGGGATCGGCCCGGTCAGCGCCTTCCAGGTGACGGTCGCCGAGCGCAGTCCGCCGCGCGCGAAACGCGCGCCGGACGCGTTGGCTCCGGTGAGGTCATCGGCGATGACGAGGATGGGGTTCGACTCCGACATGACGATCCTTCGGCTCTGCGCTGTGTGCTCGAACTCTAGTGCTAGCCGATGAGCTCGGTCACGCCCCAGAGGATGAAGAGCAGCGGGATGGTCGCGACCCAGATGGTCGTGGTCATGCCGCTCCAGGCCTTCATCGCGTGCGTGCCCGAGAGGCCGGCGAACTTCGTGACGACCCAGAAGAACGAGTCGTTGAAGTGGGAGAAGAGGAAGGCGCCGCAGGCTGCCGCCATGGCCGCGAGCACGGCGTTGAGGCCGGCATCCTGCACGAGCGGAACCGCGAGGGTGGCCGCGGTGATCATGGCGACGGTGCCCGAGCCCTGGGCCACGCGCATCACGCTCGCGATGAGGAAGGGGATGAGGAACATCGGCAGCGGCAGCATGCCCACGCCGTCGGCGAGGTTCTTGCCGACGCCCGACTGCGTCAGCACGCTCGCGAAGGCGCCGCCCGCGCCGGTGATGAAGATGATGAGGCCGCCGGCCGAGGCTGCCTCGGTGAGCCAGCCCGCGATGGTCTTGCGATCGGTGCCGCGCTGGGGCAGCGTGTAGGCGCCGATGACGAGACCGATGAGCAGCGCGATGGCGGGGGCGCCGATGAAGCCGGCGATGGCCTGCGCAGTGGTCTCGGGCCAGAGGGCATTGGTGACGGTGTTGCCGATGATGAGCAGGATCGGCACGACGATCGGGATTGCCGCGCGACCGACGCCGATGACGGGGCGCGAGTCGGCCTCGGCCTCCTCCACCGCGAACATGGTGTGATCGCGGAAGGGCTCGAGCTTCTTGCCCATGATCTTGGCGTAGGCGAGCACGACGGGGACGAGCACGAGGATGAAGGCCAGGCCGACGAGGAACATCACCCCGAGGTCGACGCCGAGCAGGCCGGCGACGGCGAGCGGGCCGGGCGTCGGCGGCACGAGGGTGTGGCTGAGCACGAGGCCGCCCGCGAGCGCGAGCGAGAGCACCACGACGGACTGCTTCGCCTTGCGGGCAAGCGAGCGGGCCAGCGGGTGCAGCATGACGTAGCCGCTGTCGCAGAAGACAGGGATCGAGACGACGGCGCCGGTGGCGCTCATGGCGACGGCCTCTCGGCCCTTGCCGAAGAGCTTGATGAACGCCATGGCGAGCGCGTCGGCCGCGCCGGTGACCTCCATGAGCTTGCCGAGCGCGACGCCCAGGCCGATCACGATGCCGATGCTCGCGAGGGTGTTGCCGAAGCCCGTCGTCATCATGGTGACGATCTCGAGCGGGGCGACGCCGGCGACGAGGCCGGTGACGATCGCGCCGATCAGCAGCGCCGGGAACGCGTCGAGACGCGTCCGCAGAATGATGAAGATGACAGTTGCCACGCCGACGAGCAGAGCCGCCAACAATTGCAGGTCCACACCGACCTCCTTGAAATTCACTCGATCGCGCAGTTCTTGGATTCTTTGTTGCGCGCTCAGATCACTTTAAGCAGCGGTTACGGCGGTGTCAACTGCGCGTTTCGGGCAGATTTCCTGCATAACTGCGTGATTGCTTCAGTTTTGCTTGTTGAGCGCTCCACGTTCGCGACCCTCCTTCGACGACCGGCGCCTGATGCCCTCACGATCCGACTTGGGGGTCAGACGACGTCGCCGCGCCAGCGCAACAGCCAGCCGGCGAGCACCGCGGCGAACGCGTAGACCGCGAGCACGAGCAGGCCGCCGCCCATCCCGAGCGGCTCCACCCCGCTCCCGAGCGAGGGGTCGACCGTCGAGAGGCTGTTCATCACACTCGCGCCGACGAAGGAGTCGGTCGCGGCTCCCGGCAGGAACTTCGCGACATGCGCGCTCCACTCCCAGAAACCCGACGCCGCCCGCAGCGTCGGCTCGACGAACTGGGTGAAGACGAGCGCGATCACGATCGTGATCGCCTGGTTCCGCACGAGCACCCCGATCCCGAAGCCGATGATCGCCCAGACCGCCAGCACCGTCAGGGCCCGCGCCGCGAGCAACCAGGTCTCGCCGCTGACGATCATCGGGTCGCCACCGGTGGCTGAGATCACCACCGCGCCCGTGCCGACACCGCCCGCGATCCCCGCGACGCCGACCACCGCACCGACGACCATCAGCACGAGCGTCTTGCTCAGCAGCACGATGCCCCGCCTCGGTTCGAGCGTGAAGGTCAACCCCAGCGTGCCGTGGCGGAGCTCGCCCGTGGCCAGGAGCGCGCCGAGCAGCAGGGGGATCGCATAGCCGAACGAACTGACCGAGGAATAGACCATGTCGGCGATCTGCCGCTCGGACAGAGCGACGGCGGCATCGGCTCCGGCGCCCGCCGCGCCGCTCGTCAGCTCTCCCATCGCGCCGAACATGAAGGCGAAGGTGGCCGCGATCATGGCCGAGTAGAGGAAGAGCACGACCGCGAGGATCCACCAGAGCCTGGTGGCTACCGCCTTGCGGAACTCGGAGGAGAGGCTGCGGGCGATCCGGCTCATGCGACACCCCCTTCCGGCGAAGGGCGGGCAGGCGGGTGGGGATCCTCGTCGCCGCTCGCGATCAGCTCGAGGAAGCTCTGCTCGAGCTCGCTCTGCTCGACGCTCAGGTGCGACAGGGCGACCCCCGATCGCAGCGCCACCGCGCCGACCTCCCCGGGCTCGAGACCGCTCACCCGCATCTGCTCGCCGCGCATGCCCTGCACTCGGGCGCCCGCCTGCTGCAGCGCGGACGCGAGCGCGGACTGCTCTCCGTCCGCCGAGACGAGCACCGTGCGCTCGCCGCCGCCCCGCTGCAACTCGGCGAGCGTGCCGGCGAATGCGAGCTCGCCCTTGCGGATCACGACCACGTCGTCGACCGTCTGCTGCACCTCGC
>JBEBTD010000136.1:0-6199 GCA_040393965.1 Leucobacter soli | reverse complement strand
GGCTCGGGGCGGGGCAGGACGAGGCCGGGCTCGGGGCGGGGTGGGATCCGCCTAGCGCCGTCGCCAGGCGATGAGATGCTCCTTGGAGAACGACCTCGAGCACCTGGCGCAGGAGGTCTCGCGCGTCGGACAGCGGAAGCGCGCGTGCTCATGCCCTGCCGGGCACACGCCGAGCCAGGGAGCGAGCTCGTGCGCGATCTCGCCGTCGTGCGTGCGGCCTCCGACGTAGCCGATCCCGCGTGCGATGCGCTTCCACTCGCGCCCGTGGGCTGCCGCGGAGCCGGCGATCGCGTGCGCGACCTCGTGCAGCAGGATCTGATGGATCTCGTCGTCGTCGAACTTGGCCGCGAGGTGGCGCGACACCGTGATGCGCCTCGCGGTGTAGTCGCACAGGCCGGCGCGGCGCTTCGCATGGTCGAAGCCGAACGTCCAGGCGCCTTCGCCGTGGATCGGGTCGAGATGCATGCGGATGAGGGCTTCCGCCCAGACCTTGACGCGGTGGAGCTCAGCCACGCCCGAAGACCTCCGCCGGAGGCTCCGGGCTGGGTTCGGCGTCGGCGTCGGTGACGGGCCGTGCGCCGCGGAGCCATTCCTCGAGTTCACGGCCCACGAGCATGCGCGCCGGATGCGGCCCGCCGGCGAGCAGTCGCGGGAGCCAGTCGAGCTCGGGCTCTCCCGGCGAGGCGAGCAGCACGACATTGCCGAAGCGACGCCCCTTCAAGGTCTGGGGCTCGCCGACCACGGCGACGGATCCGAACACCGAGGCGAGCGTCGCCGCCTGCCCCCTGGCGAACGCCTGCCCTGCGCCGTCGGTCGTGTTCGCCACTACGAGGCCGTCGGGCGCGAGCAGAGGCGCGATCCTCGAGTAGAACTCGATGCTCGAGACGTGCGCCGGGGTGCGGGAGCCCGCGAAGATGTCGACCACCACGAGATCCATGGCCCCGTGCATGCCGGCCGGCAGCTTCTCGAGCACCGCTCTGGCGTCGCCGTGCCGCACGCGAATGCTGGCTCGCTTTGGCAGGGGCGCCGCCTCGCGCACGAGCTCGACGAGGGCGCTCTCGAGCTCGACCACCTGCTGACGGCTGCCGGGCCGCGTCGCCTCGACGTAGCGCGGCACGGTGAAGGCGCCCCCGCCGAGATGCAGCGCGGAGATCGGCTGCCCGGGCGGGCGGAACAGATCGATCGCGTGGGCGATGCGGCGCACGTACTCGAAGAAGACCTCGCTCGGATCGCGCAGATTCACATGCGACTGCGGCGTGCCGTCGACGAGAAGCTGGACGGCGCCGGGAACCCAGCGATCCTCCTCGACCTCGGCGACGAGGCCGGAGCTCAGCGTGACCGGATCGGGCAGCCTCACGCCGCGCCCGCGGCGAGTCCCAGCTCGTCGATCTTGCGCTGCATGTCGGCGTTCGACGGCTCGACCTGGTGGCTGCCGTCTCGGTAGACGATCACCGGGATATTCGTGCGTCCGCTGATCTCGCGAGCCACATCGGCGGCGGACGGATCCTCGACGAGGTCGACGTACTTGTACGGGGCGCCGGCACGGTCGAAGACCGTCTTCGCCCGGCGGCAGTCGCCGCACCAGTCGGCGCCGAAGATGATGGTCTCGGCGGTAACGTCGGCCGCCTCCCCGCCGCCGGTGACGGCGTTCGTCTCGCTCTGCTCGCTCATGTCTCAAGCGTACCGTTATGCAGTCGTGACATCTGGCGGAAATATTTTTACCCGCACGGTGGCCTTCCTCGCGTGGACGTTCTATTCTGATGCTCACTCGGGGGTGCAGCGCGGACTCGAAGGGGAGGGCTCCGCGTCCCCGACGCAGATCGGCCTCGCGCCGCCCCGAAAGGGATCGGGCGCAGCGCGTCGGCGAACAGAAAAGTCAGACAGAATGGGGAGCAACATGTCTCGTCGGATCAATCGGCGTACCCGAAAAATCGCGGCACTCACCGGCGGCCTGCTGGTCGTCGGCATCGGCGCCACCTACACGCTGGCCTCGTGGAACGACTCGGAATGGGTCTGGGGCGGAGCGAGCGGGGGCCCGGGCATCGGAACCAGCGGCTTCGAGGTCGAGCAGAACACGGTGGCCTCCGGCGCCGCGGTCTGGGTCGACGAGGAGAGCAACCCAGGCGGTGCGCTGACCTTCACGCCCGGAGCGCTCGCGCTCTCGCCCGGCGACAGCGTGTACGCGCCGGTCTCGCTGCGCACGAAGGGGGGCTCGCTCGGCGGCGATGTCACGCTGCAGGGCGCGGTCGCCGCATCGGGCGTCACCCCGATCGCGGGCAAGCCGCTCGACGGCCCCACCACCGGCGCCGGCGGCACCCCGGGCCCGCTCTGGGCCGCGGCCCGGGTGAGCGTCTATACCTCCACCGCGTCGACCGCGCCGAGCTGCGACTCGACGAGCGTCGAGGACGAGGACTGGGGCCCCGCGGTCGCGGGCCTCTCGAACGCGGCCCTCGGCACTGCCGCCGGAACCGCGCAGGCGCTCGCCGCGGCGACGCCCACGGTGGCCGGCGCCCCGCAGCACTACTGCTTCGTGATCACCTTGCCCTCCGGCGCGCAGACGGGCACGGGCGGCGAGCTCATGAACCGCACCATCGCGCCGGCCTGGGAGTTCAGGGCGGTCTCGACCTCCTGACCGTCGACGCGGAGGGGTGCGCCTGGCATCGCCTGTAGGAGGCACCCGCTTCGCCGATCGCCGAGAGGTGGCCGGATGATGCAGAGAATCGCAGGAGCCGCGATCACCGCGATGCTGGTGATCGCGGTGATCGCCCTCGCCGGCTGGTTCGTGTTCGCGAGCAGCACGGGAGCGACGCTCATCACCTTCCGCACGGGGTCGATGGCGCCGACGATGCCACAGGGCGCCCTCGCGGTGTCACTGCCGGTGACCGCCGACGAGATCCGGGTGGGCGACGTCATCACGGTGCAGCGCGGCTCCGGCGAGCTGCCGGTGACGCACCGGATCATCGAGATCAGGGACGCCCCGCACGGCGCGCACTCGGGAGCCCGCGAGCTCGTGATGCAGGGCGACGACAACGAGCATCCCGACATGCTGCCCTACACTGTGACGGATGCCAGGCGAGTGGTGTTCGCACTGCCCGTCCTGGGAACGGCGCTCATGCTCGCGCAGAGCCCCATCGGCATGGGGGTGATGACCCTGCTGGCGGCCGCGCTCGTCGTGTGGGCCTTCTGGCCGGGCGGAAGGGACGAGGACGGCGACGGCGGCGAGGATCGCGCCCGGCGCCCTGCGAAGGCGGAGCTGGGCGCGCGCCATTCCGCGCGGGCAGCGGACGGCGGAAGGCACGCGGCGAGGGAACGAGCGGGTTGAACGGGCGATGACGGTATTCGGGAGCGCGAGGGGCGGCCGGCACGGCCGGACGCCCGCCTTCGCGCTGCTCGCGAGTCTGTCGGTCGCGCTGCTGCTCGCGGGTTCGATGCTCGTCGCCGAGCGCGCCTTCGCGGTGCTCCAGCAGGTCTCCGAGACCGGACGGCCCGGCTATCTCGTGCTGAGCTCCGACCCCTCCTCGCCGCGGTGGACGGAGCTCGGCCCCGGTCAGACGGTGTACTGGGTGGTCGAGGCGAGGCTGCACGACGAGGAGCGAGCGCGGCTCGCCCTCGAACTGCGCTCCGACGGCCCACTCGTCCGCGCGGCGGCGATGACGGTCGCGGTGAACGGGTGCGCGGCCCCGTACCGGGCGTCGGCCTCGCTCGCCGTCGCCGATGCCCCGCGCCCCGTCTGCCCCCGGGCGGAGCAGACCGTGCTCCCCGCCGCCAGGCTGGAGAGCGTCGCCGCCAGCCCCTCCGGAGAGATGATCGAACTCGGGCCGCTCGCGCGCGTCGCGCCGCGTCAACTGCTCGTGACCCTCGCGCTCGCGCCGACCGCGCCGGTCGCCGAGCTCGAGGGCGCGGAGGCCCGCATCGGCGTCGGCCTGCATGCGAGCGGCGAGGGCGGAAGCGCCCCGCATTCGCCCGAGCCGCCGCTCGTCGCCACGGGCGAGGATGCGCTCGCGCTCGCGCTGCTCGCCGCCGGGCTGCTCGGCGTCGGCGCCACCGCGACGCTCCGGGCGAAGACGCAGCGTTCGACGGAGGCCCGCCGATGAGTCGGGCGAAGCGCGTGACACGCGCAGGGCGTCGGGGCCCGCGAGGTATGCTGCCGCCCCGCGCCGAGCCGCGGTTGCTGCTGGCGAGCATCGTGCTGGGCGCGATCGGTCTCGCCCAGACCGGGGCGGCGACCGAGGCGAGCTGGAACGATGCCGAATGGACGCACGCCGTCATCGGCACGAGCGACTGCACCGCTCCTTCGGGGCAGTTCGCCGCCAGAGGGCAGGGTCGCGTGTTGAGCGGCGCGATCCTCGGAATCGATCTCGACGCCGCCGTCGACGCGGCGGGTGCGACCGTCACCAACGACGGCAGCCGCACCGTCGTCGATCCCGCGAGCGCGAACCCGGCAGGCGTCGACGCCTATGCCAACCCCCTCAACGTCACGGCGCTCAGCGCGGCCGAGGCCGACCTCGGCGACCTGCTGCAACTGCCGCTCGACAACAGCTTCGGCGCACTCGGTCAGTATGCGCGGGGGAGCAGCACCGGTGTGTCCCAGGGCGCGGCCGGCTTCGTGACAAACACGGGCGCGATCGCCGCGGAGCCCGGCAACGGATACCCGGAGCTCGCGACCCTGCGGCTCTCCACCCTGCTGGGCGCGCTCGACCACGACCTCGGCGCGTTGCTGCCGGGCTTGGCCGATGCGGGCCTCGAGATCGGCGCGGTCGCCGGCCGGGCCGAACTCGACGGCTGCCGCGCGATCTGGGGCGAGAACCTCTCCTCCGCGCTGACTCGGGAGTACCTGACCACTTCGCTCGCGACCGTCGTGGAATCGCCGACCGTCACCGCGCTCAAGAACGAGCTGAACCTCATCGTGTCCGAGCTGAACGGCGTCGTCGCGGGGCTCGCGGGCAACTCCGGACTGCTCAGCCAGATCGGAGGCGGACTCGGCTCGCTGCTCACCGGAGTGCTCGGAACCCTCAACCTTGGCAGCGTGCAGGTGACCTCGCTGAGCGCCTCGATCGGTCTGGCCGAGGTCGCCGCGCTCGCAGGCGTCACGATCTCCGACTCGGCCGGCGCGGTGAGCCTCGACCTCGGCGCGGGTACCGTCCGCATCGACACGGCGGCGCTGCTGCAACGGGCCTACCCGGGGCAGTACGGGAACGGCCTCAACGGGCTCCCCCCGAACACCGCCCCGCTCGCCGATCCCGTCGTCGTCGCCGCGCTGCAGTCGGCGTTGAACGAGGCGCTGCAGGACTGGCTCGACGACGTCGACGACGCCCTCACCGCGGCGATCGACGCCATCGCCCTCGACGTGCGGGCGAAGATCGTGCTGCGGGCCGAGATCTGCCTCTGGCCAGTGCCCTGCATCGTGCAGAACGTCGCCGAGATCAACATCGCGGCCGTCGGCGGGCTCGCAGCGATCGAGGCCGGGCAGGGCGTGACCGTCACCGGCGGTGTGCTGGGCGGGCTCATCCCGGTGTCGCTGCTCACCCCGATCCTCGGCGCGCTCACCGGCACGGCCGTCGGCGGTGTCATCGGGCCCGCGGTCAGGGGAGTGCTGCCGACGGTCGGCGGCCTTCTCGGGCGTCTGCAGGATCTGATCGGCCCCGTAGTGGCAGCGGTGTCGGGCCTGTACGGCGCGCTCTACGTGAACGGCATCGTGGCCGTCACGATCAACGCCCAGAACGACCCGCTCGCCGGCGGCGCCGAGCCGGGGGACTGGCAGCCGCTGCCGGAGGGCCGATACGAAGTCGCCGCGCTGCGCATCGGCGTGCTCGACGCCCTCGGCGACGCCGGTGCGCGGCTCTACCTGGGCCGCGGCTCCGTGGGGGTGAACTGCTCGATCGCGCAGGCTGCCGTGCGGTGCCCGGGGTACTGAGCCGCCGGCTCCGGTCGCGCGGATGCGAGCCGGCGGCCGTGCGCGGGGCGCGATCCTCGAAGGCGCAAAAGAATATCTCGCGGGCCTTGCCCTGCGGTAACAAATGAATTACAGTTGATATTTGCGCTTCGAACTTCTGTGTGCCTTCATATTGCGGTCGGCCTCACACTCGCCATTCGATCTTTTTCGCGAGTACACCTCGAAGCCATACACCGCTAGACCAGGTCAGACGGCCCGACGGGGCCCACGGAGGTAGTTTCCTTGGCTGCTGCGCGCAACGCAACT
>JBEBTD010000135.1:0-6209 GCA_040393965.1 Leucobacter soli | reverse complement strand
GAGCCGATGTTCATGTCGTGCTGCCAGTTCTCGATCGCCACGTGGAACGGATGCCGCTGCTCGTCGAGGTCGGCCTTGATCGCGTCGGTGCGCCAGTAGCGGTAGCGGTCGATCACGTTGCGGGTGTCGCCGTTCTCGAGCAGCTCGGGGTCGTAGTGCTCGCCGTCGGGCCACTCGTCCCGGCCGCCGGGCCACGGGCCCACGCCGGAGGTGCTGCGCTCGGGATGCGGGGCCGCCGTTTCGTTCACTCCACCATTCTTCCAGCACGACGAGGATCGGCGCCCGCCGCGGGGCGAGCCGTCGCTCAGGCGCTCGCGGCGTCGAGGGCGCGCAGTTCGTCGGCGTCGAGCTCGAGCTCCATCGAGGCGAGCAGCGCAGGGAGCTGGGCGGTGTCGCGGGCGCTCGCGATGGGCGCGGCGACGGTCGGCTGCTGCCTCAACCATGCGAGGGAGACCGTCGCGAGCTCGGCCCCGCGCGACTGGGAGATGTCGTCGAGCACCGCGAGCACGGCGCGCCCGCGGTCGTCGAGGTACTGCGCGGCGCCCTTTGCCCGCGGGCTTGCGCCGGCCCTCGTCGCATCGGCCTCGTCGCGGTACTTGCCCGCGAGGAAGCCCTTGGCGAGCGAGAAGTAGGGGAAGACCGAGAGCCCCTGCGCTTCGGCGACCGCGCGCAGCCCGTTCGTCTCGAAATCGCGCTCGACGAGGTTGTAGTGGGGCTGCAGCGCCACCGGGGCGTGGAAGCCGCCCTCGCGCGCGATCCTCGCCCATTCGTCGACGCGTTCGGCCGTGAAGTTCGAGAGGCCGATCGCGCGGATCTTGCCCTCGTCCACCAGTTGGGAGAACGCGATGACGCTCTGCTCCATCGGGGTCTCGGGGTCGTCGTAGTGCGCATAGTAGAGGTCGATGCAGTCGGTGCCGAGGCGGGCGAGCGAAGCCTCGACGGCGTCGCGCACGTTCTGCGGCGAGAGCCCGGGGAAACCCGGGTGGGTGAACACCTTGGTGGCGAGCACGACGCCGTCGCGCAGGCCGCGCGACGCGAGCCATTCGCCGATGATCGTCTCGCTCTCGCCGCCCCCGTTGCCGGGAACCCAGTGCGAGTAGCCGTCGGCCGTGTCGATGAGGTCGCCGCCGCCGGCGACGAAGGCGTCCAGCACTTCGAAGGAGGTCTCGCGATCGGCCGTCCAGCCGAAGACGTTGCCGCCGAGCGCGAGCGCGGCGACCTGGAGATTCGAGGATCCGATGCGGGTGCGGGCGAGAGGCGTCATGGCCACAGTCTTTCAGGCCGCGCGCGCCTCGCGCCAGGCCGCCAGGGCGGGCGGGTCGTCCGTCACGAAGAAGTCGACGCCCAGATCGGCCGCCCGCTGCCACTGCTTCGGGGTGTTGAGCGTGTAGGCGATCGCACCGATGCCCGCGTCTCTGAGCAGCCCGACCTCGCGGGGCTGCTTCGCGAGCAGCTTGCCGCGCGCGCAGACGGCCGAGACCCGCAGCGCGATCGCGTAGTCGACATCCGTCTGTTCGAGCTCGCGCGTGAGCATCACGGTCGCGTACTCGGGCGCGAGCTCGCGCAGCGCCTCGAGAGTGTCGCGCTCGAACGAGGCGAGCAGGATTCGGTGGGTCAGCTGCTGTTCGCGCAGCAGGCCCACGACCTCGGCGACCTGCTCGGCCGGCCACGGGCCCTTGAGCTCGACGAAGGCGCGCGTGGGCGCGGGCCCCAGCAGTTCGATGAACTCGGCGAAGCTCGGAATGCGCTCCCCCGCGAACTCGGCGCCGAACCAGGAGCCGGCGTCGAGCGCGCGCAGTTCGTCGAAGGTGCGCGCGCCGATCGGGCCGGAGCCGTTCGTGGTGCGGTCGAGATCGGGGTCGTGCATGAGCATGGCGACGCCGTCCGCGCTCAGCTGCACATCGGTCTCGACGAAGTCGGCGCCCTGCTCGATCGCGACTCTGAACGCTGCGAGCGTGTTCTCGGGGGCGAGTGCCGCCGCGCCTCGATGGGCGATGATGCCGACGCCCTCGCTGCGCTGGAGGGCGCCGTGCAGTTGCATGGGGCTCGCCGCCGAGGCGGCCTTGGGATCGAGCACGATCACGACGATCAGCAACGAGGTGAGCAGCCAGGCGAGCAGTGCGGCGCGCAGTGCGGTGCTCTCGGTGATCGCTCGGCCGATCGTCCGAACTCCGCCTACGGGCTCCATCGCGAACCTCCTTGCCGGCGTTCGCCGGCTCCGCCGCCGCACCTCTGCGTGCGATGACTCACAGCATAGCGAGTTCCGTTACCGTTTTGTGATACTTCTGCGCCCCTTGACGCCCGATGCCCGGAATCGCTATGCGCGGGCTCGGCGGGTCGCCGCGAGCACGGTGAAGGTCTTGTCGCGGGCGAGCTGCCGCGTCGGCCCGATCTCGCGCTCCACGAGCGGGCGATAGGCCAGGTGGGAGTTGAACACGAGCCGCAGCTCGCCGCCGGGCGCGAGGGCGCGGGCGCAGGAGCGGATCAGCCGGTGCGCCACCCCGGCGTGCACGGTCGAGCCCGTGTGGAACGGCGGGTTCAGCAGCACCAGCTCGGCCCATCCGTCGGGCACCGCCTCGCTCGCATCGGCGCGGTGCACCTCGACGCGGGCTGCGACTCCGGCGGCTGCCGCGGTCAGGCGCGTCGCCGCGACGGCAGCCGCGGACTGGTCGCTCGCGATCACGCGGGCCTCGGGCCAGGCGAACGCGGCGGCGGTCGCGAGCACGCCGTTGCCGCAGCCGAGGTCGAAGATGCGCCCCGCCGGGAGAGGCGGATCCTCGCGCAGCGTTCGCAGGAGCAGCCGGCTGCCGTGATCGAAGGAAGCGCCGCCGAAAGTCGCGCCGAAGGCGAAGAGCTCGAAGCCGAGCTCGCGGTCGCGGGCCCGCACCGGGAAGCGCGGCTCGCCGAGCTGGGCGGCGGGGCGAGGGGAGCTCGCGGTCAGCACCCGGGCCTTGCGCCGACCCAGGCCGGCCGCGACGTACGCGAACGAACGGGCGAGCACTTCGTTCATGCTCCGGTTCATGTGCTTGTCCCGGCCGCCCGCGAGCACGGTCACCCCCGGGTCGGCCCAGCGGGCGATGTGCCAGGCGATCTCGTCGAGCTCCGACGAGGATCGCGGCAGCTGGACGAGCACGAGCGTCGCCCCCCGCAGGAGCGACTCGCCCAGGGGATGATGCTCGTAGGCGTCGCTCAGGCCGAGCCGAGCGGCGTTGGCTTCGAGCGCCCGCTGAGACAGCAGCGGATCCTGGTGCACCCGGACACTCCGAGCGCCGAGGAAGCGCGCGGCGCCGAGCGCGAGGGCGCCATGACGATCGCCGATGACGACCACGCTCTCGGCGCAGTGCGGCCGTGCCTCAGCGGTCTCGAGCAGCAACTGGTCGGCGGCGTCGTAGGCCCGCAACTCCGGCGCGTCGAAGTCGGGCTCGCGCGAGAGGCCCGAGAGGAAACCCTCGAGCCCCTCGATGCCGAACGTTCCGCTCATCGCGCGTCGGGGCGCGCATCCGGGCGCCACACGACGACCTCCGCGCTGCGGCGCAGCCGCGATCCTCGTCGCATCGTGATGATCTCGCCCGCCTGCCCGGCCGCGAAGACGCGGCGCTCGGGGCGGTTCAGCAGTTCGTCGCTGAGCGCCCGCTCGAGTTCGCGGACCCGGCCCTGCAACTCGCGAACCTGATCCTCGAGCTGCAGCACCCGGCGGATGCCCTCGAGGCTCAGGCCCTCGGCGGAGAGGCGCGCGACCTCGCGCAGCTGCTCGACATCGTGCAGCGAGTAGCGGCGGGTGTTGCCGCTCGTGCGCTGCGGCGAGACCAGCCCGATGCGGTCGTACTGGCGCAGGGTCTGCGGATGCATCTCGGCGAGCTCCGCCGCGGCCGCGATCGCGAAGATCGGGGTGTAGCGATCCATCTGCGGTCTCTGCTGCGCCATGGTGACCTAGCCCCTCGCGCGGGCGAGCAGATCGGCTCGCGGGTTCTCGTCGGGCATGGCATCGCGGAAAGCCTCGAGGGCCTCCTTCGCCTTGCCGCTCAGGTGAGACGGCACGGCCACCTGCACCTCGGCCAGCAGGTCTCCGGTCGCCTTCGAGGTGTGCACACCGCGGCCCTTGACCCGCAGCACGCGTCCGCTCGGGGTGCCGGGCTGGATGCGCAGCTTCACCGGATCGCCGCCGAGGGTCGGCACCTCGACGGTAGCGCCGAGCGCGGCCTCGGCGAAGGTGACCGGCAGCTTGACGCGCAGATGGTTGCCCTCGCGCTCGAAGACCGGATGCTTGCGCACGTGCACGGTGAGGATGAGGTCGCCGGCCTGACCGCCGTCGGGGCTGGGTTCGCCCTTGCCCCGCACGCGGATGCGCTTGCCGTCGCCGACGCCCGCGGGCACCTTGACCTTGACCTGGCCGTTCTGGGTCTGCAGGGTCACGGTGTCGCCGCGCACGGCCGTGTCGAGGTCGAGCGTGACCGAGGCGGTGACGTCGCGGCCGGGGCGGGGGCCCCGGGGCGCGCGCTGGCCGCCGCCGAACATGCCGAAGAGATCGTCGTAGCCGCCCGGCGCACCTCCCTGCTGGAAGGTGAAGCGCTGACCGCCGCCGCCGAACATGCCGCCGAAGATGTCCTCGAAGCCCTGCCCGCCGGCGCCGCCAGCCGTGAAGCGGGCGCCACCGGCGCCCATCGCGCGGATCTGGTCGTACTCGGCGCGCTGCTCCTTGTCGCTCAGCACCGAGAACGCCTCGCTGATCTCCTTGAACTTCGCCTCGGCCGCGGTGTCGCCGGGATTGGAGTCCGGGTGATACTTGCGAGCGAGCTTGCGGTACGCCCGCTTCAGCTCGGCGTCGGTCACTTCTTTCGAGACCCCGAGGATCTGGTAGAAGTCCTTCTCGAGCCAGTCTTGACTAGCCATCCGCAGCCACCGCCACCGCTACCTTGGCGGGGCGCAGCTCCACGTCGCCCAGGCGATAGCCCCGCTCGACGACGTCGAGCACCGTGGGCTGCTCGGTGCCGGGGACGGGCAGCTGCGCGATCGCCTCGTGCATCTGCGGGTCGAAGGCCTCGCCCTTCTCGCCGAAGCCCTCGACGCCCATGCGCTCGAGCACGCCGCGGAACTTCTGCGCGATCGTCGCGAAGGCGCTGCCCTCTTCGAGGTCGCCGTGCGCCTCGGCGCGGTCGAGGTCGTCGAGCACGCCGAGCAGCGGCATCACGGCCGCGGCCTTCGCGCGCTGCTTCTCGACCTCGGCGTTGGCCTCGGTGCGCTTGCGGTAGTTGGCGTACTCGGCGGTAATGCGGCGAAGATCCTCGAGGTAGGGGTTCTCCTCCTCGGCGACCGGATCGGCGTCCCCGCCTTCGGCGCCCGCGGGCGCGGCGTTCAGGATGTCCTCCACCGTCAGTTCCTCGTCACCCGACTGCGGCTCGGGGCCGGAGGCGTTCGCCTCCGGCCCCTCAGCCGCCGTCGAGTCCTCCACGCCGTCGGGCGTGGGATCCTCGTGCTGCGTCATCGTTACTTCTGCTCCTCGTCGTCCTCAACGACCTCGGCGTCCACCACGTCGTCGTCGTTCGACTCCGGGTTCTCGCCCGCCTCGGCGGTCGGGGCCTCTGCCTGCGCGGCCTCGTAGATCGCCTGGCCGAGCTTCTGCTGGCTCTGGCCGAGCTTGTCGGCGGCGGTCTTCACCGCGGCATCGTCGTCACCGGCGAGCGCCTGCTTGAGCTCGTCGAGGTCGCCCTGCACCTCGGTCTTGACGTCCTCGGGCAGCTTGTCCTCGTTCTCGCCGATGAGCTTCTCGACCGAGTAGGCCAGCTGCTCGGCGTTGTTGCGCTGCTCGGCCGACTCGCGCCGGGCCTTGTCCTCGGCGGCGTGCTCCTCGGCCTCGCGCACCATGCGCTCGATGTCCTCCTTGGACAGCGAGGAGCCGCCCGAGATGGTGATCGTCTGCTCCTTGCCGGTGCCCTTGTCCTTCGCCGAGACCTGCACGATGCCGTTGGCGTCGATATCGAAGGTCACCTCGATCTGCGGCACGCCGCGCGGGGCCGGCGCGATGCCGGTGAGCTCGAAGGTGCCCAGGTTCTTGTTGTCGCGGGTGAACTCGCGCTCGCCCTGGAACACCTGGATGGCCACCGAGGGCTGGTTGTCCTCGGCCGTGGTGAAGGTCTCGCTGCGCTTGGTCGGGATCGCGGTGTTGCGCTCGATGAGCTTCGTCATGATGCCGCCCTTGGTCTCGATGCCGA
>JBEBTD010000134.1:0-6260 GCA_040393965.1 Leucobacter soli | reverse complement strand
CGATCCCCGTGTGCGTCGCCTACGAGGTGAACGGCGTGCGCCACGACGAGATGCCGGTCAACCAGAGCGACTTCCACCACGCGAAGCCGATCTACGAGGAGTTCCCCGGCTGGAACGAGGACATCTCGGGCGCCCGCCGCTTCGAGGATCTGCCGAAGAACGCGCAGGACTACATCCTCGCCCTCGAAGGCATGAGCGGGTCGCGCATCTCGGCGATCGGCGTCGGCCCGGAGCGCGAGCAGGTGGTCGTGCGCCACGATCTGCTCGGCTGAAGACGAGGATCGCCATGACCGTGAACGACGAGACCCCCGAGGCGCGCCTGCTCGCGCTGCGCAGCAGTATCGACAACATCGACGCCGCGCTGATCCACATGCTCGCCGAGCGCTTCCGCTGCACGCAGCAGGTGGGGCGCCTCAAGGCCGAGCACGAGATGCCTGCGAGCGATCCCGAGCGCGAGGCCCGGCAGATCGCGCGCCTGCGCGCCCTCGCGGAGGACGCGCAGCTCGACCCCGAGTTCGCCGAGAAGTGGTTCAACTTCGTCGTCGCCGAGGTGATCCATCACCATCACCGTCTCGCCGCCGAGTCGAGCGAGACGCAGGAGCCCTGACCCTTCGAGGCCCGGGCGTCACCCTCGGTTTCACCCTCGCTTCACCCCTGATTTCACCCCGATCGGGCGTCTTTCGGCCTCGCATCGCACATAGGCTTTAGCCGCGACCAGCTGCTTGGGGGAGCCTGGTCGCCCGCAGATACCGGGCATCGCCATGCCGCCATGCCCGCCTGCGCCCGGGGAGTTCCGCGGTTTCTGCGCCCCGGTGCCGATGGATGCAGACGAATGGGGAAGACTCGTGTCTAGAACACTTGAGGGACGGCGAGGGGTGCGCGGTTTCGCGAAGCGCGCCATCGCCACGATCGCGGCGCTCGCCGTCAGTTTCGGACTGGTCGTGACGACCGCTCCGACCGCGCAGGCGGCCACGCCGGGGCTCGAAGCGACGCTGCTGTACAACGGCAGCCCGGTGACCGATGACACCGTGCTGCCAGAGAACGCCGCGCTGAAGCTGCGCGTGAAGTACAGCGGCAGTGCGACGCCGCCGCTCGCGGGCACCTCGCACACCTTCGACTTCAACAGCGGGAACGTCGTGCTGCCGACCACGGTGCCCGCGACCACCTCCGCCATCGACTCGTTCGCGTGGAACGGCACCGAGCTCACGGTCAACTTCAAGGAGCCGTGGCCCGACGGCGTCAACCAGGGCGTCTTCGACATCGACTTCAACCTGAAGTCCGCCGACCAGACCACGATCGAGGATCTCAGCTGGGAGCTGAATGGCGAGGAGAGCAAGGTCCGGATCGTCATCCAGAACGGCGGCGACGAGAAGGAGAATCTCTCCGACGCGGTCGACAAGGTCAGGCTCAGCCCGGGCAACCTCAACGGCTACGTGCGTCTCGACGCCACCACCGACGCGTTCTCCCACATCGACGACTCGATCATCGGCGCCGACATCCGCTACCGTCTCGTGATCGACGTGCCCGCCGGAGAGACCCGCGATGACTTCCGCATCGCCGATGCGCTGCCCAGCTACCTCGAGTACGAGGCCGGCAGCTTCACCTCCCAGCTCACCAGCTGGGCCGGTCCGGACGGGTGGAACCGCACCGTGACCGCACTCGACGCGGGCACCACCCCGGCCGCCTTCGCTCCGACGATCGCCGCCGACGGACACAGCTTCGAGGGCACCTTCGACTTCGTCGGCCCCCAGAAGCTCGTCATCGAGTACGTCGCCTCGGTTCCCGACGAGGCCGCGCGCGCCGCGCTCGAGACCGCGCTGGAGACGGCGTACAACGCGAACAACGCCAGCTACTTCGTCGACCTGCCGAACGTCGCCTCGTTCGGCCCCGACGACACCCGTGACCAGGACGCGACCATTCGCATCCAGGGCTGGACCCCCGGGCCGAACCCGGGCAGCCAGTTCGGCAAGGACGCCGACTGGGGCGCGCCGAGCTACGAGCGCGAGTTCATCACGGACGAGGACGGCACGATCCTCAACGCCGCCCTGCAGCCCGAGCCCGCCTCGATCACCTACAGCCTGCGCGCCAACCTCGGCGTGTGGGACGGCAGCAAGCCGAACTTCACGCTGAACCGCAACGTCGTGATCGTCGACACGCTCACCCCCGCCGACCTCAGCTGGAACACCGGCGATCCCGCCTTCCTCACCGTCGCCGAGGGCACCCTCGCGCTGACCGCGGCGGGGAACTGCACCGTGGGGCAGGCCGACTTCGCCTCGACGGCGCCCGGCAGCTACTGCGTGAGCGCCGACGGCAAGACCCTCATGGTCAACGTCGGCCAGTCGTCCGGCACCAACGTGCTGCTGAACGCGAAGGCGCAGCTCACCTCGGTGGCCGAGCTCGCGGAGAACGGCGAGAGCAGCATCGACGGCGCGACGCGCTACATCGTGCCCAACCGGGCGAGCTTCCACTACCGAGCCGGCGATCCGCACAACGCTGACCGCCCCGTCTACCCGGTCGCGCTCCCCTCGGAGCGCACCCAGGGGTTGAAGGACGACCAGGCGTTCCGCAAGGGCGTGCCCGGCGGGGCCGTGACCGTGGAGAAGGGCGAGAGCACCACCGTGCCCTACACCTTCACGGTCAACCCGAGCCGCACCGGCATCGCCGCGGCCGACATCCGTATCGTCGACGAGGTCGATCCCGCCTTCTTCGACGTCGCGGCCGACGCCTCGAACGTCACCGTCACCGGCACCTACAGCGGCGAGGACATCAGCGCGCACCTGGTGAAGTCGGTCGACGCCGACGGCAACCTCGTCGTGCAGTTCTCGGAGAGCGGCAAGACCGCGGTGAACGCGCTGACGCAGACCGGCAACCTCGTGATCGTCGTCGAGCTGCCGACCGTCGTCTTCGACGAGAACGACGGCCAGACGCTCGACCTCTACAACCGCGCGACCCTGTACGGCACGGGCGAGGATCCGAAGTACTGGAACGACGCGTCCTCCGAGGCGACCTCTTACGGCGACGAGCTCGAGGTGCAGAAGACGGTCTACGACCGCGGCACCGCGCAGTGGACCCGCACGCTCCAGGCGGCCGCCGACGCGAACGGCGAGCTCGTGCAGCCCGTGTACGTCTACAAGGTCGAGCTGATCGCCCGCGGCAGCTACGGCGGTATCGCGATCCTCGATGTGGAAGACACGCTGCCCGACGCGGTCGACTTCCTCGGCTTCGTCACGGAGGAGGACGCTCCCACCGCGGCCAACCCCACCTCCGGCCCCGTGAGCCTCGAGCACGGCCTGCAGGCCAGCTACGCCGGCGGTCAGGTCGTCATCGAGCAGGCCTCGGGTGTGTACCCCGAGGGAGCCCGGGCATCGGCCTACTTCGCCGTGGAGGTGACCGACGGCACGCTGCCGATCGTGAACTCGATCGGCAAGGTGAACGCCACCATCGTGCCGGTGGGCCCTGCCAGCATCGACATCGAGAAGTGGACCGTGGAGCCCGAGAGCACCGGGCCGCAGTACGACGGCAACGGCATGCTGACGAATGACACGACCGAGACCGACCCCGGCTACCTCGGCGACTTCGACAGCGCTCCCGGCAAGTCGCTGCGGGCCGGCGAGCCGCAGCAGATCAACTTCACGATCTCGAACGACGGCCCCGACAACCTGGTTGACGTGCGCGTGAGCGACACGCTCGTCAGCGGTGCCGGCGAGATCGAGGGGCTCGTCTGCGTCTTCCCCGACGACACGACCGGCACCGAATGGGCGGGGCCCTTCCTGCCCGGCGAGCGCTTCGACTGCACCGGCACGCTGCCGGCGCTGCAGGCGGGCCAGACGCATTCGGACACCGCCCGCGTCGACGCGGTCGGCGAGGTCACCGGCCTCGAGGTCTTCGACGAGGACGACTGGAACGCGCACGTGAAGTCGTTCGCGGTCGGCGACTACGTCTGGATCGACAGCGATCGCGACGGCGTGCAGGACGCCGACGAGCAGCCGCTCGAGGGCGTGACCGTCGAGCTGCTGAACGAGCAGGGCGAGGTCGTCGCGGTCACCGAGACCGACGACCGCGGCCGGTACCGCTTCGACAACCTCGCCGCGGGCACCTACCAGGTGCGCTTCACGCTGACCGAGGAGCAGGGCAAGCGATACCGCTACACCTCGCTCGAGTCCGGCGCCGCCGGCAGCGACTCGAACGCGGGCGTCGATACCGCGAACCGTCTGGTCGGCACGAGCAAGCAGTTCGTGCTCGACGAGAGCAACACCGCGCTGACCGCCGATGCCGACTACGAGTTCTTCGACATCGAGGCCACCGAGGGCATCGACCCGACCTGGGATGCGGGCGTCATCGAGATGGAGTACGCCGTAGGCGACTACGTCTGGATCGACACCGACAAGGACGGCGTGCAGGATCCCGACGAGAAGCCGCTGGCCGGCGTGACCGTCGAGCTGCTGAACGAGGCGGGCGAGGTCGTCGCGACGACCAAGACCGACGCGGAGGGCCGCTACCTCTTCGATCGTCTGCCCGCCGGCACCTACCAGGTGCGCTTCACGCTCACGAGCGAGCAGGCGCGCTGGTACCAGTTCACCAAGGTCGGCAGCGGCGACGCCGCGAACGACTCGGATGCGAACGCGACAGAGCAGGGCCAGATCGGCCTCTCGGCGAAGTTCGTGCTCGGCCCGGAGAACACGGCGCTCACCTTCGACTACGATCGCGAGTTCTGGGCCTCCGAGGGCGTCGACCCGACCTGGGACGCCGGTGTGGTCGTCATCGATCCGGTGGATCCGGTCGACCCGGTCGACCCGGTCGATCCCGAGGATCCCAAGGGCGACAAGGACGCTCCGAAGGAGATCGCCGTCGGCGGCGCCGAGATCGCTGGCGCCGTCAGCCTGGCCGTGCTGCTGCTCGGCGCGGGCGGGGCTGTGCTCCTGATGAAGCGCCGTCGTCAGAGCGAGGTCTGATCCGGCCGAGCCGCGCCGCGCGCTGACGAAGGGCGCCCGTTCCGATCGCTCGGGGCGGGCGCCCTTCGTCATATCGCGCGGGTGCTGATCCGGTGGCCCGCATGGCCCGGCAGGGCGGTGCGGTGATCCGCGAATGTGCACGATGTCGCCGAACGTGCACGATGTCGCCGAACGTGCACGGGGTTTGGGGCCTGAAGCGGTCGTGACCGGCAACATCGTGCTCTCTCGCGCCTGGGGATGAGGTTCGAGCCGTGGACGGGACGAGGATCGCGCCCCACTCTCGCCCCATCCTCGCCCACGAGATCACACGTTTGCGCCGAGATCCTACGAAGATTCGCCCGAATAATGTGTCATCTCGGCGCAAACGTGTGATCTCGAGCGGGTTGGCGCGGTGAGCCGGCGAGGGCGAGCGGTTAGGTGCGGGGTAGCGGCGGCGGTACTGCTAGGCGCCGGCCCGCGCCTCGTGCGCCGCCCGGGCTGCCGAGATCGCCGCGAGCACTCGCCGGCGCAGCGCGTCGCCGCGCTCCGCGAAGCCGCGCTGCAGGCTCGCGTACTCGCGCTTCCCCTCCGCGGTCTCGACGAGGATCGGCTCGAGCGCGCGCCCGTCCGCACCCGTGTACCCGCTGACATCGTAGGGCGAGGCCCGCATGTCGACCTCGCGGATGTCGCGGGCGAGCTCGAAGGCGTCGAGCAGCACTTCGCCCGGGATGAGGGGGCCGAGCTTGCCCGCCCATTTGTACACGTCCATGCCGGCGTGCAGGCAGCCGGACTGCTCCATCTCGGGTTGCGTGTCGCGCGTCGGGCGCAGAATGTTGCGGGGCGCGGCGTCGGGAGTGAAGAAGCGGTAGGCGTCGAAGTGGCTGCAGGCGATGCGGTGCGATTCCACGACGCGGTCGGTGGCCTCATGACCGATTCGCAGCGGCAGGCCGGTGTGCCGGATCTGGTCGGGGCCGAGCCGGTAGACCATGGCCCACTCGTGCAGGCCGAAGCAGCCGAACTGCGGGGTGTGGTCGAGCGTCGCCGTGAGCAGCCGCTGCACGTATGCGACCGTCGCGCCGCGCCTGGCCAAGAAGGCCGGCAGATCCACGGCCAGGCCCTCGCTTTCGCCGCTCGCCGCCGGATCCGGCATGCGCACGCGCGAGTAGTACTTCCACGTCGCGCGATCCTCATCCGCCTCTTCGAGCACCACCCCGGCCCCGGGATGCCACTTGCCGAGCACGGCGGGAGTGATCGAGTAGTACGTCCAGAGGAAGTCCTCGACCGGATGCCGCTCGCCTCGGGCCTTGCGGGCGCGATGCCCGGCGCTGA
>JBEBTD010000133.1:0-6266 GCA_040393965.1 Leucobacter soli | reverse complement strand
GCCGCCTACTACCTCTCGAAGAAGGATCGCGGCTTCGGGGAGAAGATCTACCTGCTCGGCGCCGATCACCACGGCTACGTCGGCCGGCTCACGGCCATCGCCGGCGCCGCGGGCGACGACACCGAGAAAGACATCACCGCGCTCATCGGGCAGCTCGTGAACCTCAACGGGGCCCGCCTCTCGAAGCGCGCCGGCAACATCGTCGAACTCGACGACCTGCTCGAATGGCTCGGCAGCGACGCGCTCCGATACTGGCTCGCCCGCTACCCGGCCGACTCGCCGCTCTCGCTCGACGGCGAGAAGCTGCGCAGTCGAACCAACGACAACCCCGTCTTCTACGTGCAGTACGCGCACGCCCGCACCTGCGCCGTCGACCGCAACGCGGCCGCCGCCGGCATCGACCGCAGCGCCTTCGAGCCCGGCCTGCTCACGCACGAGACCGAGACGGAGCTGCTCGGCAAGCTGCAGCAGTACCCGGGCATCGTGGCGGGCGCGGCCGAACTTCGCGAACCGCACCGCATCGCCCGCTACCTCGAGGAGCTCGCCGCCGATTACCACCGCTGGTACGACAACTGCCGCGTCATCCCGCAGGGCGACGAGCCCGTCTCCGATCTGCACCGCACCCGCCTGTGGCTGAACGACGCCGCCGGTCAGGTGATCCGCAACGGCCTCGACCTGCTCGGCGTCTCGGCCCCCGAACGGCTGTGAGCACCGGGGGCGGCGACGCCGACCGGACGGTCGAGGGCCTCGGCGACCGGGAGGGCGCCGGCGCGGCGGGCGCCCCGGGGCAGATGCCCGCCAGACGGCGGCGCTGGTGGCTGCGGGGGATCCTCGCCCTCGTCGTGCTCGGCGTGCTCGCCGGCGGAGCGGAGCTCGCCCTCCGCGCGATCATCCCCCAGGTGATCGCCTCGCAGCTCCGGGAACACTTGGGTCTGCCCGACGGCCATCCGGTCGAGGTAGCGCTCGGCGGCTCGGCGCTGGTGCCCGCGCTCAGCGGGCACGTCGATCAGGTCGAGCTCACGATCCCCGACCTCACGGTCTTCGACGGCATCGAGACGACGCTGCGCGCCAGCGCCGACTCCCTGCCCTTCGACCCGAGCAAGGGCGACATCGTCGGCGCCACCGCCTCCGCCACGATCCCCTCGAACAGCATGGACGAGGTCATGGCGCTCGTCACCAACGGCTTTGTCGACGAGGGCGAGGTGCGCTCCGGCGAGCTCGTGCTCGGCCGCGCTCTGCCGCTCTTCGGCTACGAGGTGCAGCTGACCGCCTCGATCGCAGTCTCCGTCGATCGGGGCGATCTGCGAATAGAGCCGAGAGGCGTCAACGCGGCCGGATTCGACCTGACCGCCGAACAGCTGCGACCTCTGCTCGGCGAAGCGGCGGCCGGCCTGCTCGACCCGCACACCATCTGCATCCGCGATCAGCTGCCGGCGGGCATTACGCTCACCGACATCGAACTGCGCTCCACTGCGCTCGGCGGCTCCGCGACCGTCACAGCGGCGCTCGCCCCCGACGTGCTCTCGAACCCTTCGCAGCAGCAGCCCGGCAGCTGCGACGGCGAGCAGGCCGACTGAGCATTCGCCGCCTCTCGAGGGCATGTGCTTGCCAGTAGACTTGGCCGGGTGACTGACCTGAACGCGATCGACACCCGTGTCTTCCCCGCGAACGCCCGCCGCGGCACGCGCTGCGGACGCCTCAAGATCGCAGAGGTCGCCGCCACCGATCTGGCCGAGCGCTTCGGGACGCCCCTCTACGTCATCGACGAGCAGGCGGCACGAGACCGGGCCAGGAGCACCCGCGAGGCGCTGCAGCGGGAGTTCGCTCGAGTCGGCACCGAGGCCTCCGTCTACTACGCCGGCAAGGCGTTCCTGTGCGTCGAGGTCGCGCGCTGGATGGTCGAGGAAGGGTTGAACGTCGACGTCGCAAGCGGGGGAGAGCTCGCCGTGGCGCTCGCCGCCGGCGTCGACCCGGCCCGCATCGGCTTTCACGGCAACAACAAGAGCGAGGCCGAGATCGCGCGCGCGGTCTCGGTCGGCGTCGGCACCCTCATCATCGACAGCGAGCAGGAGATCGATCGCGTGGCCGCCGCGGCATCCGCCGCCGGCGTGCGCCAGCGCGTGCGCTTGCGCATCAACAGCGGCGTGCACGCGGGCACCCATGACTTCCTGGCCACCGCGCACGAGGATCAGAAGTTCGGCCTGCCCCTGTCGCGCGCCGTCGAACTCTCCCAGCGCATCGCCGCCCACGAGAGCCTCGACTTCGTGGGCCTGCACTGCCACATCGGTTCGCAGATCTTCTCGAGCGAGGCCTTCCGCGAATCGGCCCGCCGCCTGCTCGGCGTCTATTCCCAGATGGCCGAGACGCTCGGCCGCCCCGTGCCGGAGCTCAACCTCGGCGGCGGCTTCGGCATCGCGTACACGCCCGAGCAGGCCGAGGAGGCGCCCGACATCCAGCTGCTCGCCGCCGAGCTCGCCGATATCGTCGCCGCGAGCTGCGAGGAGGCATCGCTGCCCCTGCCGAAGCTCGCCTTCGAGCCAGGCCGCAGCATCGTCGGCAGTGCCGGTGCGACCCTCTACTCGGTGGGCACCACCAAGGCCGTGCAGCTCGCCGGCTCGGATTCGCAGGCCGACCCGCTCGACCTCGGCTTCTCCGAGCGCCTCTACGTGAGCGTCGACGGCGGCATGAGCGACAACGCGCGGCCGGCGCTCTACGGGGCCGACTACCACGCGCGTCTCGCGAACCGCGCGAGCGACGCCCCCGGTCAGCTGGTGCGGGTCGTCGGCAAGCACTGCGAGTCCGGCGACATCGTGGTGCAGCGCGAGGTGCTTCCCGCCGATGTCGGGCCCGGCGATCTGCTCGCGGTCGCCGCGACCGGCGCCTACTGCTGGTCGCTCTCGAGCAACTACAACTACGTGCCGAGGCCCGCCGTCGTGGCGGTGCGCGACGGCGATGCCCGCGTGATCGTGCGCGGCGAGACCGAAGACGAACTGGTCGCGCGCTCGGTCGTCTGACTGCTCGCGAGACGAATGATCGACCGAATGAATGGAGAACCCCACGTGAACGGATACCGCGACCTCCGCATCGCGCTGCTCGGCGCCGGCTCGGTCGGCTCCCAGGTGGCCAGGCTGCTGCTCGAGCAGGGCGACGAGCTGGCCGCGCGCATCGGCGCCCGCCCGCAGCTGATCGGCATCGCCGTGCGCGATCTCGACGCGAAGCGCGACGCCGAACTGCCGCGCGAGCTGCTGACGACCGACGCGGAGCAGCTGGTGCTGGGCGCGGACATCGTGATCGAGCTCATGGGAGGCATCGAGCCCGCGCGCAGCCTCATCCTGCGCGCGCTCGAGGGCGGCGCCGATGTGGTCTCGGGCAACAAGGCGCTGTTCGCGGCGCACGGCCCCGAGCTGAGCGAGGCCGCAGAGCAGGTGGGCGCGCAGCTCTTCTACGAGGCGGCCGTCGCGGGTGCGATCCCGATCATCCGCCCGCTGCGGGAGAGCCTCGCCGGCGATCACATCACCCGCGTGATGGGCATCGTGAACGGATCGACCAACTACATCCTCGACCGCATGGATCGCTTCGGCGCGAGCGCGGAGGACGCGATGCGCATCGCCAGCGAGCTCGGCTACCTCGAGGCCGACCCGACGCTCGACGTCGAGGGCTACGACGCGGCTCAGAAGGCGACCATCCTCGCGAGCATCGCCTTCCACACCGAGGTGCCGGTCGACTCCGTCCACCGCGAGGGCATCACGAGCGTGACCGCAGCCCAGATCGAGGCCGCGAAGCACGCCGGCTGCGTCATCAAGCTGCTCGCCATCGCCGAGCGGCTCACCAACGAAGACGGGATCGAAGGGGTCTCGGCCCGCGTCTACCCGGCGCTCATCAGCCGCGAGCACCCGCTCGCCGCGGTGCACGGCGGCAAGAACGCGGTGTTCGTCGAGGCGGAGGCCGCGGGAGAGCTCATGTTCTACGGCGCCGGTGCAGGCGGCGTCGAGACGGCCTCGGCCGTGCTCGGCGACCTCGTCACCGCCGCCCGCCGTCACGTGGCCGGCGGCCCCGGCATCCCCGGTTCGGCGCACGCCGACCTGCCGGTGCTGCCCATCGACGATGTGTACACCCGCTACCAGATCATGCTGCAGGTGCGAGACGAGCCGGGAGTGCTCGCGGCGATCGCCGGCCTGCTCTCCGAGCACGGCGTCTCGGCTGCCAGCGTGGAGCAATCGGTGCCGCAGGAGGGCGAGGCCGCGGGTAACGCGTCCCTCGTCATCGGCACCCACACCGCGCGCGAGGCCGATCTCGCCGCCACCGTGGCGGCGCTGCGCGAGAGCGCCGTGGTCGCCGAGGTGACGAGCGTGCTGCGACTCGAGGGGAACTGATGACCGCGCTGCGCGTGCGCGTCCCCGCGACCAGCGCGAATCTGGGCCCCGGCTTCGACACGCTCGGTATCGCGCTCGGCTACGGCGACGAGCTCACCGTGCGCACCCGCGAGGCGGGCGTCGTCGTGCGGGTGCGCGGCGTCGGCGAGGGCGAGGTGCCCACCGACGAGAGCAACCTGGTCGTGCGTTCGGCCGCGCACGTCTTCTCCGCGCTGGGCAGGGCACTGCCCGGCCTCGAGATCGAGGCGCACAATCGCATCCCGCACGGCCGCGGCATGGGCTCGTCGGGGTCGGCGATCGTCGCGGGCGTGATGATCGCGGCGGGCCTGCTCGCGAGCGGCGACGATCCGCTGCGCCTGACGGAGGAGCAGCTGCTCGGCTTCGCGAGCGAACTCGAGGGGCACCCCGACAATGTGGCGCCCGCGCTCTTCGGCGGCCTCACGATCGCCTGGGTCGACGAGGATCATGCGCCGCGCTTCAAGCGTCTGAACGTGCACCGCGGGGTGTCGCCGCTCGTGCTGGTGCCGAGCTTCACGATGTCGACCGAGCTCGCTCGCAGCCTGCAGCCGAAGCACGTCCCCCACGAGGACGCCGTGTTCAACGTCTCGCGCAGCGCGCTGCTCGTCGCGGCGCTCACCCAGAGCCCCGAGCTCCTGTTCGAGGCGACCGAGGATCGCCTGCACCAGAACTACCGCGGCGACGCCATGCCCGAGACGCGCGACCTGATCGCCGAGCTGCGCGCGGCGGGCCACGCGGCCGTGGTGTCGGGCGCGGGCCCCTCGGTGCTCGTGCTCGCAGGCGACCCGGGTTCGAGGCTCGCGGCCGCCGAGCTCGCGGAGGCGCGCGGCAGCGGTTGGACGCCGCTCTTCCTCGCCGTCGACATCAAGGGTGCTACAGTAGAGGAGATCCCCGCGTAGCGGCTCTCGTTCGCGCGCGACTGTGGATCGCTTCCCTCACCGATCCGGTGATTGAACTTTTGCCGTGCGCATCACGTGCCGCTTCTGCGGTCGTTCGCGACGCACGCCATTGTCGAAAGGACGACCGTGGAGCAGACCTCCGAAGACACCAACACGCCCGTTGCCGGCGCTGAGAACGAGCCGGCGGCTCCCCGCCGCCGCGCATCGCGGCGCGTGACCGCAGCCGCCGGAGAGGCCGTGGCGACGCCCGTCGTGGTCGAGTCGCCGGCCGCCGAGGCCCCGAGCGAGGCCCCCGCCGTGAGTGAGGCCCCCGGCGCGAGCGAGGGCGCCGACGCCGATGCGGCGCCGAAGAAGCGGGTCTCGCGCGCCCGTAAGAAGGCCGAGAGCGTCGCGCCGGAGGGCGAGGCCTCCGAGGCTCCCGCCGTCGAGACCCCGGCGATCGAGGCTCCGGCACCCGAGGGCGAGGCCGCCGAGGCGCCCGCCAAGAAGGCTCCCGCTCGCCGTAAGCGCCAGACCGCCGCCGAGAAGGCCGAGGCGGCCGCGGCCGAGGCAGCTGCCGATGCCTCGAACGCCGATGCCGCGAGCGATGCGCCCGCCGAGACCGCGAACGAGGCCGCCGAGAAGACCGAAGCGGCCCAGGAGCAGAGCGCGCCGAAGAAGCGCGGCACCCGCAGCCGCGGCAAGAAGGCCGCCGAGAACGGCCAGAACGCCCAGAACGCCCAGAACGAGGGCGGCGAGCAGGCAGGCGATACCGAGGCCAAGCCGGGCGAGAAGTCCGACGAGCAGGTCGAGGGCGAGGCAAAGTCGGGTGGCAACGGCCGCCAGAACGGCGGGAACGGCGCCAGCAACGACGGCCAGACCCGCTCGAGCCGCACCCGTCAGCGCGAGCGCAAGCGCCGCGGCGGCGGTGACGAGGAGCCGGAGATCACCGAGGACGACGTGCTGCTGCCCATCGCGGGCATCCTCGACGTGCTCG
>JBEBTD010000132.1:0-6329 GCA_040393965.1 Leucobacter soli | reverse complement strand
CTCGCCCGCGCCGAGAAGCGCCTCGCCGAGCTCGGCCGCATCAACCCGCTCGCGCTCGAGGAGTTCGCCGCGCTCGAGCAGCGGCACAGCTTCCTCGCCGAGCAGCTGCAGGATCTCACCAAGACCCGCGCCGATCTGCTCACCATCATCTCCGAGCTCGACGAGAAGATGCAGGGCATCTTCGCCGAGGCGTTCGCCGACACCCAGGCGGCATTCGCGGAGGTGTTCCCGATCCTCTTCCCCGGGGGCTCCGGCACGGTCGAGCTGACGAACCCCGACGACATGCTGAACACGGGCATCGAGATGGCGGTGAAGCCCGCGGGCAAGAAGGTCGAACGGCTGTCGCTGCTCTCCGGCGGCGAGCGCTCGCTGGCCGCGGTCGCCTGGCTCATCGCGATCTTCCACGCCAGGCCGAGCCCGTTCTACATCATGGACGAGGTCGAGGCCGCGCTCGACGACGCCAACCTCGGCCGCCTGCTGCAGGTGTTCGAGGGGCTGCGCGAGAACTCGCAGCTCATCGTCATCACGCACCAGAAGCGCACGATGGAGATCGCCGACGCGCTCTACGGCGTCTCGATGCGTCAGGACGGCATCTCGGCGGTGGTGGGCCAGCGCATCGGCCGAGAAGAGGACTGAACGGGCGAAGCCCGGGGGATGCCCCGAATCATCACTTCGGGTGACCGGAATAGTACCTGAGACCGACGCGCGGCATCGCGGTGCCGCCGTAGCTTGGTTCCCGGAGGGCCAGATTGGCCCGCGAAAGGGAACACCATGATCGAGGCAACGAACCTCACGAAGCGGTACGGCGCGAAGCTCGCGGTCGCGGATGTCAGCTTCTCGCTGCGACCCGGCCAGGTGACGGGCTTCCTCGGCCCGAACGGCGCGGGCAAGTCGACCACGATGCGCATGCTGATGGGCCTCGACCGTCCGACGAGCGGCAGCATCACGGTGATGGGCAAACCCTACGCCGAGCACCGCAACCCGCTGAACGTCGTCGGCGCCCTGCTCGATGCGAAGGGCGTGCACCCGGGCCGCACGGCCCGCAGCCACCTTCGCGCCCTCGCCGCCACGCACGGCATCGGAGACCGGCGCGTCGGCGAAGTGCTGACGCTCACCGGTCTCGAATCGGTCGCGCACAAGCGGGTCGGCGGATTCTCGCTCGGCATGGGCCAGCGGCTCGGCATCGCGGCCGCCCTGCTCGGAGACCCCGAGGTGCTCGTGCTCGACGAGCCCGTCAACGGCCTCGACCCCGACGGGGTGCTGTGGGTTCGCAACTTCGTGCGCTCCTTCGCCATGGAGGGTCGAACCGTGCTGCTCTCGAGCCACCTGATGAGCGAGATGGCGCAGACCGCCGACCACGTGATCGTGCTCGGCCGCGGCTCGGTGATCGCCGACGCCCCCATCGCCGAGCTCGTCTCGGGCGGCGCCGGCGAGCGCACCGTTCGCGTGACCTCGCCCGAATCCATCCGGCTCGGCGAACTGCTGCGAGCCCAGGGCGCGCGCAGCACGCAGCAGTCCGGCGGCGACGAGCTGCTGCTGCAGGGCATCTCCGCCGAACGCGTCGGCGAGGTCGCCGCCGCGAACGGCATCGTGCTGCACGCCCTCTCGACCGACCGGGCCTCCCTCGAGGACGCCTACCTCGAACTCACCCGTGGCGAACTCGAATACGCCGCCGCCTAAGGAGCAACGACCATGACCACGCACACTTCCACAATTCAATTGACCAGCCCCGAGAGCGACCTCGGTACATCCGGCACGCCGGGCGACGCCTCGCCCGCACGCCCCGAGCAGCGCGCGGCAAACGGCAGGCTCAGCTTCGACGGCGTGCTTCGCGGCGAATGGATCAAGCTGCTCTCGCTGAGATCGATTCGCTGGTCGATCGCCGTGATGCTCGTCATCAGCTGGGCGGGGGCCGCGCTGCTCTCGCTCGCCATGGTCGGCACCGACTACCTGACGCCCGAGGCGATGCCGCAGCTGATCGTGCAGTCGGCGACCTTCGGCAGCATGTTCACCGTGCTCATCATGGGCGTGCTCGGCGTGCTCTCCATGTCGAGCGAGTATGCGAGCGGCCTCATCCTCTCGTCGCTGTCCGCGGTGCCGGCGCGCACTCCGGTGCTCGCCGCGAAGGCGCTCGTCGTGGCGGCCCTCGGTTTCACGGTCGGTGCGCTCAGCACCTTCGGCGGCGGGCTGCTCGCGGCCGCCATCTTCGGCGATTTCTCGTCCTTCGGGGATCCGGCCGTACTCGTCTCGATGCTCGGCAACACGCTCTACCTGACGCTCGCCGCGCTGCTCGCGCTCGGCATCGGCGCGCTGCTCCGCTCGAGCGCCGGGGCGATCTCGGTGGTCGTGGTGCTGCTCTTCGTCTCGACGATCGTGCTGCAGGTGCTCATGATGACTGGGTGGGAGTGGGTTCCGACCGTCTCGGAGTGGATGCCCGCAGCCCTCGGCAACACGCTCTCGACCGTGACGCTCACCCCGGCGGAGTTCCGCGGCGACGTGTCATACTGGGGCGCACTGGGCGGGCTCGCCGCCTGGGCCGCCGCAGCGCTCGTGCCCGCGGCGGTGCTGCTCAAGACGAGAGACGCCGTGTGACCCGACGCCACCGCACGCCGACGGAGCCGGTTCCGCCACCCCTTCAACCGGGTGCGCCGACCGGCTCCGTCGGCGTGCCCCCGTTCGAGGCGGAACTCCGCCTGCCGCGCCCGCCGGGCCTCTTCCGGCGCTGGCTCGCCGCGCATCCCCGCCTCGTCGACGGCATCATCGTCGGCTTCTATCTCTTCGGCTGCGCGCTGATGGTTGCCTTCGAACTGCTGACTGGCTACGCGATCGACAACTACACCGACCTCGAGCCGAATGCGGTGGAGTCGATGCAGCAGGTCGCGGCCCACTTCTCGTGGCCGTGGGCGGTCGTGCGCTGCCTCGTCGTCGCGGCCACCGCCGTGGCCCTGGCCTATCGCCGACGCTTCCCGGTGCTCGGCACGATCTTCGTCTCGCTCCTCCTCTTCCTCGAGCAGGGGCTGCTGGTCATGCCGAACTCCGTGGCCGTCGTCTATCTGCTCTATGCGGCACCCGTGTTCAAGGGGGCGCGGGCCGGCTGGGTCGCGTTCGCCGGAGCGCTCGTGTTGAACTCGCTGCTCATGATCTTCGGCGGCTCCGGGGGCACCGGCATGATCGGACCGGGCGGGCTCATCGCGGAAGGCCCGATCGATGTGCGCGACAGCATCACGCTCGCAGTTCTCAACGGCCTCTGGCTGCTCGCCGTGCTGATGATCGGCATCAACCTCGGCAACCGCCGCCGCTACGTCGAGGCGCTCATCGACCGCGCCCACCAGCTCATGCGCGAGCGGGAGCAGCGGGCGCAGCTCGCCGCCGTCGCCGAGCGCTCGCGGATCGCCCGCGAGATGCACGACATCGTCGCCCACTCGCTCTCGGTCGTCGTGACGCTCAGCGAGGCGGCCTCGGTCTCAGTCGACTCGCAGCCGCAGGCCGCGAAGCACGCCATGGAGCGGGCCGCCGAGACCGGCCGCTCCGCGCTCGTGGAGATGCGTCGGCTGCTCGGGGTGCTGGGCGAGGGCAGGGGAGAGACTGCCGACGGGCGCGACGAGGATCACGGCGCTGCCGCGCCTCGCGCCCCGCAGCCGGGCGCCGCGCAGCTGCAGGGGCTCGTGGAGGGGTTCCGGCAGGCCGGCCTCCGGGTGCCGTTCACCGAGGGCGGCGTTTCCCGGGGCGACGCCACCCAGCAGCTCGCCGTCTACCGCATCGTGCAGGAGGCGCTCACGAACGCCCTGCGCTATGCGGGGCAGGGGGCCGAAGCTCGGGTGAGCCTCGAACACGGCCCCGACGGCACCCGCATCGAGGTCGTCGACTCCGGCCGCCCGGGCGGTCAGCACAGCGCCTCGGGCACGGGGCGCCCGGTCATCCCCGGCAGCGGGCGGGGCCTCGCCGGCGCCGCCGAGCGCGCCCGCATGTTCGGGGGAGAGTTCGAAGCCGGTCCGAACGGTTCGGGCTGGCGGGTCGCCGCGCTCGTCCCCCTCTCGACGGGAGGAACGGCACCGCACGACGAAGACGAAGACGACGCCGCTCGGCGGAAGGGAAGTGATGCATGACAGGGCAGCAGCCGATCCGGGTGGTGCTGGTCGACGACCAGGAGCTGATCCGTACGGGGTTCTCGCTGATCCTCACGACGGCGGCGGGCGACGGAGGCGCCGGCATCGAGGTCGTCGGCGAGGCCGGTGACGGCGCCGAGGCGCTCGCCCGCCTCGAGGCGCTCGCCCGCGAGGATCGCCCGCCCCATGTCGTGCTCATGGATGTGCGCATGCCGGGTATGGACGGCATCGAGGCGACGCGCCTCATCTCCGAGCGCTACGCGCAGACCCGGGTGCTCGTGCTGACCACCTTCGACCTCGACGAATACGCCCTCGCGGCCATCGAGGCCGGCGCCAGCGGCTTCCTGCTCAAGGACGCGCGGGCTCCCGAGCTCATCGGGGCGGTGCGCGCCGTGGCCGAGGGCGATTCCGTGATGGCGCCGAGCGTCACCAGACGGCTCATCGCGCGGCTGCGCGAGCAGCCGGATCCTCGCCCCGCGCCCGAACCGGAGCGCCGCTCAGGAAGCTCGGCGCCGCTCGACCAGCTCACCGAACGGGAGCAGGAGGTCTTCTCGCTCATCGCCGAGGGGCTCAGCAACGCCGAGATCGGCGAGCGCCTCTTCCTCTCCGAGTCCACCGTCAAGACGCATGTCGGGCGGGTGCTCGCCAAGCTCGAACTGCGCGATCGCGTGCACGCCGTGATCCTCGCCTACGAGGCGGGCCTGCGCTGAGGCCGCGGGCAGAGGTCACGAGACGCTAACAACTGGGCGAAAGCTCAAGATCCTCAAGGACAAAGGCGGGCCTCTCTCGCTATTCTCTTGAACAGTGCCGCAATGAAGCGGTCCTATCGATAAGAAAGGTGTCATCCATGAAGATGATCTCCAAGCGCGCTACCGGTGCACTCGCGCTCGCCGCGAGCGCGGCGCTCCTGCTCTCCAGCTGCTCATCGGGCGGGGGAGAACCGACTGAGGAGCCGACGGACACCCCGAGCGAGAGCGTCGACACGCTCAAGATCGCGACCCTGCTGCCCCTCACCGGCGGACTGAACTTCCTGCTCCCGCCGGTCGACGCAGGCATGACCCTCGCCCTGCAGGAGATCGAGGCCGCCGGCGGCGTGCTCGGCAACCCGGTCGAGACCGTCGCCGAGACCGACGAGGGCGACGACAAGGATCGCACGGTCATCGAGGCCAGCCGCGACCAGGTGATCTCGAGCGGCGCGGCCTTCGTGCTCGGCGCCATGGGCACCGGCAGCACGCTGCACGTCTACGAGGACATCACCAACGCGGGCATCCTGATGGGCTCGCCGTCGAACACCGGCGTGCAGCTGAGCGGCGTCAGCCCCTTCTACTTCCGCACCGCCCCCTCGGACGCGGTGCAGGGCTCGACCCTCGCACAGCTCATCCTCTCGGACGGCAGGGACAAGGTCGGGTTTATGACCTTCAACAACCCCTACGGCACGGGCCTGCGGGATCGCATCGAAGAGCTCGTCACCGAGGGCGGTGCCGAGGTCGTCTACGGCGGCAACGGCAGCGGCCACGAGTTCGCGGCAGACCAGGCCACCTTCTCGGCCGAGGTCAGCGCGCTCAAGGACTCGGGCGCCAACGCCATCGTCATTGTGACCTACGACCAGGTCGAGCAGATCATCCCCGAGCTGCAGGCTCAGGGCATCGACATGTCGAGTGTCTACCTCGTCGACGGCAGCCTGAAGAACTTCACCGGCCTCGACACCGGCTCGCTCGCGGGCATGCAGGGCACCAAGCCCGGCTACGAGGTCGACGCGGAGTTCCTGCAGTCACTGCGCGACGCCTACGAGGGCGGCTCGCTCGATGATCTGACCTACGCGGCGGAGGCCTACGACCTGGTCAACCTGGTCGCCCTCGCCGCTGAGAAGGCCGGCTCCGCGGATGCGGCGTCGATCCAGGCTCAGCTCGCCGCGGTCTCCGGCGCGAACGGCGGCACCGAGTGCTCGACGTTCGGCGAGTGCCGCGACCTCATCGCAGACGGTGAGGACATCCACTACATCACCCGTGCCGGCGTCGGCCCGCTGAACGCCGACAACGATCCGTCGACCGCGTGGATCGGCATCTACCAGTACGGTTCGGACAACAACGAGCCGCAGTTCGTGCGCTCGGAGCAGGGCTCGCTCTAAGCGGCGCACAGCTCGAAGAAGAAGCGGGCCGGTCTCCTCGGAGGCCGGCCCCCTTCTTCTTCTGCGACGTCCCGCTCCTGGGCCCCCGCAGCCGG
>JBEBTD010000131.1:0-6396 GCA_040393965.1 Leucobacter soli | reverse complement strand
GTGGCGCACAGCTGTCAAGTCTGCCCCAGTATTCCGTGCGCATCCTGAACGCCCCTCGCGCCTGCCGGTTTTCAGCCCGACGTTCCAGCCCGCCCCTTCGCTTCCCCTGCGCGAGTGCGCTATCCGTGCACAAGCGCGGCATCCTTTCCACGTGAATCGGTGACGCTGCGACGAACCGATGCCGTATTCGCGCGAGGCCGGCGGATAGAGTTCTGGACATGCCAGCCCCGCAGCCCTCCGCCAAGCCAGGCGTCGTCTTCACCATCGGTCGGGCCGTGCTGCGCCCGTTGCTGCGGCTCCGTTTCCGCCCCGAGGTCGAAGGCCTCGAGCATGTCCCCGCAGCGGGCCCGGTGCTGCTCGCGAGCAACCACCTCTCCGCCGTCGATACGATCCTGATCCCGTCGTACTCCCCGCGCAAAGTGCAGTTCCTCGCCAAGGCGTCGCTCTTCGAGGGCCGTCTCGGCGGCTGGTTCTTCCGGCAGATCGGGGCGATCCCCGTGCACCGGGCCGCAGGCTCGGCGGCGCAGGCCGCGCTCGAGGCGGGCACCCGGGTACTCGCCGCCGGGCAGGTCTTCGCGGTGTTCCCCGAGGGCAGCCGATCCCGCGACGGCAGGCTCTACCGGGGCCGCAGCGGGGCCGCCTTCATGGCGCTCGAGACCGGAGCCGCCGTCGTGCCGGTGGGCCTCGTCGGCACCGATCGGAAGCAGCGGGATCCGGCGACCGGGCGCGCGCCGCGGATGCGCATCCGCTTCGGCGCTCCCGTCGAACTCGAAGATCTGCGCGATTTGCCCGCAGGCCGCGCGCGCAGGGAGGCCACCGAACGCATCATGGCCGCGATCCAGGCGCTCAGCGGCCAGCGGCTCGCCGATGGCTACGCCGAGGGCGGCCGCGGGGCCTGAGGCCCTATCGGGCCCGGCGCAGCACCGCGCGCCCCGCCTGCGCCGCCAGTACGAGCAGCAGCGCCATGGTGACGAGGTCGCAGGCGATGTAGACGTAGTGCCACGGCGACTGTCCGGGGTCGGCGCCAGCGAGCACGAGATCTGTGCGAGCGTTGAGCGGCGGGCGCACCGCCGCGACCTTGAACAGGAAGACGGCGGCGAGGCCCAGCAGCCACCACAGACGCGCGCCCAGGAGGCGGGTCGCCTTGGGCCAGAGGGCGAGCACGAGCAGCGCCACGAGCAGCGCGGCCTCGGTGATGTTGAGCGCCATGAAGACGAGCCGGCCGATGCCGAGCCCGAGCGGAATCGTGATGCCGGGGGCCTGGAACTTGAGCGGTGCTTCGATGAAGCTGATGGCGGCCACCATGCCGAACCAGAGCACGGGCAGCGCGAGCCGCCACAGTTCGATCCCCAACGCCTTGCGGTCCATGTCCGTCCCTTCCTGTCGCCCTACTTCTTGGCCTCGAGCGCGGCAGCGTACAGTTCCCTGGCCGGCAGCCCCGTCGCCTCGGCCACGGCGCGCGCCGCGTCCTTCATCCGCTCCCCGCCCGCGACCCGTGCCTGCAGTTCGGCGAGCGCCGTCTCGGGCGACACTGACGTCTCCGCGGCGCCTGCGACGACGACCACGATCTCGCCGCGCACCCCGTCCGAGGCCCATTCCGCCAGCTCGGCGAGGGATCCTCGTCGCACCTCCTCGTGCAGCTTCGTGAGCTCGCGGCAGACCGCCGCGCGGCGATCCCCGCCGAACTCGACGGCGAGCGCGCCGAGTGAGTCGGCGAGCCTCGACGGGGCTTCGAAGAAGACGAGGGTGCGCCGCTCTCCCGCGAGCGAGCGGAGGGTTCGCATGCGTTCGCCCTGCTTGCGCGGCAGGAAGCCTTCGAAGGCGAAGCGGTCGGTGGGCAGACCCGCGACCGCGAGTGCGGTGATGACGGCGCTCGGGCCGGGAATCGCACTCACGGCCACGCCCCGCTCGGCTGCGAGCTGCACGACGCGGAAGCCGGGATCGCTCACGGTCGGCATGCCCGCATCGCTCACGAGCACGACTTCCTCGCGCTCGGCGCGGTCGACGATGGAGGCCGCACGATCCCGCTCGTTGTGGTCGTGCAGGGCGATGAGTTCGGGGCGCTGCTCGATGCCGAGCAGCCGCAGCAGCTGAGAGGTGTGGCGGGTGTCCTCGGCCGCGATGGCGTCCGCGCCCGCGAGCGCCTCTCTCAACCGGGGCGAGGCGTCGCCGAGATTTCCGATGGGGGTCGCGGCGAGCCAGAGCATGGTTCCATGCTACGCCCGGGCTCGGGGCGTCGTTCGCAGACGGAGATTGTCAGTGCCGCCTGCCAGAATGGGGTGCATGAACGAGGATCAGCAGAGCCCCGAGCCCTCGAGCGAGCAGCGGCAGTGGGTGCCGGTGCCGCCCCCGAACCCGTACGCGGCGGTGCCCGCCGCCCCGAGGCCAGGGAAGAAATGGCTCGCCGTCGCGGCGATGGCGCTCGGACTCGCCTCGCTGCTGAGCGTGCTGGTTTCGACGTTCTACTTCGAGCCCGGCTTCGCGCTACTGGCGGGCGTTGTGGGGCTCGTCGCGGTCGTGCTCGGCGTGATCGCGCTCGTGACCCGGGCGAGACCGCTCGGCGGCGGCATCACGGGCATCGTCACCGGCGCGCTCGCCATCATCGTCGCGGTCGCGCTGATGATGCTCGGCGTCATCTCGACCGCGGTCGGGGGCCTGCGCCCGGCACCCGTCGAGCAGGTCGAACCCGAGAGCCCTGACGAGCAGTGGACGCCCGATGACGAGCAGGAGCGTCTGCTCGAATGGCCTGCGAACATGGCCACGGGCGGCATCGTGTTCTCGGGGCCGGGCGATCCCCGTCCCGTACCGTCGGATCCGCTCGAGCCGGGCGCCGTGCCCGTCACGAAGCCGGTCGACCGCGAGAACGAGACCGACGTGCTGATCTACGTCGACTACAGCTGCCCGCACTGCGCGTTGTTCGAGCAGACGAACGGCGAGATGCTCACCGGCCTGATCGAGAACGGCGAGGCCACCGTCGAGATCGTGCCGCTCGCCTTCCTCGACCGCTCGAGCGGAGGCAGCTACTACTCTTCGCGGGCTTCGGGCGCCATGGCCTGCCTGGCAGAGGCGCAGCCCGATGCGGCTTGGGCCGCCCACACGGCGCTGCTCGACCCCGACGTGCAGCCCCGAGACGGTGCGGCGCTCGACAACCAGCAGCTCGTGCAACTCATCGACGGGGCCGTCGGCGGCCTCGAGCCCGCCGCCCTCGACTGCATCGAGACCGAGCGCTTCGTGAGCTTCGCCCAGTCGCTCAACCAGTGGGTGTTCGCGAACCCCGTGCCGAACGCCGACGACTCGGAGAGCCGTCTGCAGGGCACGCCCAGCGTGTTCGTGAACGGAGCCTTCTACACCGGCCCCACCGACGACGCCGGCCAGTTCCGGCAGTTTTTCGAGGAGCAGAAGCACTGAAACCGCTCATCCCACACACCGGCTTCGGGTACTTCCCGCTCGCGCTGCTCGCGCGGGCGCCGTACGCCATGATGGTCGTCGGTGTGCTCACCCTCGCCGTCGCCGCCCGCGGCTCCGTCGAACTCGGCGGGCTCACCTCGGCGATGGTCGGCCTCGGCGTGGCCTGCTTCGGCCCGCTCATCGGGGCGGCGGCCGACCGCTTCGGCCAGCGTTCGACGCTGCTCATCACGGGCGCCTTCAACAGCGTGGCCCTCGCAGCGCTCGCCTGGGTGGCGTTCAGCCCGCTGCCGTCGTGGGCGATGCTCGCGGGCTCCTTCGTCGTCGGCGCGACCGCTCCGCAGATCTCGCCCATGTCCCGCTCGAGGCTGGTGCTCATCGCCCAGTCGAAGCTCCCGAGGGAGCAGCGGCCCCGCACCATCAATGCGACGCTCGCCTACGAGTCGGCGGCAGACGAGGTCGTCTTCGTCTTCGGCCCGGTCATCGTGGGCGTGCTCGCCACGATCTTCGGCGCGTGGGCGCCGATCGCGGGAGCCGCAGCGCTCACCGTGGTCTTCGTGACTGCCTTCGCGATGCACCGCACGAGTCCGCCGGCCCGCACGGCGGAGCAGCAGCGCAGCGAGCTCGCCCCGGCATCCGAGCTGCGGCGCGCGCCCCTGCTCGTGACGGTCTTCGGCATCTTCACGGTCGGCCTCTTCTTCGGCTCGATGCTCACCTCCCTGACCGCGTTCATGCAGGATCAGGGCGCGGCCGAGCAGGCAGGTCTGCTCTACGGCATCATGGGCATCGGCTCGGCCGCGCTCGCGATCGGCGTGACCTGGTTCCCGCCCCGCTTCACACTGCGCTACCGCTGGCTCGTCTTCTCCCTCGTGCTCGTCGCCGGGGGCCTGCTGCTGCAGACCGTGCACGACGTACCGAGCATGATCCTCTCGCTCGCGCTGCTCGGGCTCGGCGTGGGGCCACTGCTCGTGACGCTTTACGGCTTCGGCGCGGCGCGCACCCCGATCGGCCGCTCCGCGACGGTCATGACGATGCTCGGCTCGGGAGTGATCGTCGGGCAGTCGCTCGCCGCGGCAATCACCGGCGTGGTCGCCGAGTCGGTGAGCACGCAGGCCTCCTTCCTCGTGCCCCTCGTCTCGGTCGTGCTCGGTCTGCTCGCCGGTCTCGTGAACTGGCGCCTCACACCGGCAGGGCGGCTCGCCCCGGCCACCGGGCCCGTGCAGATCCCGTAGCCGCTCTTCGCTGAGGGCGCAAACCCCCGCCGCCGCGGCCGCGGCCGAAGTGGGAGAATGGAAGGCATGTCCGCTCCCCTGACCACCGCCGATGCCTTCACCCTGCGAGCGGAGTTCCCCTACTTCGCGAACCCGCCCCAGGTCGGCAGCGTCCCCGTCGCCTACCTCGATTCCGCGGCGACCTCGCAACGGCCGGCGCGTGTGCTCGACGCGGAGCGCTTCTTCCTCGAACGCGACAACGCCGCCGTGCACCGCGGCACGAGCCAGGCCGTCGGCATGGCCACCGAACGGTTCGAGGCCGCCCGCGCCGCCGTGGCAGAGTTCGTCGGCGCACCGACGCCGGAGCAGATCGTGTGGGCCGAGGGCGCGACGGACGCGCTCAATATCGTCGCACTCGGCATAGGCGAGGCGAACGCCGGGCTCGGAGTCGACGGATCCGAGCGCTACACGCTGGGGCCGGGGGACGAGATCCTGGTCACCGAAGCCGAACATCATGCGAACCTCATCCCCTGGCAGCGACTCGCCGCGAAGACCGGGGCGAGCTTCAAATACATTCCGGCAGACGAATACGGCACCTGGTCGATCGATGCCGCACGCGAGGCCATCAATTCTCGAACGCGCATATTCGCGTTCTCCCATGTCTCGAACGTGACCGGGTTCGTCGCACCGGTAGCCGAACTGGTCGAGCTCGCCCATTCGGTCGGCGCTCTGACCGTGCTCGACGCCTGCCAGTCCGTGCCGCACATCCCTGTCGATTTCGATGCGCTCGGGGTCGACTTCGCCGCTTTCTCCAGCCACAAGACGCTCGGCCCCAACGGGCTCGGTGTGCTCTACGGCCGGGCCGACGCCCTCGCCGCGCTGCCGCCCGCGCGCACCGGCGGCAGCGCCATCACCAAGGTGACCATGGAGCACGCAGAGTTCATGCCTCCACCCCTCCGCTTCGAGGCCGGTACGCAGCCCGTCTCGCAGGCCGTGGGCCTCGGCGAAGCCGTCTCGTTCCTGAGCGACATCGGAATGCAGCGCGCCGCCGCCCGGGAGCACGACCTCGTCGCCCGACTCGTCGACGGCGTGCTCGAGACGCCGGGTCTGCGCCTGCTGGGGCCGCAGGGAACCGGGAACCGCATCGCTCTCGCCGCCGTCTCCGTCGAAGGCCTGCACGCCCACGACGTGGGCCAGTTCCTCGACGAGCAGGGTGTGCTCGTACGCGTCGGCCACCACTGCGCGCAGCCCCTGCACCGCGCCCTCGGCATGGCCTCGAGCACCCGTGCGAGCGTGCACGTGACGACGACCGAAGACGAGATCGACCGTTTTCTCGACGCGCTGCGCGGCGCCCAGCGCTATTTCGATGTGGAGGTCGCCCGATGAGCGCGCTCGACGGCATGTACCAGGAGCTGATCCTCGACCACTCCAAGCGCCCGATCGGCAAGGGCGAGCTCGACGCTCCCGAGGGCGCGCTCACGGCATCGCATCACGAGTTCAACCCGAGCTGCGGCGACGAGATCACGCTGAGCGTCGCAGTCTCGCCCGCCAATGGGGGCATCGAAGCCCTCGCCTGGGAGGGCCAGGGCTGCTCCATCTCGATGGCCTCCGCGTCGATCCTGTCGCAGCTCGTACGCGATGAGAAGCTGACCGCCGAGCAGGCGCACGAGCGCATCGAGGCCTTCCGCGAGATGATCCAGTCGCGCGGCGCCGTCGAGCCCGACGAGGAGCTGCTCGGCGACGCGGTCGCGCTGCAGGGCGTCTCGAAGTTCGTGATGCG
>JBEBTD010000130.1:0-6429 GCA_040393965.1 Leucobacter soli | reverse complement strand
GACGGCGCGATGCCCGCACAGTTGATGACGATGCGCAGCGGGCGATCCTCTTCGCCTGCAATAGTCGCTGCGATTTCGACGCCGCGTGCGACGGCTTCGGCATCGGTCACGTCGACCGCGACATAGCTCACACCGGTGACCTCGGGTGCCGAGGCGATCGACTGTTCGAGGTCGAACCCAACGACCCTGGCGCCGAGCGACGCCAGGTGGGCGGCGGTCTGCGCCCCAAGCCCCGAGGCTGCCCCGGTGACAATCGCGGTGGTGCCGGTGATCTGCATACTTCTTCTCCTGTGGTGGGTGCGGTTCGAGCGTTCGGCGCGGTTCGGGTTACGCCAGTTCGAGCTGTTTCGAGACTATTGCTCCGGAGCCTGGCCGCTCAAGGAAGCGTGAGATGACGACGCGCTGAATCTGATTCGTGCCCTCGAAGATCTGCATGATTTTCGCCTCGCGCATGTAGCGCTCCACTGGAAAGTCACGGGTGTAGCCGGCGCCGCCGAGTACCTGCACCGCGTCGGTAGTGACCCGCATGGCGCCGTCGGTGGCGATGAGCTTCGCAACTGACGCTTCCTTCGCATACGACAGCCCGAGATCCTTGAGTCGCGCCGCCGACAGCAGCGTCGCGCGCGACGAGACGATGGTCGCCTCCATGTCGGCGAGCATAAAGCTGAGCCCCTGGTGCTGAATGATCGGCCGCTCGAACGTCTCACGGTTCTTCGCGTAGTTCAGGGCGACGTCGAGTGCCCCCTGCGAAAGCCCGGTTGCGCAGGCCGCGATGCCGAGACGGCCGGCGTCGAGCGCGGCGAGCGCGATCCTCAGGCCCTCTCCCTCGTCGCCGATGCGGTGATCTGCCGGAATGCGCAGATTATCGAAGCGGATCGAGGCGGTGGGCGAGCCGGTGAGCCCCATCTTGTGCTCTGGCTCGTCGGCGATGAGACCGGGTGTGCCCGCGGGAATGTAGAAGCAGCTGATGCCGTCGCGATCGCCCGGCATTCTGCTGGTGCGAGCCATCACGGTGTAGAAATCTGCGTAGCCTCCGTGCGTGACCCAGGCCTTCGTGCCGTTGAGCACGTAGTGGTCGCCGTCGAGTCGTGCCGACGTCGCCATCGCGGCGGGGTCCGAGCCGGCGTGGGGCTCCGAGAGACTGTAGGCGCCGAGCATCGTTCCGCTGAGCATGCCCGGCAGCCAACGTGCCTGCTGTTCGTGCGTGCCGCGCGTCGCGAGCGCGAAGCAGCTGAGCGCGTGCACCGAAACACCCACCGCGACCGACGCCCAGACCGCTGCGATCTCTTCGAGCACCTGCAGGTACACCTCCGAGGGAAGCCCTAGGCCGCCGAGATCTTCTGGGTATGCGAGGCCGAGCACACCGAGTTCGCCGAGCAGACGGAACGCTTCGCGCGGAAAGCGTTCCTCGGCCTCGTACTGCGCCACCTGAGGTGCGAGCTGCTTCGCGAGCACGTCGCGCACGAGCTCGATGAGTTCTGCGTGTTCGGTTGATTCGAGGATCCGTCTGGCTGGCATGTGTCTTCCTATGCGTGGCGTGTGGTCAGTATGTGGGGTGTCGTCTTGGCTACGGGCTACGTTGCGTAGTAAAGCGCTCAGAGCAGCGAGAGGCCTGGGTTCGAGAGCACCTCGGCGGTCTCGGCGAGCAGGCGTGAGCCCTCTGCGCCGTCGAGCACTCGATGGTCGAAGGAGAGCGCGAGCTGCATGATCGAGCGCGCTTCGATGCGTTCGTTTCCTCCTGAACCCACAACCCAGGGTCGACGTTGGATCGCGCCGACCGCGAGGATTGTGGTCTCGCCGGGGTTCAAGATCGGGGTGCCGGTGTCGATGCCGAACACGCCGATATTGGTGATCGTGGTGTCGCCGCCCGCGAGATCGGCCGGCGGGGTCTTGCCAGCGCGCGCCGTGGCCGCGAGCTCGCCGATGGCCTGCGCCAGTTCGAACAGGCCGAGCGCGCTCGCACCCTTGATGTTCGGCACGAGCAGCCCGCGCGGGGTGGCCGCGGCGATGCCGAGGTTCACCGTGCCGGGCACCACGATCTCCTGCGCCTCGTCGTCCCAGTGCGCGGCCGCCATCGGGGTGCGCTCCATGGCGCGCAGATAGGCCCTGGCCACGAGCGAGAGCGGGGTGAGCTTGACGTTTACGAACTCCCGCCGACGCTGCACCTGCTCGAGCAGTTCGAGCGAGGCGGTGACGTCGACGGTGATGAACGCCGACTCGACCATCGCAGCCGCCGTCGCCTTGCGCACGCCCTTGATCGGAATACGGGTCGGCTCGTTCGCTGCCGAAGAAGTGACGTGTGCCTCATCGGTATCGAAAAGGATCCCAGCCGAGTCCGACGGCGCCACCGCGGCTGCTGCGCGCTGCACGTCTTCACGAGACACCGTGCCATCCGGCCCGCTCGGCGTGACGAGCGAGAGGTCGACGCCGAGCTGCTTCGCGAGCCCGCGCACCGGGGGCTTGGCGCGCGGCTTCTCGCCGGTCGATGCAGCGCTACGCAACTGGACTGCCTCGGAGGCGGCGGCAGGCGTGGTTGACGCCGAGATTTGCGCCGCGGTCTGTGCGACCGGCGTCGTCGGCCGCGAGCCTCGCCTCCTGCGTGACGCCCCCGGGTCGGTGGCGCCGTAGCCCACGAGCAGTTTCGGGGTCTCGGTCTCGGCCGCCTGCGTCGCGGAGGAGTCTGCAGGCACGCTTACGTCGGTTCCGGGAGAGGTGACCTCAATGATCGCCTCTCCCACGGGAACCGTGTCGCCGACCGCGGCCAGCAGCGTCGCTACCGTGCCCTCGAACGGCGAAGGCAGCTCGACGATTGACTTTGCGGTTTCGATCTCGCAGAGCACTTGATTGACCTTGACTTGGTCACCGGCCGCGACATGCCACGAGACGATCTCGGCCTCGGTCAGGCCCTCACCGACATCGGGCAGACGAAAGACCTGTGCTGCTTGGGTGGTGTTTCCGGTCAATGTTCGAAGCTCCTGTCGCAGGCGTCGAGCATGCGGTCGACGTTTGGCAGCCAGTCATGCTCGAGACGGCTCGCAGGGTAGGGGGTGTCGTATCCGGTGACGCGCAAGATTGGCGCTTCGAGCTCATAGAACGCCTGCTCCTGCACGCGCGTCGCGAGTTCGCCCGCGATGCCGCCGCTCTGGGACGCCTCGTGAACGATGACCAGGCGGCCGGTGCGTCGCACCGAATCCACGACGGTTTTGTCGTCAATGGGTGAGAGCGAGCGCAAGTCGATGACTTCGATCTGGCGACCCTCTTCTTCGAGCGTGCGTGCGACCTGCTGGGCGGCCGGAACGAGGGCGCCGTAGGTGACAAGGGTGAGGTCGCTGCCGGGTCGAATGATCCTCGCCCGCTCGAAATCAGTGGTGGTCTCGGCTGCCGCTGCGTCGGTGCGCAGCTCGCTCTTCGCCCAGTACGAACGCTTTGGCTCGAGAAAGATCACCGGGTCATTGCTGCGAATCGCCTCGCCCAGCATGTCGTAGGCCTCTTGCGAGTTCGACGGGCAGACGACGCGCAGGCCGGCAGTGTGCGCAAAGTAGGCCTCGGGCGATTCGCTGTGATGCTCGATCGCTCCGATACCACCGCCGACCGGAATGCGAATGACGACGGGCAGCGACACTTTGCCCTCCGAGCGATGCCGGTACTTCGCGAGCTGAGTCACGATCTGATTCATGGCCGGAAACGTGAAGCCGTCGAACTGAATCTCGCAGACCGGGCGGTAGCCAGCCATGGCGAGGCCGATTGCGGCGCCGACGATTCCGGCCTCGCCGAGCGGCGACGAGACGACGCGCAAGTCACCAAAATCCTGCTGCAGACCCTCGGTGACTCTGAAGACGCCGCCGAGCTGGCCGATGTCTTCGCCGATGAGCATGACTTTCTCATCGGCCTCCATCGCGTCGTGAAGGCCCCGGTTCAATGCGTGAGCGAGTGCGGTGCTCATCGTGCGTTGCCCTCCTCTATCGCAATAAAGGCGAGATGCGCCTCGCGCTGCTCGTCGAGCTCGCGCGTCATCCGTTCGAGGGTATACACGAAGGGGTCGGCGGGATCGGGCACCGGCAGTGCGCGGCAACCGGTGCGCAGCCGCTGGGCGAGATCCTCTTCTTCCTTGGATAGCGCGGCGAGAAACTCGTCGTCGATGCGCTCATCGCCAGCCTCATCGCTCAGCAGATATGCGCGCAGCCGATCGATCGGGTCGCGCGACTCCCACAGCTCGTTCTCGGCGCGGTCTCGATACCTGAGGTCGTCGTCTGAGGTGGTGTGTGGGTTGCGACGGTAGGTCACAGCCTCGATCAGAGTGGGCCCACCGCCGGCGCGCGCCTTCGTGAGCGCCTGCTCGACGACCGCGTGGGTGGCGACGACATCGTTGCCGTCGACCTGCACCCCCTCGATGCCGAAGCCGCTGGCACGCTGAAAGATCGGCACTCGGCTTTGGGTCTGCACCGGGGTCGAGATCGCCCACTGGTTGTTCTGGCAGAAGAACACGACCGGCAGCTGCTGTGCGGCGGCCCACACGAGTGCCTCGTTCGCCTCGCCCTGGCTCAGCGCGCCATCCCCGAGAAACACGAGCACTGCGCGATCCCGCTCGGGAATCCCGGTGCCCACGTCGCCGTCGCGTACGATGCCCATCGCGTAGCCGACGGCGTGCAGCGTTTGGGCTGCGATCACGAGCGTGTACAACTGAAAATTGCGTTCGCGAGGATCCCAGCCACCCATCGTCGTGCCGCGAAAGAGGCCGAGCAACTGCACAGGGTCGACGCCGAAACACCACGCGACGGCGTGCTCCCGGTAGGTGGGAAAGACGACGTCTTGCGGGCGCAACGCCGAACCCGCACCGACCTGTGCCCCTTCTTGGCCGAGTAGCGAGGGCCAGAGACCGAGCTCGCCCTGGCGTTGCAGCGCGATCGCCTCGGTGTCGATGCGTCGGGCGAGCACCATGTTGCGCAGTGCCTCGCGGAGCCCGAGTGCCGAAGTGCCGTCTGGAACACGAGGATCCTGGCGCAGCTCGCCCTCTGCGTTCAGCACGGACCATGGGGTAGTGGCTACGGCGGTGTCGCTCATCTCGCTCCTTCGTCGGTGGTGAATGTATCCTGGCAGGCAAGAGAGCGCTCGCTCAAGATCAATGCGTGGTACTTGCAAGCTGTGCAAGAAAATCGTGCCTGACGCAAGGTATTTGGGTGCAATCAGCCATTGTGTGCAGTAATTCATCAAACCGTCGAGAGAGAGACATGGACGATATTGATCGGCAGATCCTCGGACTGCTACGAAAGAATGCGCGCATGCCGGCCAGCGAAATCGCCCGTGCCATTGGCATGTCAGGGGCGTCGGTGACCAGGCGTATCGAGCGCATGGAGCAAGACGGCACCATCAAGGGATACGTCACCGTTGTTGATGATGCGTCGTCTGGCGAGCTGGTCGCCTTCACCGAAATTCGGCTGCGAAGCGGGGTCGGGGCGAACGAGTTCGAAGAGATTGCCGAAGGTGTGCCCGAGGTGCAGCAGTACTACACGATCGCGGGAGACCCCGATGGGCTCGTGCGTTTTCGCGCGCGCAATCTCGATCACCTGCAGCAGGTGGTGAACGCGATTCGCAAGACTCCGATTGTTGCGGGCACGAAGACGCTCATCGTGATGTCGGTGTGGGACCGCGAGCTCGGGTAGGGTCTCCTTCTCACCCTGAACCCGCGCACCCCCGCAGGGCAGGCGCTGCTTGAAATCGGGAAACGACTGCGCCGCGTCAAGAACACAGACGAGGCATTGGCCTGGCTACAGCAACTCAATGACTGGCACACCGTCTACGGACATCTCACCCGGGAACGCTCCTACGCGAAACGACGCCTCCGGAACGGCATGTGGGACTCACCCACTGGGAAGAAGTGGTGGTACACGCATGACCGGCTCAGGAAGGCGTACAACCTGCTCGCGGAACTGCAGCGCCGGGACCATCTCTTCACCTATGTGCAGGCAGGCGGTCCCAAGACCACCAGTCGTCTCGAGGGTGGCGTCAACGCAATGATCAAACATGCCCTGCGCCTGCATCGGGGCATGAGTATCGAGCATCAAAAGCGGGCAGCGGAATGGGTGCTGATTGAACGTGCAGGGTTACTCGACACTGCCCATTCGTTTCCTGTGCGCAGCCCCAAAGAAGGACGCCACCGGAAGCGGCCACAGTTCACGGAGCCAGACCCAGGGCCAGGGATCTATGACACCGGCCTCGACGCTAGTGAGGGGCTCTGGGAACGTGCCGGGTGGGCTGGCAGGGGCTGACACGCCCAACCCCATCCACTCTTTTTGGCCGGTAACCCTCTTTTTGGCCGGTAACCCACCCCTGCTTTACGTCGCACAGTGCCCCGCAACGAGAGAACCCCGCCTGATGGGGCGGGGTTCTTCGTGACTTTCCAGTAGCTGAGGCGGGGCTCGATCCCGCGAC
>JBEBTD010000129.1:0-6508 GCA_040393965.1 Leucobacter soli | reverse complement strand
GCGGCACGGGCCTCGGCCTCGCGATCGCGCGCGAGGACGCCGCGGTGCACGGCGGCCTGCTCGAGGTGTGGTCGCGGCTCGGCGAGGGGTCGAACTTCCGGCTCACGCTGCCCCGAGGCGATGATCGCGCGACGTTCGTCTCCCCGGTCCCGCTCGTGCCCGATGACGTGACGCCCGACGAGGGCGATCCCGAGGTGACGGGCGGCTGGCTGCGCCGGCCGGGCCGCCGCGTGCGGAGGGAGGGGAACCGATGAGGCGACAGGTCATCGCGCTCGCCGCCGTCCTGGCCGCGACGCTCGCGCTCGCCGGTTGCGACGCGATACCGGATTCCGGGCCGGTGCGCGAGGGGCTGCCGCGCCTCGAACAGGTCGAGCGCAGCGTGCAGTTCAACCCGCCCGGCCCGGTGGCGGGCGCGAATCAGGAGACGATCGTGCGCGGCTTCGTGCGCGCGGCCTCGTCGAGCGAGAAGGACTACGAGATCGCCCGCGAGTTCCTCGCACCCGGCTATGCGGAGCAGTGGGATCCGTCGCTGGGCGTGCTCGTGACCGAGGGGGCGCCGCAGTTCCAGAGCTCGAAGGAGGGCTCTGCGGTGATCTCGCTGCGGGTGATGGCGAGCATCGACGCAGAGGGAACGCTCACTCCAGCCGAGCCGGAGCGGCAGACCGATCTGCCCTTCGAGCTGGTGCGAGTGGGCGGCGAGTGGCGCATCTCCTCGGCCCCTGCCGGCATCATCCTGGAGCGCAGCACCTTCAACGCCGTCTGGATCTCGCGTCAGGTGCACTATCTGAGCACGGATGGCCGGCTCGTGCCCGAGATGCGCTGGTTCCTGAACCGATCGACGCTCAGCACCCAGATCGTGCGGGAGGTGCTCGCCGGCCCGTCGGAGGCCATGACACCGGCCCTGCACACTGCCGCGCCGTCGGGCACGACCCTGATCTCGGGCTCGGTGCCGATCGTCGACGGCACGGCGATGATCGACCTCTCGACCGAGGTCTTCCAGGCGGACGAGGCCGCGCTGGAGCAGCTCAAGCGCCAGCTCGCCGCGAGCCTGCGCTCGGTACCGGGGGTCACGAGGTTCCAGCTGCTCGTGCACGGCAGCGCGGTCGACGACGTCAATGCGGCGATCGCCGACGAGGGTTCGGGGAGCGACGCCCAGTTCACCGCCGTGCTGCGCGAAGGGCAGTTCGGCATGGTCACGACCGGCGAGGTCCGGCCGCTCGAGGGCATCGGGGAGCGCGTCGTCGAACTGGCGCCGTCGGCGGTCACCGTCGCGGTGGATCGCAGCGCGGTCGCCGTCCGTCACCAGGGCGGCGTGAGCGTCGTGACCGAGTCCGACACCCTCGAGGTCGACGACCGTCGCGGCCTGCTGCCGCCGAGCCTCGACGCGCTCGGCTACGTGTGGACCTACAGTCACGCCTCGCCGGGAGAGCTGTGGGCGACGCCCGCCTCCGGGGAGGTCGAGGCGACCGTGCTCTCGACCCCCTGGTTGGAGGGCCGCGAAGTGACGGCCGTGCGGGTCTCGATGGGCGGCAACCGCGTGGCGGCGCTCGTGGAGAACGACGGCGCGAGCGAGGTGCTCGTGGCGGGCATCGTGCGCGACGAGGCGGGCGCGCCGATCGGGCTCACCGAGACCGCGACGACGCAGCTGTGGGAGCAGGGCGCGCCCATCGACTTCACCTGGATCTCGGATCTGCGCTTCGCCGTGCTCTCGGAGTCGGGCCTGCTCGGCAGCTCGAGCCGCATCACGGTCGGCGAGGTCGGCGGCTTCGAGAGCGACTCGGGTGCGGTGGTCGGCGGTGCGGCGATCGCCGGCGTCAGCAACCACGCCTACCTGCGGGTGCTCGACGATCAGCGGCGGCTCTTCAAGCCTCAGGGCAACGGCTGGCAGCAGCAGCTCGGAGAGGTGGAGCTGCTCGCGAAGGTCGGGTAGCCTCGGCGCATCGGCGGCCGGTTTCGTCGCTCACAGGGCGAGGATCGCGCCGCGCGCGGGCGCACGGTGGAGAGCGCCGCGGTGCGAAAGCCGCGACCCGCGAGGATCGAAGCATGACCCCGACCCCGCCCGCCGCGCCCGCATCCAGTTCGCATCGATCCGCCCCGTCCGTCTCCGCCCCGCTCTCTCGAACCCCGCCGGCCCTCGCCCTGCGCGAGATCGCGCTCGACCTGCTCTCTCTGCTCTGGCCGTGCAGCTGCGCGATCTGCGGGGCACCCGACCGCGAACTCTGCACCCCCTGCCGCTCGGCCCTGCGCCGCGCCGAGGGAGAATGGTCGAGCGTCGTCACGCCCGCAGGGGTCGTCGCGTGCATCGCGGGCCCGTACACGGGCCCGCTGCGCGTCCTGCTCGTCGGGTACAAGCACGCCGGCAGAACCGCATACGCCCAGCCGCTGGGCGCGCGCCTGAGGGCCCCGCTCGGCGCGGCCCTCAGGCATACTCGCTCCGCCGAGGCGCTGCTGGTCACGGTGCCCTCGCGCCCCGCCAGCGTGCGCGAGCGGGGCTACCGCCATGTCGATCTGCTGGTGCGGCGGGCGCTCAGAGGCATGGGGTCTCCGGGCGGCGCGAAGGCCAGGATGGTGCGGCGGGCACTCGTGCCGCTGCCAGGTCGAACCGGCCAGGTCGGGCTCGACTCGAACGGGCGACGGCGCAACGCATCGTTGATCGGAGTGGCCCGCCCGGCGCGACGGCGCCTGCGGGGGAGGGAGGTGATCCTCGTCGACGACATCGTCACGACCGGTGCGACGGTCGCCGCCGCGGTGCGTGCGCTCGAGGGCGCGGGGGCGCGGGTGATCGCCGTCGCGGCGCTGAGCGCGACCGAGCGGAGGCATCGGCCAGAGGCGGCTCTTGCGAGTGAGCCGAAAGTCTCCGGCCCGAGGTGGCAGCGAGGCCTCGAACAGCGATAGGGTTCGTGAAAGGCGTAAAGGTGCGCCCGCCAATGTGGCCACCCGCCTGAACCCGAAGGAGGTCACCATGGATGTAAACATTCGCGGCAGGGGCGTCGGAGTCACCGATCGTTTCGAGAACTACGTGGGTTCGAAGACCGAGAAGGTCGAGCACCTGCTTCCCAAGGCGCAGACGTTCGAGGTCAAGGTCTCCAGGCTGAGCGACCGCAGCCCCCAGAACGGGGATCGGGTCGAGATCACCGTCGTCGGACCGGGCCCCGTGATCCGGGCCGAGAGCAGCGGCGGCGACAAATACACCGCCTTCGACATCGCCTACGGCCGGGTGCTCGAACGCATCCGCCGGATGAAGGATCGCAAGCACGATCGTCGCGGTAAGGGCCGCACCTCGCTCGGCGAGGCCGCCGCCGAGGGCTTCAGCGTCGTCGACGTGGCACCCGCGCCGCTCGAGACCATCGACGCCGTCGCGACCGGCTCGATGCCGGTGGTCGGCGAGGAGCGCTCGGACGAGCAGTACAACCCGGTCGTGATCCGGCAGAAGGAGTTCCCCGCGGAGCGCCTCGCCGTCGACGAGGCCGTCGACCAGATGGAGCTTGTCGGTCACGACTTCTTCCTCTTCGTCGAGCGCGAGACGGGTCAGCCCAGCGTCGTCTACCGCCGCAAGGGCTGGAATTACGGCGTCATCTCGCTGACCGACGACTGATCGTCCCGGCTACGACCCCGGCTGAGCACCCGGCTCTCGCGACAGCGGCGGGGCCGGGTGCTCAGCCTTTCCTCCCGAAGCGCAGCCGCCAGCCCGAGCGCAGCACCAGGCGCAACGCCTCGAGCACGATGCCCACGGTCATCTTCGAGCGACCCGCCCGGCGCTCGACGAAGACGATGGGCACCTCGGTGATCGGGCAGCCCAATCGCTCGAGGCCCCACGCCACCTCCACCTGGAAGCCGTAGCCCTGCGCGGTCATCCCGTCGAGGGACAGACGATCGAGCCATTCGGCGTCGAGCACGCGGAAGCCGCTCGTGATGTCGTGCAGCCGCGAGCGCAGCGCGATCCTCGCCACCGCCGTGCCCGTGCGCGACACCCAGCGGCGGTACCACGGCCAGCCCTCCACCCGGCCGCCAGGGATCCAACGGGTGCCGATGACGAGGCCCGAGCCCGCCCGCGCCGCGCGCAGCAGATCCGGCAACTGCTCGGGCTGATGGGAGCCGTCGGCGTCCATCTCGACGATTCGGCGGTAGCCCCGATGCGATGCCCAGCGGAAGCCGGCGATGTAGGCGGTGCCGAGGCCCTGCTTGCCCTCGCGGTGCAGCACGTGCACCCGCTCATCGGCAGCGGCCAGTCGATCGGCCAGCTCGCCCGTCCCGTCGGGGCTGGCGTCGTCGACGACGAGCACGTCGGACGCCGGAACGGTCGCGTGCAGGCGCCGGATCACCTCGGCGAGCGTGCCCGCTTCGTTGTAGCAGGGCAGCACCACCAGCACGGCGTCGCCGGCCCGAGCAGAGGGCGATCCTCGCCCCTGCACCGGCCCCGCACCCGCGTACCTGTTCACAGAACAACCCTAGGGCAGGCTTGCTAAGCTGAATCGTTGTCACAATTCGGCAACAGACGGCACGGCGTGCCCGCAGCGAGGCAGTCTCGGGCGCAGCCGTTCAACCCCCAGGAGACACGACGTGGCGACAGTCCTCGAACGAGTCCTTCGCGTAGGCGAGGGTCGCACCCTGAAGAAGCTGGAGCGAATGGCGAAGACCGTCGCCGCACTCGAACCGAGCTTCGAGCAGCTGAGCGACGAAGAGCTCCGCGACGAGACCGCCGCCTTCCGGGAGCGCCTCGAGAACGGGGAGAGCCTCGACGACCTGCTGCCCGAGGCCTTCGCCGCGGTGCGCGAGGCCGCCAAGCGCACCATCGGCCTTCGCCCCTTCGACGTGCAGGTCATGGGCGGCGCGAACCTGCACCTCGGCAACATCAGCGAGATGAAGACCGGTGAGGGCAAGACGCTCGTCGCGACCATGCCCGCCTACCTCAACGCCCTCGCGGGCAAGGGCGTGCACATCGTCACCGTCAACGACTACCTCGCCACCTACCAGAGCGAGCTCATGGGCCGCGTCTTCCGCGCCCTCGGCATGACCACCGGCTGCATCGTCGCAGGCCAGACCCCTCCCGAGCGCCGCAAGCAGTACGAGGCCGACATCACGTACGGCACCAACAACGAGTTCGGCTTCGACTACCTGCGCGACAACATGGCCGCCAGCGCCGCCGAGCGCGTGCAGCGGGGCCACTTCTTCTCCATCATCGACGAGGTCGACTCCATCCTCATCGACGAGGCCCGCACGCCGCTCATCATCTCCGGTCCCTCCTCCGGCGAGGCCAACCGCTGGTTCACCGAGTTCGCGCGCATCGCGAAGACCCTCGAGCCGGGCGTCGACTACGAGGTCGACGAGAAGAAGCGCACCATCGGCGTGCTCGAGCCCGGCATCGAGAAGGTCGAGGACTACCTCGGCATCACCAACCTCTACGAGTCGGTCAACACCCCCCTCATCTCGTTCCTCAACAACTCCATCAAGGCCCGCGCCCTCTTCACCCGCGACAAGGACTACGTCGTGCTGAACGGCGAAGTGCTCATCGTCGACGAGCACACCGGCCGCATCCTCGCCGGTCGCCGCTACAACGAGGGCATGCACCAGGCCATCGAGGCGAAGGAAGGGGTGCAGGTCAAGGCCGAGAACCAGATGCTCGCGACCGTCACCCTGCAGAACTACTTCCGCCTCTACGAGAAGCTCTCCGGCATGACCGGCACCGCCGAGACCGAGGCCGGCGAGTTCATGTCGACCTACAAGCTCGGCGTCGTGCCTATCCCCACCAACCGCCCGATGAAGCGCAAGGATCAGCCCGACCTCGTCTACAAGAACGAGGAGGCCAAGTTCGCGCAGGTCGTCGAGGACATCGCCGAGCGCCACCAGAAGGGCCAGCCCGTGCTCGTCGGCACCACGAGCGTCGAGAAGAGCGAGTACCTCTCGCGCCTGCTGGCCAAGGCCGGCGTGCGCCACGAGGTGCTGAACGCGAAGAACCACGCCCGCGAGGCCGCGATCATCGCGCAGGCCGGCCGCTTCGGCGCCGTCACCGTCGCCACCAACATGGCCGGCCGAGGCACCGACATCATGCTCGGCGGCAACGCCGAGTTCCTCGCCGTGCAGGAGATGGCGAACCGGGGCTTCTCGACCGAGGACGACCCCGAGAGCTACGAGGCCGAATGGCCCGGCGTCTTCGAGGCCGTCAAGGAGACCGTCGCGAAGGAGGCCGAGAAGGTCATCGAGGCCGGCGGCCTCTACGTGCTCGGCACCGAGCGCCACGAGTCGCGCCGCATCGACAACCAGCTGCGAGGCCGCTCCGGCCGTCAGGGAGACCCGGGAGAGAGCCGCTTCTACCTCTCGCTCACCGACGACCTCATGCGTCTGTTCAACTCGGGCGCTGCGGCCGCGCTCATGAACCGCTCCAGCTTCCCCGACGATCTCGCCATCGAGTCGAAGGTCGTCACCCGGGCCATTCAGAGCGCGCAGAGCCAGGTGGAGCAGCGCAACAGCGAGATCCGCAAGAACGTGCTCAAGTACGACGACGTGCTCG
>JBEBTD010000128.1:0-6551 GCA_040393965.1 Leucobacter soli | reverse complement strand
CGACGACGGCGAGCGCGGCGGCCACATCGGCCTCGGGCACGTCGTGGTGGCGCACATAGTGGGCGATGATGTCGCGGAAGGCCTCGATGCGCCCCGTCTCGGCGAGGGCGGCCGTGATCTCGTCGTCGAAGCGCGAGAGGCGGGTCGCGTTGACCTCGGCGACGCCCGGGAGCGGCATCTGCGTGAGCGGCTGCTTGGTGGCCTTCTCGATGGCCTTGAGCAGACGGCGCTCGCGGGGCGTGACGAAGCTGATCGCATCACCGGTGCGGCCGGCGCGGCCCGTGCGGCCGATGCGGTGCACGTAGCTCTCGGTGTCGATCGGCAGGTCGTAGTTGATGACGTGGCTGATGCGCTCGACGTCGAGACCGCGCGCGGCGACGTCCGTCGCGACGAGGATGTCGAGCTTGCCGTCCTTGAGCGACTGCACGGTGCGCTCGCGCACGTTCTGCGGGATGTCGCCGTTGATGGCGGCGGCCGAGTAGCCGCGGGCGCGCAGCTTCTCGGCGACCGTCTCGCTGTCGCCGCGGGTGCGGGTGAACACGATCACGCCGTCGAAGTCCTCGACCTCGAGCACGCGGGTGAGGGCGTCGAGCTTCTGCATGTAGCTGACGACGATGTAGCGCTGGGCGATGCTCGAGCTGGTCTGCGTCTTGCCCGCGATCTTCACCTCTTGCGGGTCGTTGAGGTACTGCTGCGAGATGCGGCGGATCTGCGCCGGCATCGTGGCCGAGAAGAGCGCGACCTGCTTGGTCGCGGGGGTATCGGCGAGGATCGTCTCGACGTCTTCGGCGAAGCCCATCTTGAGCATCTCGTCGGCCTCGTCGAGCACGAGGTACTTGATCTGCGAGAGATCGAGCGAACCGCGCTTCATGTGGTCCATGATGCGGCCGGGGGTGCCCACGACGATGTCGACGCCGCGGCGCAGCGCGCTGAGCTGCTGGCCGTACGCCTGGCCGCCGTAGACGGGCAGCAGGTGCACCTCGGGGAGGTTCGACGCATAGCTCTCGAACGCCTCGCAGACCTGCAGGGCGAGCTCGCGGGTCGGGGCGAGCACGAGCGCCTGCGGCACACCCTGGCCGGGCTCGATGCGGCTGAGGATGGGCAGTGCGAACGCCGCTGTCTTGCCGGTGCCGGTCTGGGCGAGACCGACCACGTCGCGGCCCTCGAGCAGCACGGGGATGGTCGCCTCCTGGATGGCGCTCGGGGTCTCGTAACCGACGCTCTTGATGGCGCGCAGCACGCGCTCGTCGAGGCCGAGCGCGTCGAAGCCGGCGCGCGCGGGCTCCGCCTCGGCGGGCTTCTCGGGCGCGGAGTCCGTCTCGACGGGCTCGGGGTCGGCGATCGCCTGCTCGGCTGCGGGCTCCGAGGGCTCGGCTGCGGGCTCGGAAGCCTCCGCTGCGGGCTCGAGAGGATCTGAGGCCTCCGCTCGGGGTTCGACGGGCTCGGAGGCCTCGGGCTTCACGGAGTCGGTCGAGGGGGCGTCGCGCTCGTCGAGGCCGAGGTCTTCGAGACTCAGCGGGCGGGCCTCGTCGCTGGTCTGAGGCTGCGCCTCGTCGGAAATGTGGTCTGCCGTGCGGTCGTCGCCTGCTGCGGCATCTGAAGTCTGCATCATACGAGTCTACTCCCCGTACGCGAACACCTTGTTATCTCTCTGTGATCTGGTGGTGACGAAGCCGGAGCGGCGGCCGGGTATCGTAGTGCTCAACCTCGCGCTCCGTGCGCTGATTCCATCACCCTCGAAGAGGAAGCGGCCCGGCAGCAGCGACAAGCGTGCCCGGGCCTTCGTTCCCAGTGGAACAATCGTCATACCGGGAACGTCAATCCTGCTCGCGCTCGGAAGCGGGCAGGTAGTGCGCGATGGCGAGGAAGCGGAAAGGGCGGTCGACCCGGTTGAAGCCTAGCGGGCAATGCTTCGTGCCTGCCGGGATGTAGACGGTGCCTGAGGTCGTAATGATGTGGCGCTCGCCCTTGATGTCCAGGTAGATCTCGGGGGTCTTCGGGGTTCGAGCCGGTGAGCACCAGCACCTCGTCGTATTCGTGATCGTGCCCGTGCACCCAGAAGGTCTCCTCATCGGTGGGGTGCACCCAGCTCATGGTGATGTGGGCCTTCGCCTCGGGCACGTCCTCCGCGCGCATCAGCGCCCAGGGGCGGCTCAGGTTCGCCGGCAGGGGGCGGCCCGCAGCCACGGCCTCGTTGATCATGTCGGCGCGGCAGTCCACCAGCTCGCGCACGAAGAGGTGGACTTTTGCCGAACGAGCGATCCGTATCGACCGCTGGCCCGATCGCGCCAGATCGTATACGATCTAGAGCACAGTTGTTACTCGAAGTGGAGGCCGCGTGCTCGACCAGACGACCAGAGAAGCCATCGCCGAAGAACTCGTTCGGGCGGATCGCGAGCGAGCGGTGCTGCCGCGCCTCACCGTCCGCTACCCCGAGATGACCATCGAGGACTCCTACGCCATCCAGAAGATCTGGAGCGACCGGCGCATCGACCACGGGGCCCGCCTCGTCGGCCACAAGATCGGGCTCACCTCGAAGGTCATGCAGGTGGCTACGGGCATCAGCGAGCCCGATTACGGCGTCATCCACGACGACATGGTGCTCGAGTCGGGCTCCGTGCTCGAGTTCGACCGCTTCTCGAACGTGCGCATCGAGGTCGAGCTGGCCTTCGTGCTCGACAAGCCCCTGACGGGCCCGAACGTCTCGGTCTTCGACGTGCTCGACGCGACCGCCTACGTGGTGCCGGCGCTCGAAGTGCTCAACTCGCATCTCGAGTTCGAGGGGCGGACCATCGTCGACACCATCAGCGACAACGCCGCGATGGGTGCCATGGTGATCGGCGGCCGACCCGTGAAGGTCGACGAGGTCGACCTTCGCTGGGTCTCGGCGCTGCTCTACCGCAACGAGGGCATCGAGGACTCCGGTGTCGCCGCCGCAGTGCTGGGCCACCCCGCGATGGGCGTCGCCTGGCTCGCGAACAAGCTCGCTCACCACGGTCAGACCCTCGAAGCGGGCGAGATCATCCTCGCCGGATCCTTCACGAAGCCGATGTGGGTCGAGCGCGGCGACACGGTGCACGCCGAGTACAGCGGGCTGGGGTCGGTGACATGCCGATTCGTCTAGAGCTCCCGCCCACCTTCGCCGAACGTCTTCGCGACGAGGATCGCCCGCTGATCGGCCTCTGGGCCTGTGCTGGCAGCGCGGTCACGGCCGAGATCGTCGCCGGCAGCGGCTGCGACTGGGTGCTCATCGACGCCGAGCACTCCCCCAACGGGCTCGAATCGCTCATGGCCCAGCTGCACGCGGTCTCGGCCTACCCCGTCGCCCCGCTCGTGCGTCCGCCGTACGGCGACACCGTCATCATCAAGCAGGTGCTCGACCTCGGGGCGCAGAACCTGCTCATCCCCATGGTCGACTCGGCCGAGCAGGCCGCCGAGGTCGTGCGCGCGGTGCGCTACCCGAACGGGCAGACGGGCGGCGGTGTGCGCGGCGTCGGCTCGGCGCTCGCCCGCTCGGCCCGCTGGAACCGAGTCGAGGGCTATCTCGGCCGGGCGAGCGAGACCATCAGCTTGACCGTGCAGATCGAGTCGGCCACGGCGCTCGCCGATGTCGAACGCATCGCCTCGACTGACGGCGTGGACGCGCTCTTCGTCGGGCCCGCGGATCTGGCGGCCTCGATGGGGCGTCTCGGCGAGCAGTCGCACCCCGAGGTCGTCGCCGGCGTGCTGCGCGCCATCGAGGCCGGGCGAGCCGCGGGCAAGCCCGTCGGAGTGAACGCCTTCGTCCAGGCGGACGCCGAGCGCTATCTCGAGGCGGGCGCGGCCTTCGTCGCGGTCGGCGCCGACGTGGCGATCCTCGCACGTCAGACGGAGGCGCTCGTCGATCGATTCGCGGGGAACGGCGGCGCGTCCGGCGCGCCGCGATCCTCGTACTGAGAGCCGGTCATGGGCGACGCGGGAACCGAGCAGCCGGCGCAGGTCGAGAACCTGCGGGCTTTCCGGCGCCTCGTCACCGACTCCTTCGTTCCGCTCGAGTTGAGCGCGGACGCGGGGAGGCCGTTCGCGGCCCGGCTGCACTCGGCGGGCGCCGATGACGTCGTGTTCACCGAGGTGCGCGCCAAGCCCCACCTCGTCGAGCGCACGCCCGAGACGATCGCCCGGGGAGGCTCGGGCTACTACAAGCTCAGCCTGCTGCTGTCGGGCACCAGCATCCTCGTGCAGGACGGCAGGGAGCTCGTCATGCGACCCGGCGACCTCTCCGTCTACGACACCTCCCGCCCCTACTCGTTGCTCTTCGACGACGAGTTCCAGAACCTCATCATGATGTTCCCGAAGGATCGCCTCGAGCTACCGGCCCTGCTGACCGAGCAGCTCACCGCGGTCTCCCTCTCGCAGCAGCATCCCGCGCTCGCCTCGCTCATCACCGCCGTGCTCTCGCAATTCCCCGAGCAGCTCGCCTCGCTAGACGCCGGGCTGCGCTCGAAGCTGGCGCACACGAGCCTCGACCTCACCGGTACGCTGTTCTCGGCCGTGCTCGACGCCGATCCGCAGCAGCGCGATCCGCACCAGCGACTGCTGCAGCGCATCTTCGGCTACATCGACGAGCGCCTCGCCTCGCCCGAGCTCTCCCCCGGCACCATCGCCGCAGCGCACTACATCTCGACCCGGCAGTTGCACGCGCTCTTCCACGAGGCGGGCACCACCGTCTCGACGAGGATCAGGGAGCGCCGGCTCGAGCGGTGCCGCGCAGATCTGCTCGATCCGAGCCTGAGCGGCAGACCCGTCTCCGCCGTCGCCGCCCGTTGGGGCTTCCCCGATGCGGCCCACTTCAGCCGCGCGTTCAAGGCGAGCTACGGGGTCTCGCCCAGCTCGCTGCGCGCCGGCTGATCGGGGGCCCTCCGCCTGCGGGCTGAGCGCGCCGGAGCGGCGACCGGGAGAGTCTGCGCGGTCGGTCAAGCCGTCTACCCGCGCGGTCAAGACGCGCCCGGGCTTCTTCGACTCGCGTTGCATAGAGTGGAGGGGCAAAGTCGCACTCATGCGGAGGTAGAAACCATGAAGACATACGCAGAACTCCTCGAGGCCGTCATCGCGAAGCCCGGCGAGGGCGAGACACGCGAGGTTCGAGATCCCGCCACCGATGAGCTGATCGGGCTCGCCCCCGTGCAGGGCGTCGCCGAGGTCGAGGCCGCCATCGAACGGGCCGAAGCGGCGCAGCCCGGCTGGGCGGCGCTCTCCGACGAGGATCGCCGAGCCTATCTCCACAAGGCCGCCGACGCCATCAAGGAGTCTGCCGATGCGCTCGCCGAGCTGCTCTCGCGCGAGCAGGGCAAGCCGCTGAACGGCCCCAACGCCCGCTTCGAGGTCGGCGGCTGCGAGGTCTGGACTCGCACCGCGGCGGACACCCCCCTGCCGGTCGAGGTGCTCGTCGACGACGAGTCGGGCCGTGCCGAGATGCATTATCGCCCGATCGGCGTCGTGGGTGCGATCTCGCCCTGGAACTGGCCGATGATGATCTCCATTTGGCAGATCGCCCCGTCGCTGCGCATGGGCAACACCGTCGTGATCAAGCCTGCCGAGACCACGACCCTGTCGGTGCTGGCCCTCGTGCACGTGATGAACGAGGTGCTGCCCGAGGGCGTGCTGAACATCGTGCCCGGCCCGGGGAGCACCGTGGGAGACGCGCTCACCCGCAGCCCGAAGATCGGCAAGATCATGTTCACGGGTTCGACCCCGACCGGCAAGCGCATCATCGAGGCCTCGGCGAACAACGTCACGAGGCTCACCCTCGAGCTGGGCGGCAACGACGCCGGCATCGTGCTGCCCGACGTCGATCCGGCCGCGATCGCCGAAGACCTGTTCTGGGGCGCGTTCATCAACACCGGCCAGACCTGCGCCGCGCTCAAGCGCCTCTACGTGCACGATTCGGTCTACGACGAGGTCGTGCGGCACCTCGTGGAGTTCGCGAAGAACGTGCCCATGGGCGTGGGACTCGATGAGCAGAACGTGCTCGGCCCCCTGCAGAACCGTGCGCAGTTCGAGATCGTGGATCGCCTCGTCAAGTCGGCGCGGGAGTCCGGCGCGACGATCGCGCTCGGCGGCGACCCCGACTACGAGGCGCCGGGCAACTTCTACCCGACCACGATCGTCGCCGATATCGACCCGCACAACGAGCTCGTGCTCGAGGAGCAGTTCGGACCGGCCCTGCCCGTGATCCGCTACAGCGATCTCGACGAGGCCGTCCGCCTGGCGAACGAGCTCGAGGTCGGCCTCGGATCCTCGGTGTGGAGCGCGGATCGGAACGCGGCCCTCGCCGTCGCGAGCCGCCTGCAGGCCGGCACCACCTGGATCAACTCGCACGGCGGCCTGCACCCGATGGTGCCCTTCGGCGGCGCGAAGCAGTCGGGCTACGGCCGCGAGTTCGGCGTCGAGGGGCTGAAGGCCGTCGCCGAGCCGCACGTGATCAGCGGCTAGGCAGCCGCTGGGCACCATCGGCCGAGCATCAGCGGGTGAACGCTGATCGCCGCTCTCGGGTTCCCGGATCCCCGGTCGTC
>JBEBTD010000127.1:0-6717 GCA_040393965.1 Leucobacter soli | reverse complement strand
CCCGATCGTCGCCGCCCCGATGGCGGGAGGCCCCTCGACCGTCGAGCTCGCCGACGCCGTGATCCGCGCCGGCGGCTTCGCGTTCCTCGCGGGCGGCAACAAGACGAGTCGAGGGCTCGCCGACGAGATCGTACGATTGCGCGCCTCGCTCACAGGCATGGGGACGCAGAGCTTCGGGGTGAACCTCTTCGTGCCGCCCGTCGTCGATATGGATCGGGAGGAGTTCCAGGCCTATGCCGAGCGGCTGCGCCCAGAGTTCGAGCGGTTCGGGCTCGAAGCCCCGGCGGAGCCGGTGGGCGGAGACGACGAATGGCGGCGGAAGATCGAGCTGCTCGTCGGTGAGCCCGTGCCGCTCGTCTCGCTGACCTTCGGTCTGCCGCCCCGCGCCGATGTCGAGGCGCTGCAACGGGCCGGATCGACCGTGCTCGCGACGGTGACGAGCAGCGAGGAGGCGCTCTCCGCCGCCGAGCTGGGAGTCGATGGGCTGATCGTGCAGGGCTGGCGCGCGGGCGGGCACAGCGCCGTGCACGACCCTGCGGCGTGGCCGGCCGAGCTCGAGACGGTCGAACTGCTGCGCGAGGTGCGCGCCGCCGTCGAACTGCCTCTCATCGCCGCGGGCGGTGTCGACGGCCCGGCAGCCGTGCGGGAGCTGCTCGGCTTCGGCGCCGAGGCCGTAGCGGTCGGCACGCTGCTGCTGCGCAGCGACGAGGCCGGCACGAGCGAACTCCAGCGCGCCCGCATGGTCGATCCGGCCTGCCCAGGCACCGTGCTCAGCCGGGCCTTCACCGGGCGGCCGGCGCGCGGGCTGCGCAACGGCTTCGTCGACCGGCACGCCGCGGCGGCTCCGAGCGGCTACCCCGAAGTGCACTACCTGACCCGTCCGCTGCGGCAGGCGGCGCTGCGGGCGGGCGACGGCGACGGAGTCCACCTGTGGGCCGGCACCGGCTTCCGCCGGGCGCCGAGCGGCCCCGCCGCCGAGATCGTCGCCTGGCTCAGCGAACCCGTGTGACCTCGAAGGCGCGCTTCGGCTCGACGTAGGCCTGCTGCGACTCCACCAGCTGCAGCTCCCGCTCGCCCGAGTCCAAGGTGTTCTGAAGCAGCTCGAAGACGCTCGAGGCCGTGCGGCCGAGCGCATCGGCGGTGTCGCCCGATCCTCGGAAGTGCGAGGAGAACAGCGCGGCCGTCACATCGCCCGAGCCGTTCGCCTTGAACGGCAGCTGCGGGGTCTGCACGACCCACGCACCCCCATCGGTCACGGCGAGCATCTCTATGGTGCCCTCGGGGCGATCCGGGCGGAGCACGCTCGTGACGAGCACGATCCGGGGGCCGTTCGCACGCACGAGATCGACGGAGGCCAGGGTCTCCTCGAGCGTGTGGGGATCGGTGCCGGTGATGAAACCGAGCTCGAACTGGTTCGGGGTGATGAGGTCGGCCTTCGGAACGACGCGATCGCGGATGAGGGACTGCACCTCGGGCGCTACGAAGCAGCCCGAGGCGGCGCTGCCGAGCACCGGGTCGCAGGCGTAGAGCGCATCAGGGTTGCGCCGCTTCACGAGCGCCACCGCGTCGAGGATGGCGTCGCCGATGTCGTCGCCGCCCTGGTAGCCGCTCAGCACGAGCTGCACGTCGTCGAGGCCTCCCCGTGCGTCGATGCCGCGCACGATGTCGCGCACGTCGTCGCCCTTGAGCATGGGGCCGCCCCAGTCGCCGTAACCGGTGTGATTCGAGAAGACGACGGTGTAGACCGGCATGACCTCGTGGCCGATGCGCTGCAGCGGGAACACCGCGGCCGAGTTGCCGACGTGGCCGTACGAGACAGAGCTCTGAATCGAGAGAATACGCATGGCAAGATCCTCTCACTCCGGCTCGCGGGTGAACCAAAGCTGCGAGGATCGCGCGGTGAAGCGGTTCACTCGCCCTGTGCCCCTCGGGATACGCTGTGACCATGACCGATGCGATTCTCTGCAGCGTGGCCGATGGCGTCGCGCGTATCACGCTCAACCGACCCGAGCAGCTCAACGCCTTCGGGGCGGAGATGGCCGGAGACTGGGAACGGGTGACGGGCGAGGTCGTGGCGCGGGGCGACGTGCGGGCGATCCTGCTGGCCGCCAATGGGCGTGCGTTCTGCGCGGGCGGCAATGTGCGCGAGATGGCGGAGGGCGGCTTCGACGAGGCCACCATGGAACGGCTTGCCCACCAGATCAACCGCGGACAGCTCTCGCTGATCGAATCGGCGATCCCGGTCGTGGTGGCGGCGCACGGCGCGACCGCGGGAGGCGGCCTCGGAGTGCTGCTGAGCGGCGACTACGCGATCGCGGGGGAGAACTCGCGGATCGGCTGCATCTACGCGAAGGTCGGGCTCACCCCCGACCTCACGGTCTCGGCCCTGCTCGCGCGCGCGGTCGGAGAGCGGCGCGCCCTGCAGCTCGTGCTGCAGGATCTCATGCTCTCCGCCGAGGAGGCGCGCGATTGGGGGCTCATCGCGGAGGTCGTGCCCGACGATCGCGTGCTCGCCCGGGCCGAGGAGGTCGCACGCTTCATCGCGGACAACGCCGCGGATGCGCGAGGACAGGCCAAGCGGCTCGTGCGGGAGGGCTACGGGCGCGGCCTGCGAGGGCAGCTCGACGAGGAAGCCCGTACGATCGCCCGCGCGCTCACCACCCCGGACGCGAAAGCGCTCATCGGAGCCTTCATCCGGGCATAGGCGGTTCCGAAGCCGGGCTCTCGGCGGCGAGGAACGCCCGGTAGTCGTGAAGCGACACCTCGGCGTAGGCGTAGGCCCAGTCGAGCAGCGCCTCGCCGACGGTTCGGCCCCCGCCGAGGTAGCCGCTGACGACCTCGGCGAGCGGCGACTGGCTGTGCGCCCGGGCGAGCGTGATGCCGCAGGCCTGCGAATAGACCTGGAAGGGCTCGTCGTCGAGCAGCTCGGCCTCGATGCCGCCCTTCATGTCGTGGAACTGACGCACGTACAGGTCGTTGCCCTCGAATCGCAGGTATCCGAGGAACGGATCCGAGACGGCCTGCAGCACCCGCTGCAGCGCGACGACGCGAGCACCCTCGCCGTGGGCGGCGGCGAAGTCCTCGAGGATGCGCGGTTGGGAGATGCCGCCGAACTCCTCGAGCACGCTGAGGTTCGCCTCCTTCGACTGCAGGATGAGGGCATTGCCGTCGCCGTCCTGCAGCAGACTCAGGGCGCAGCGCGTGCCGACGCTGCCGACCCCCACGACGCGTCGCGCGGCGTCGGCGATGGCGTAGTGCCGCAGCAGCTGGTGGATATCGGCGCTCGCGGTCTCGAGGTAGCGGCGCATGAGGTGGCGCAGCTGCCGCATGGTCGAAGGAGGCAGGGGGCCCATCGTGGGCGGGCGGTGCACGAAGCGCATCCGCCCGTCCTCGTCGGCGACGGTCAGCTTCTTGACTGCGCGCTCCCCGGTGCGTCTCTGCGCCTGCTTGATCGCCTTGCGCACGACCTTCTGCATGCTCGCGGGCATCGCCTCGAGCCCGGCCTCGGCGTCGAGCCTCGTGTAGTAGCGCTGGATCGGCGGCAGATCGGCGCTCGCCCGCAGCGCTCTCGCATAGGCCCGCACCGTGCTGAGCACTGCGGAGCGCACGACCGCCTCGTCGCGGCCGGTGGACTGCCCGGCGACCACGATGCTCGTGACGAGGCGCTTCAGATCCCACTCCCAGGGAGCCCATGCGGCCTCGTCGAAGTCGTTGAGGTCGAAGACGAGGGTGCGCTGGGGCGAGGCGTAGAATCCGAAGTTCGAGACATGCGCGTCACCGCACGATGGGAGCAGCAGCGAGGTGTGGGCATCGGCGGCGAGATCTGCCGCCATGATCGCCGCGGTGCCTCGGTAGAAGGCGAACGGGCTCTCCGACATTCGCTCGGCGCGCAGGGGCAGCAGATCCTGCAGGCGCCTGGCGTTCTGCCGGTCGAGGATAGAGAGCGGATCCCGATCGTGCCCGCTCAGCTCGGCGAGGCGGCGGCGGGGCAGCCCACGACGCAGTCGGCGGCCGGCTTCGAGTCGTTGCGGCGTGGAGGCTGGCAGCGGAGACGGATGCTCCGTGATCGGCGGGAGCGCCATGAAGCCGGGGTCGGCCTGGGGCGACGGTGATTCGCTCATGCCTCATTGTGGCAGGCGTGTGAAGATAGGGGAATGGTCGAATCGGGTGCCGGGCGATACGCCCCGAGTCCGTCGGGGCGACTGCACCTCGGCAACCTGCGCACCGCAATGGTTGCCTGGCTGTTCGCTCGCAGCACGGGACGGCGCTTCCTGATGCGCATCGAGGACGTGGACCGCGGTCGCGACGCCGGAGCAGCGGGAGAGCAGCTCGCGGAGCTCGCGGCGATCGGGGTGGACTGGGACGGCGAGCCCGTCTATCAGACGGTGCGGCGCGAGACGCACGAAGCGGCGATCGCCGCGTTCGCAGCGCGCGGTCTGGTGTACGAGTGCACGTGCACCCGGCGGGAGATTCTGGAGGCGCCGAGCGCCCCGCACGCGCCGCCCGGCGCATACCCCGGAACCTGTCGGGATCGCAGTGACGAGGAGCGGGCCCGAGCCAGGGCGGCGATCGCGCCGAGGGCGCCCGCCCTGCGTCTGCGCGCGCCGGAGGGGATGCACGAGGGCCGCTTCGAGGATCGGCTGCTCGGGGAGGTGCTGGGCGGCATCGACGATTTCGTACTGCGCCGTGGGGACGGGGCGATCGCCTACAACCTGGCGGTCGTCGTCGACGACGCGGATATGGGTGTCGACCAGGTCGTACGGGGCGATGACCTGGCCTCTTCGACGCCGAGGCAGATGCTCTTGCAGCGACTGCTCGGCCTGCCGACGCCCGAGTATGCGCATGTACCGCTCGTGCTCGGCCCGGGCGGCGCCCGACTGGCGAAGCGGGACGGTGCCGTGACTCTCGAGGATCTCGCCGCGCATGGCATCGTGGCGGAGCAGGTGGTCGGCATGCTCGCGGAGTCGCTCGGCCTCGCCGAAGCGGGGGAGCGGGTGACCCTGCCGGGGCTGCTCGACCGCTTCGACCCGGCCGCGCTGCCCCGCGAGCCCTGGATATGGACGGGCACGGTCGACTAGGGCGTGATGGGGCCTGCTAGCGCCGGACAGGGCCGGCTATAGAACCAGCTAGAACTTCGGTTCCTCAGATTCCTCCGGTAATTCCCTCGGACGAATGCTGCTCGGCACGGCGGTGAATCTGACTCGGCTCGGCGGCCGTTCCCGGTGCACTCGGCCGGTCGGAGCCCGCCACTCGAGCACACCGTTCGGTTGCTGGGAGACCCGCCACCCGCCGTGGTGCTTGAGCGTGTGATGCCGGCGGCAGAGGTGTGCAAGGTTGTTCGTTGAGGCCGGGCCGCCCTTTGCGGCGTCGATCGTGTGGTCAATATCGCAGCGCGCGAGCCGAGCCCCGCATCCCGGGAAGCGGCAGTGCAGGTCGCGCGCGCGAAGCAGACGTCGCATGGACTCACTGGGGCGGTAGCGCTCGACCGAGAGCACGACCCCGGATTGCGGATCCTGCCGGATCAGCTCCCAGTGACCGGCCTGAGCCGCGAGCCTGCGTGCGGAGCGCGTATCGACGGGGCCGAGGCCTGCAAGGTCGGCCGGTGTGGGACGAACCTCGGTGGGATCAAGCTCCGCGGGCTCGGCCATGATGGCTGCGAAGATCGCCTGATCGCTCACGATCAGCTGCACATGCGCGCGGATCGCCTTCAAGGAGTCGACGGTCTCGCTCTGCCCGAGCTCTCGGGCAGGGAGTTGAGCGTCGAGGAGCAGGCGGGAGCAGAGATCGGCCCGGATCTCGTCGAGGCTGCGGGGCGGCTCGCAAGCGGAAAGATCGGAGGGATCGGTGCGGACGGGTGAGGCCTCGGACAGCTGCGCTTCGCGGGCAGCGCGGCTGAGCCGGTCGTATGCGGCGTGCGCCTCGATCGCGGGCAGATGCGCGATGAGGTCGCTCATGCCGTCTTCGCGATCGACCAGGAACACCCTTCTGCGGACACGGGCGTCTTCGTGTCGCTCGTCGAGCGAGTTCTCGGCATGCTGCTCGGCGAGTTGCCGGGCGATCGCTCGCAGTCGATTCGGCGATTCCTCGCAAGCGAGCGGCAGCACGGCGCTCTCATAGGCGTAGCGGCGCATGGAGGTCTCGAAGGAGTCGTCGTCGCCGATGATCGAGCCGGCATCGACGATCACCCGCGTATGCTGCTCATCGATGAGCCCTTCGCGCAACGCCTGCAGCACATCGGGATAGTGATGGGTGAGTGCGTAGGCGTGCGCCATGCGCCGTTCGACTGTCGCCTCGCCCAGGTGGAAGGCCGCCGCTAGCTCGGCGTGCACCGAGCGATAGGCGAGTTCGGCCCTTGCACCACGGGGGATCGAGGAATGGCCTCGCGCGCCGCTGCTCTCGGCCGCGGCGACGTCGAAGGCATCGGCGAACACCTGCAGGCGGTCTGCCTCGAGACGCCTGAGCTCGCTCTCGACCCGCTCGGCCCGGCGCACCACCGCATCGAGCGCGAGGAGATGCGCACTGGAGGGGGCGAAAGTGGTGGTCATGCACCCATTCCACACGTCACCACTGACATTTACGGGCTCTTCGCAAACGGGGGTGTACCGGTGCCCCTCACACTCGCCCCGGCGGCCGGGGCTGGCGGCCGGGCCGGATGGGGGGAAGCTCCGACTTGGGGGCGGTTCGGGCGCCTTCAACCGCGCTGAAGGCGCCCGAACC
>JBEBTD010000126.1:0-6763 GCA_040393965.1 Leucobacter soli | reverse complement strand
CCCCGTAGGCATAGCCAGCTGATTTACAGTCAGCCCCCTTTGGCCGCTCGGGTAATCCGCCATTGGCCGCGGTGTCGCGAGACGATACGGCCAGCAACCAACGATACCGTGCAGACGCCTCGAATGGAAATCGGATAGCCCGAGCACCGAGCCGCGGGCCATGGCACGCCCGAACGTCGGCTCCGAACCGCCGCCGCGCGCGCCGGATCGCGCAGACCGGGTTCGCCCGATCCTCGCTAGCGTCCCTGCAGCTCAGCGAGCCAACCGCCGACACCCGCGGGCACCAGCGCGAGCCCGTGGCGGTGCGCGGTGATGGATACGGCCTGCTCTCGCACGAAGGCGAGCAGTTCGACGGGCCCGGCCATCGTGACCGGTTCCGCCCATATCGACACGTCGCCGAGGCCGCCGAGCCATTCGGCGGTGCGGATGCGATCCCCGCCGATGAGGCGCACGCGCGAAGCCGCGGATTCGCCGTCGCCCGGACCGCTCACGGCGAGCCGTTCGAGCCAGTCGTCGTCGCGTTCGAGCGAGACCGGCACGCCCTCGAGGGCGAGGAACTCGCTCACCTCGGGCGGCAGCACGACCCCGGTCGAGACGGTCATGGGCGCCCCCGCGACGAGCCCAGCGGCGACCACGCGCACCAGGTCGCCGAGTGGGGAGCCCTCGGCGAGACGCACATGCGTGGCGACGGGCCAGTGGCGCAGCAGGTTGCGTTCGACGCCCAGCCCGCTCACATCGTCGACCCTGCCGAGCGAGGTGCGCCAGGCGAGCGCATCGCTCAGCACGGCGCGGCGCACCCGGTCGAAGCTCTGGTAGTCGAGGTAGGGCTGCGACTTCTCGACGAGCACCCGGATCTCGGGTGCGAGGCCGCGCAGGTGCAGGGTCTGGCTCGCAGTGCCCTCGCGCAGCTGCCACGAGCCGAGCGGCTGCAGGCGGTGCGGCCCCCCGGCGAGCGCCGAAGCTCCCATGCCTGCGCTGCCCCAGCCGCCACCCGGCTGCCGCTCGATACGGGCACCGGTGGTGGGCCGGTCGACCACGAGCCTCGCAGCTCGCACTCGTTCGAGCCAGGGCAGCGTCTCCTGCGGATCGTTCGCGTGCAGCCCGGCCACTCCCCCGCCGCCGAGACGGTTGCACAGCGAGATCATGTCGTCGACGGAGTGCGCTGCGACGAGGCCGATCACGGGCACGCCGATGGCATCCTTCCAGAAGCTCGAGTCGCGCGAGACGCCGGCCCGCACGCCGGGCCGCCAGAGCCGCCCCTCATCATCGAGGCGCTGCGGCTGGACGAGCCATTCCTCGCCGGGCTCGAGCCGCGTCAGTGCGCGCAGTCCGGCCTCGTTCGGCGACTCCGGCAGCGGTCCGATCTCGAAGGCGAGCGGATCTTCGTCCCCCGGGCGGGCGGTGTCGCCGACCCGCAACGAGGCGACGGCGTCGACGAGGCCACGGCGGAGCTGCCCCGACCGAGCGGCCGCGCCGAGCAGCACGACGGCTCGGGCGGTGTCGGCGTGCCGATGCTCGGCGCCGAAGGCCGAGGCGACGACGGCCCGCACGGCGTTCGCGGGGTCGGCGCTCGGGGTGATCGCGACGACGCCGGGCTGCCGGAATCGGCCCTCGATGCGCAGGTCGGGGCGTCGGCGGGTGAGGAAGCTCGCGGTCGAGCGGTTCCCGAGCACGAGCGCCCGGTCGATTCGAGCGTCGGCGGCGATCCTCGTCGCGAGCGAGACATGGGCGTCACGAGGATCGTCGCCCGCCGCGATGACGAGCACGACCAGCCCCGACGGGAGACCGGCTGCCTCCCACTCCTCGAGGAGCACTCCGCTGGAACGTGCGATGCTCGGGTGGGCGACGAGCACGACCGAGGATCCGGCAGCGACCGCGGCGAGAACGGCCTCGGCGCGCTCTGCCAACGGGGTGCCGGCGTCGGCGACGACGAGCGCGAGCCGGTCGGGGCGAAACTCCGCCCCCCGCACCGCACCGAGCCCGCCTGCGAGCGCGCCGAGATAGCGGGCGGCGTCGATCGCGCTGTTCACCTCCGCGTCGATCACGGGCAGCGGTGCCCCGGACTCGGCGCACGAGACCTCGATGAGGCGATCCCGAGCGGCGGCTATGCCGAGGGCGAGACGCCCGACGACGGTGCCTCGCTCGCTCGCGCGGGTCTCGCGCCAGGCCTCCGCCGCCCGGAGGCTCTCGTCGAGCAGTTCCTCGTGGTGCTCGGCGCGCACCTCGGCGAGTCGCGCGGCCTCGACGCCGATGTCGCTCCGGGCCCCGCGATTCAGCAATCCGCGCGCCCAGGCACGGTTGTCGTACCTGCTCGCATCCGTGTCGGGCTCGTTCGCGAAGCCGGTGTCCGAGATGACCGGTACCCGTCGAGGCGCCCCCGCGATCTCGAGGGTGATCGCTCCGGTGTGGGCCCGCGTGAGGCCGAGCACCGCAGCGGTGAGCCCTCCGGTGTCGATGCGGTTGGCCTCGGTCGGGGCGCGGTAGAACGCGGAGGTGTCGCGGGCCTCCTCGCTCCACTCGATGCCGCGGTGCTGCACTCGGCGGCTCTCGGGCGCGTCGGAGGCGGCGAGCGCGAAGACGTCGCGCAGGCGGTCGGCGCCCAGCTCGAGCTCGCCGGGCTCACCTGACAGCAGCGAGCGCGCGTGCGCGAGCACGGACTCGGGATCGGCGGTCTCCGCGGCGAGTGCGATGAGGTATTCGACCGCGCCCGAGAACTCTTTGGACGGCACGATCGGCAGGCGCCTTCGCACTTCGAAGCCGTGATCGGCGATGACGGCCTCGAGCTCGGAGGCGACTCCCGCGCGCAGCTGCAGTTCGAGCCGCGATGCGCCTCCCGCGCGCTCCGCGAGCACGGTCGCCGCCGCGAGCAGGTGCGGATCGTCGCTCGCGACGCCCGCGCGCACCTCGGGGCCCGCTTCGAGCAGCGGAACGAGCACGCGGAAGAGCTGGGCGGCCTGCTCGCCGCGCGACTCGAGCGTCGGCACCGGAAGGCCCGTCAGAATGGAGGAGATCTGCTCGCGGCCCGAGAAGCCGGCTGTGCCGACGCCGATCTCGAGAGGCTCGGCGCCCCGGGCCAGGCGTGCTCGGGAGAGCATCACGAGCGCTTCGGCGGTCTGCAGCGACTCCGGCAGCTCGGCCGGCAGGGTGATGCCGGCACGCAGCCTCTCGAGTCCGGGCTGCTCGAGCGCCGTGACCAGCAGCTGGGGCGCGAGCAGAGCGCTGCGGTAGTCGCTCGATTCGAGCACGATGGTCGTGCCGTGCCGCTGCGCGCATTCGAAGAGCTCTCGCAGTCGGACGGCCCCCGTCGAGGCGTCACGGTCGAGCGACCACGCCCCCGCGCCTCCCGCGGGTACGAGACGGGCGACGTCGAGCGCAAGCGCATTCACCTCGGGCAGTTCGGCGAGGGTGCGCAGACGGCGCAGCTCGGCTGACGCACCGGCGTCGCCGAGCACGGGGGCGCCGCCCAGGGCGAACAGCGCACGGGGGGCGCCTCCGCCCGCACCCGCGGCTGCGAGAGCCGCCCGCAGCACGGCCACCTTGGCATCGGGAGTGCCTGCGTCGTGCTCCGAGGATGCCGCGCTCGGGATCTTGGCGCTCAGCACGAGGTGCGAGACGCGGTCGCGCAGCCACTTGCGCGCGACGGGCAGCACTGCCCAGGGAAGACCGAGGGAGGCGAAACCGCCCGCCCGAACCGCGAGCCGCTCGACGGCGGGCATCGAGGCCGGGAGGTCTTTCGAAGCCTCCCGTAGTCCGAGGGCGGCGGCGAACGGATCGCTCGCGCCCACGACGGCTTCGAGCAGGCGCCGCGTGAAGGCGAAGCCGTCGTCATCTCGGCGCGAGCCCTCGATCAGATCGGCCCGCGCACCGACGGTCGCGAGAGCGTCGGGGCCCTCGAGCTCGCCCGGCTCGACCGCGAGGGTCGCCATCCAGGACGCGACGCGCGCCGCGGCCGCATCGGCCACCGCGGGCCAGTCATCGCGCTGCACACCCATGAGTCAACTCTAGGAGCGGATCGCCTTCGGGATCGCTGGGCGCGCGGTCTCAGCCGACCGGCGCGACCCCTTCGATCGCGCGCAGGAACCGATCGTTCATCTCGGGGCCGCCGACGGTGACGCGGATCCCGTCGAGACCGTAGGCGCGGGCGACCACGCCGCCCTCGCGCAGTGCGGCATCGACTTCGGGCGTGCGCTCGCCGGTGCGCAGCCAGACGAAGTTGCCGAAGGAGTCGAGCGCCCGCCAGCCGGCCTCGCGCAGCGCGGCGATCATGCGCCCTCGTTCAGCGACGATCAGATCGACCCGCTGCTGCAGCTCGGACTCCGCGTCGAGCGAGGCGATCGCCGCGACCTGGGCCAGGTTGCTCACGCCGAAGGGCACGGCCACCCGGCGCAGGTTCTCGGCGACCTGCTCATGGGCGACCGCGTAGCCGATGCGCAGACCGGCGAGCCCGTAGGCCTTCGAGAAGGTGTGCAGCACCGCGACGTTGTCGTGACGCCGGAAGAAGTCGAGCCCCTCGGCGGTCTCGGGGTCGTCGTTGAAGTGCACGTACGCCTCGTCGATGACGACCAGCACGTCGTTCGGCACGGCCTGCAGGAAGCGCTCGAGCTCGCCGGCGCGCACGGTCGCGCCCGTCGGGTTGTTCGGCGTGCAGACGAAGATCAGCCGAGTGCGCGGCGTGATCGCCGCCGCCATCGCCTCGAAGTCGTGCCGCTCGTCCACGGTCAGCGGCACCGGGACGGGGGTCGCCCCGGCAACCTGCACCATGATCGGGTAGGCCTCGAACGAACGCCAGGCGAAGATCACCTCGTCGCCTTCATCGGCGGAGGCGTTGATGAGCTGCTGGGCCACCTCGACCGAGCCGGCGCCGACCGCGATCTGCTCTGCGCGCACGCCGAGGTGGTCGGCGATGCGCTGCCGCACCGCGGCGGCGCCCATGTCGGGGTAGAGGTGGAAGCCGTCGAGCTGCTGGGCGACGGCTTCGCGCACCGAGTCGAGCGGCGGGTACGGGTTCTCGTTCGACGAGAGCTTGACCGCGTCGGGGATCGACTTGCCCTGGATGTAGGCGGGCATGCGCTCGACGACGGCGCGCTGACGGATCGGGCTCATGCGGCGCCCCCGAACTCGCCGGGAGCGACGAGGATCGCGCGCGCGAGCACCGCGTCGCGCATGAGGAAGCCGAGCACCGCGGGGGTGGCCTGCGGATCGACGTCGATGCGCGGGACGTCGAGCGCGTGCACGACGAACCAGTAGTGGTGCACGCCGGTGCCCTCGGGCGGGCCGGCGCCGATGAACTCGGAGGCGCGCAGCTCGTTCGGCATCGTGATCGCGCCTTCGGGGAGCAGCCCGGCGGCCGGATCGCCGGCGCCGGCCTCGAGCGAGGACACCTCGGCGGGGATGTTCGCGACCGCCCAGTGCCAGAAGCCGGAGCCGGTCGGGGCATCGGGGTCGAAGCAGGTGACGGCATAGCTGCGCGTGCCCTCCGGCGCGCCCGACCAGCTGAGCTGCGGCGAGCGGTTCCTCCCGCCCGACGGCCCGTCGTAGACCGAGGCCGGCAACGGTTCGCCCTCTCGGATGTCCGCACTCGTCAACTCGAAACTCGGCACCTGCCGCATGCCCGCATAGGGGTCGATGCTGCCGCGGTCCGCACTCGCCATCGCGCGCCTCTTCTCTGCTCATTCCGGGTCTGTCGAGATCAGCCTACGGCCTCCCGCCGACATTTCGACAGGCTCGGCGCAATGCGGTTCGGCGGGCTCGACCCGCCGCATACGGGCGGGCGCCGCCCGCAGCATTCCGCCGGCGGGGAGCGCGCGATCCTCGCTCGATATACTGGTTTGACATCCGCGCTGTGGCGCGCGGCTTCGTACTCTGGAGGTGACGCGTGGCGACACGAGCGACGACAGGCTCCGAGCGAGCTCGATCCACGCTGGCCTACCTGCGCCGCCACATCACGACCGGCGCGTGGCCGGTCGGCAGCCGCATCCCCATCGAGCCCGAGCTGGCCGAGCAGATCGGCGTGGGGCGCAGCACGGTGCGCGAGGCTGTGCGCTCGCTCGCCTCCATCGGCATGCTCGAAACCCTGCCGGGCCGCGGCACCTTCGTGCGCTCGGCCGCGCCGACGAGCACGCTGCTCAACGAGTTCCTCAACGACTTCACGCTCGAGGAGATCCTGAGCTACCGCCGCGCCCTCGAGATCGAGGCGGCGCAGCAGGCATCGCTGCACCGCACCGACGAAGATCTGGCGGCACTGGAGCAGGCCGCGATCGAAGAGAAGGGCTGCACCCGCTGCCCCGTGCTCATGACCGGGAGCGAGGCCTCGGCCTTCGACAGCCGTTTCCATCGCCTCATCTTCGACGCCGCGAAGAACCGGCTGCTCGCCGCGCTCTACGCGGGAACGAACGACCAGTTGCGCACGCCCGCTCACCGAGGCCGGCTCGCGAACGTAGCGACGGCGAGCGAGATGGAGCGCGATCACGCCCGCGTGCTCGACGCGATCCGCCGCCGCGACTTCATCGACACCGTGCACGCGATGGCCGACCACGTCGATCATGACGTGGTCATCGTGACCGACCAGCACACTGTCGTGCCGGCGCTCGAACGCACGCCCGAGCAGCAGCAGCGCATCGACGTGGCGCGCAAGGCCGATGAGGAGCGCGTCGCGGCGCAGTAGCCGAGCCCGCCTCACCGACGGCCGCAGAGGCACTCGGCCCGGCGAGCCGATTCAGGGACGAGGATCGGCCGCCCCGAATTCGCGCTGCATGTGAATGCG
>JBEBTD010000125.1:0-6807 GCA_040393965.1 Leucobacter soli | reverse complement strand
CGCGAGGGCTACGACGTCGCCGAGCTCGACGGCAGCTACCTCGGCTGGCTCGCAGTAACCGGCAACGAGCCCGTCGCATCGCCCGTCGCCTGACCCGTCCGACATGGAGCCCGCGATCCTCGTCGCACTGCCGCTCGCGGCGGTGGTCGGCCTCTCCCTCGGCCTGCTGGGCGGGGGAGGGTCGATCCTCACGGTGCCGATCCTGAGCTACGTGCTCGGCATGCCGCCGCGCGAGGCGATCGCCGCCTCGCTCTTCATCGTCGGCGCGACGAGCGCCGTAAGCGCGATCGGCCATGCGAGGGCGGGCCGGGTGCGCTGGGGCACGGGCCTCCTCTTCGGCGCGGCGGGCATGGCCGGCGCCTTCGCCGGCGGTCTCCTCGGGGGCCTCATCCCGGGCGCGGTGCTCATGGTGCTCTTCGCGGGCATGATGATCGCGACGGCGACCGCGATGATCCGCGGGCGGAAGCCGTCGGGGGCGTCCGGGGGCGCCGGCGAGCAGCGCGAGAGGCTGCCTCTCGCGAGGATCGTGCTCGACGGCCTCCTCGTCGGGCTCGCGACCGGACTCGTCGGCGCCGGCGGAGGCTTCCTGATCGTGCCTGTGCTCAATCTGCTCGGGGGTCTGCCCATGGCCGTCGCGGTCGGCACCTCGCTGCTCGTGATCGTCATGAAGTCGTTCGCCGGCCTCGGCGGCTACCTCTTCTCGGTGCAGCTCGACTGGGCGCCCGTGCTCGCCTTCACCGCCTTCGCCATCGCCGGTTCGTTCATCGGGGTGCGGCTCGCGGGACGCATTCCCGAGAACGCGCTGCGCCGGGGCTTCGGCACCTTCGTGCTCGTCATAGGCGCCTTCGTGCTCGTGCAAGAGGTGCCCGCGCTGATCGGCGGACTCGCATGATCGGTCGGCGCGTGCCGGGCTATGCCGTACCCGTCGTGGACGAGCGCGCCGTGCGCGCGGCGGCCGGCCTGCTGTTCCTCGGCGGGGCGATCTCCTGGGGCCTCGCGGCGCATACCGGATCGCAGCAGCCGCTGCAGCCCTTCGGCATGCTCTTCATGATCGACATGCTGCTCCGGGTGCTCGTGGGCGATGCGTGGTCGCCGAGCCTCGTGCTCGGCCGACTGATCGTCTCGAGGCAGCGGCCGGAGTGGGTCGGGGCCCCGCAGAAGGCGTTCGCCTGGTGGCTCGGCTTCGGTCTCGCGCTCGTCTCGTGCGCCGCCATGGGCGTGCTGCAGGCACCGCTCTGGCTGACGCTCGCGCTCTGCGGCCTGTGCCTCTCGCTGCTCTTCGTCGAGACGGCCTTCGGCATCTGCGTCGGGTGCAGGCTGCAGTCGATTCTCGGCCGGCGGGCTCCGCAGCACTGCCCCCGCGACAGCTGCATCATTCCGGCCGAGCCCTGAGACCCGATCCCGCGGTCAGGTTGCCGGGCGCGCGAACCCGAGACCGGCAGGCTTCCTGCCTCCGCCGACAGACAACCATCACACGCTCGAAAGCTCCGACCCTCCTGAAAGGAACCCCATGCACACCGAGAAGATCGCACGCGCCGCCGCTCTGTCCTTCGGCATCGCCGCGCTCGCGCTGGGCCTCGTGGCCTGCTCGCCCGCCTCCGCTCCCGGAGGCTCGCCGAACCACGGCAGCGAGCCCGAGATCGTCGTCGGCCCCGACACGATCCTGGTCGACGTGCGCACCCCCGAGGAGTACGCGGCGGGCCGCCTCGACGGCGCGCGGCTGCTCGATCTCAACGGGGGAGAGCTCGCGGCGGCCGTGCCGAGTCTCGACCCCGACGCCGAGTACCTCGTCTACTGCCGCTCGGGCAACCGATCCGGTCAGGCGGTCGCGCTCATGCAGCAGGCCGGCATCCCGAACGTCGTGAACCTCGGCTCGCTCGAGCAGGCCGCGCGGTCGACCGGCCTGGCGATCCTCGTCGACTGAACTCCGAGCCCGGCCCCGCTACCATCGAAGGGCACGAACGAAGGAGAACCACCATGTGCGTACGCGTCACCTGCGACCGCTGCAGCAAGCCCACCTGGAGCGGTTGCGGCGAGCACATCGAGACCGCGCTCGAGGGCGTGCCCGCCGCCGAGCGCTGCAGCTGCCCCCGCTGAGCGGGCCGATGGCGGAAGGGCCGGGATCCTCGCACGCGACGAGCATCCCGGCCCTCACATGCCGGCGCCGAGAGGCGGCTACGCCTCGATGTCGACGTGCTTGGTCTCGGGCGTCAGGATGAGCGAGATCAGCGTCAGCACCGCGGCCCCCGTCAGGTAGACGCCCACGTAGACCGGACTGCCGTTCGCGAGACCCCACAGCCACACCGCGATGATGGGTGCGAGCGCGGCGCCGAGGATCGACGACACGTTGTACGCCACCGCCGAACCGGTGTAGCGCACATTGGTCGGGAACATCTCGGGCAGGAACGCTCCCATCGGGCCGAAGGTGAGGCCCATGAGCGTGAAGCCGAGCGCCAGGAAGAACATCACGGCCGCGGTGCCGCCGCCGAGCAGCGGAACGAAGGTGAAGCCGAAGAGCGCGATCGCCACGGTCACGACGATGAGGGTGCGGCGACGTCCGTAACGATCCGCGAGCGGCCCCGAGACGAGCGTGAAGATGCCGAAGAAGACGACGCCGAACACGAGCATCAGGATGAACTCGTTGTAGCTGTAGCCGAGGCCGGGCACGTACTCGGCCGGATCGAAGCCGGCGCCGTTCGCCTCGGCGGACAGACGTGCGGCTTCGAGACCCGGTCGGGTGCCGAAGGTCAGCGTGTACGAGGTCATGAGGTAGAAGAGCACGTAGGTGGCGAGCATCGCGAAGGTGCCGAGGATCAGCGCCCTCCAATGGTGCTTGAACGCCACGGCGAGCGGCATGCGCGTGACCTTGCCGCTCTGCTTCGCGCTCTCGAAGGCCTTCGACTCGACGAGCTTGAGGCGCACCCACAGGCCGACGATCACCATCACGGCCGAGAACAGGAAGGGCACGCGCCAGCCCCAGTCGAGGAACGCCTGCGAGGCGACACCGGGATGCTCGGGATCGGCGAGCGCATTGTTGATCACGAAGAACAGCATGTTGGCGATGATGAAGCCGAGGGGCGCGCCGAGCTGCGGGAACGTGCCGTACCAGGCGCGCTTGCCCGCGGGGGCGTTCTCGGTGGCCACGAGCGCGGCCCCCGACCACTCGCCGCCGATCGCGAAGCCCTGCGCGAGGCGCATGAGCAGCAGCAGCACCGCGGCCCACACTCCGATGTGCTCGTGGGTCGGCAGCAGGCCGATCAGGAAGGTCGCGATGCCCATGGTGAGCAGCGAGGCCACGAGGGTGGTCTTGCGGCCGAGCCTGTCGCCGAGGTGCCCGAAGAAGATCGCGCCGACGGGCCGGGCGAGCATCGCCGCGCCGAAGGTGGCGAAGGAGGCGATGAGCGCCGTCGTGTCGTTGCCGGTCGGGAAGAAGAGCACGGGGAAGACGAGCACCGCCGCCGTCGCGTAGACGTAGAAGTCGTAGAACTCGATCGTGGTGCCGATGAGGCTCGCGAGGATCACGCGCGATCGGGTGTTGCGGGGAGCGTTCGGTGCGGCCTGCTCTGCGGCAGGGGTGGCGGAAGACATGGGAGAACCTTCGAGAAGATGCGAGGGCCTGCACGGATCGCGGGGTGTGCGGTCTGAAAGGTCGTGGAACTGGCGCTCGGCTTGTGGCGAAGCGAGAATATATTCTACGCCTCTCGCGGGCATGCGCACGCCCCGGCTCCCGATGCGGGCGACGGGGCGTGCGCGGAGAAGGGGCGAGGATCGCCTAGGGGAGCTGCGGCACGAGCTCGGCGAGCAGAGCGGCGAGCTTCGGCTCGGCCTCGCGCCCGGCGTCGAGCACCTCCTCGTGGCTGAGCGGGGTCTCGGAGATTCCCGCCGCGAGGTTCGTGATCAGCGAGAAGCCGAGCACCTCCATGCCCGCCTGGCGCGCGGCGATCGCCTCGAGCGCGGTCGACATGCCCACGATGTCCCCGCCGATGATGCCCGCGTAGCGCACCTCGGCCGGCGTCTCGTAGTGGGGACCCGTGAACTGCACGTACACGCCCTCGTTCAGCGTCGGATCGACCGCGCGGGCGAGGTCGCGCAGGCGCTGCGAGTAGAGGTCGGTCAGGTCGACGAAGTTCGCGCCCACGATGGGGCTCGCGGCGGTCAGGTTGATGTGGTCGCTGATGAGTACCGGGCGGCCCGGCTCGAAGGCGGGGTTCACACCGCCCGCGCCGTTCGTGAGCACCATGATGCGGGCACCGGTCGCCGCCGCGGTGCGCACGCCGTGCACGACCGCTGCGACGCCGTGCCCCTCGTAGAAGTGGGTGCGGGCGCCGATCACGAGCGCGTGGCGCCCGTCCGCGAGGCGGATGGAGGTGAGCTTGCCGCCGTGCCCGACGACCGCCGAGGCCCGGAAGCCCGGCACCCGCTCGGCGTCGATCACGCTGACGGTCTCGCCCATCGATTCGGCGGCCTTGCCCCAGCCGCTGCCGAGCGTGAGCGCGATGTCGTGGCGCTCGATGCCGCTCAGCTCGGCGATCGTGCGGGCGGCCTCAGCTGCGAGGGCGTGGGGGTCGGTGTCGTGGATGTGGCTCATGCGTCTCACTTTACTGCGCTCCACCGCGCACTCACTCTTCGCTCCACTGCGCACTCACTCTCCGGCGCTCACTCTCCGCCGAGATCCTACGAACGCGTCGAGATCCTATGATCTGGTGCCGGATTTTCGTGTGATCTCGGCGGGATCGTGTGATCTCGGCTGTGGGGACGGGCGCGGTGGGGCGGAGGGGGAAGGGGGCCTGGCGGGCGGGCGAGGATCAGAGTTCGCCGAGGCACGCCTTCCAATGGGCCCGCCAGGTCTCGATCTCGCCCCCATCGCCCAGACCGGTGTGCTGGATCGCGACCAGCGCGCGATCCTCGCCCTTCGCCGACGCGGCGACCTCGATCTTGCCCGCCCCCTCGAGCGAAGCCCGCCAGAAGGTGCGCTGCTCGGTGCGGGATTGCCGAACCGACGAGACCCCGTGCCCGCGGTGCGCCTGCTCGCCGAAGCGGGCGACCCACCGAGCGATCGCCTCGTCGCGATCCAGCGGCGCCGTGCGGCTCGCGCTCACACGGAAGTCGCCCGTCGACGACTGCCCCGGCACGCGGAGCCCGGCGTGCTGCTCGAAGGCGATGGCCGCGCCCTGCGCCCACCACTCCGCGTTCTGCAGTTCCGCGGGCATGGCCTCGAGCGCGGCCTTCGCGATCTCTGCGTGACCGAGCTTCGCCGCGCCTGCCGCCTCGAAGACCTCGAGCCAGGAGGCCCAGGATCGGCCGCTCGCGCGCTCGAGCGCCGGAATGTTGCCGGCCTTCGTCTTGTTGCCCTGCGGCGTCCCGCCCTGCTGCTCGCTCATGGTGCCACCCTAATGGTGCGCCCCGGAAGTGACTACCTGCTGCGGTGCGCCAGCCGAGCGGATGCGGCTCAGCGCGCAACCTCGAAGACGCGTTCGCGATCCCAGGGCCGAGACCAGCCGACCGTGTCGAAGATGCCCGCGAGCAGCATCGCGGTGAACCCCCAGACGATGTGCCCGCCGAACTGCGGCCCCAGCCGGAACGCCGGGCCGTGGTAGCGCCGCCCCTCGTACCGCAGCAGGGAAGTGCCTCTCGCCTCGGGATCGACGAGCTCCGCGACCGGCACCCGGAACACCTCCACGGATTCGCTGCGATCCGCCGCGACCTCGCTCGGCAGGCGCCACCAGCCCAGCACCGGCGTGACCAGGTAGTTGCTGACGGGGATATGGGCCTCGGGCATGCAGCCCAGCACGTCGACGCCGCTCGGGTCGAGCCCCGTCTCCTCGTGCGCCTCGCGCAGCGCGGTGGCCGCACGGTCGGCGTCGCCGGGCTCGACGCCTCCGCCCGGGAACGCGATCTGCCCGGCGTGGTTGCGCAAACCGCTCGAACGGCGGGTCAGCAGCACGTCGAGTTCGGGCGCCACGGGGCCGGCGAGCTCGGTGGCCTCGCCGGACGCCGTCGCCGGAACAGTGTCGAGGGCGCCGAAGAGGATGAGCACGGCGGAATGCCGCGCCTCGCGATCGACGGCCAGGGCGCCCTGCGCTACGAACGGGAACTCGAAGCCGCGCCGAAGGCCCAGCTCCAGCTGCGCTCGAGACTGCTCCGCCGACTGCCCCATGCCTCCACCCTACTCAGGCGGCTGGGGGATAGCCGAGTGCGCCGGCGCGGGACGCGGGGCCCGCCGCCTGCCCGCCGCGCCGATGCTCCCGTGCTTGAATAGCGGCATGAGCGAGTCGATCGATGCCGGCCCCGAGGCGCGCGACCCCAGGGTCTTGCGCGAGCACGTCGAACTCGAGCGATCGCAGCATCGGCCCGCGGATCACGCGGATGGCCCGGCGATGGGCCCGGCTGCGCGGGAGTTCCGGATCGACCTCGAGCGCCTCCGCTTCTCCCCCTACTTCGCGCGGCTCTCCGCCGTCACCCAGGTGGTTCCGCAGACCGGCGTCGGGCCCGTGATGCACAACCGGCTCACCCACTCGCTCAAGGTGAGTGCGGTGGCCCGCGTCATCGCGACGAACCTGGCCGGCCGGGTCGCGGCCCATGAGGCCTTTCTCCGCGGCGAGGCGCGCGACGACGACCCTACCGGAGCTGTGCTGGCGCGCCTCGGCGGCTGCGACAGCATCGTCGCGCAGGCCGCGGCGCACGCGCACGACCTCGGCCATCCCCCGTTCGGGCACCTCGGGGAGCGGGTGCTGGATCGTGTGGCCCGTCGGCGGCTCGGCCTCGCCGAGGGCTTCGAGGGCAACGCCCAGACCTTCCGCATCATCA
>JBEBTD010000124.1:0-6815 GCA_040393965.1 Leucobacter soli | reverse complement strand
GACGACATCCACGGTGTAAACGTGGCGCTCTACCAGCTGAGCTAAAGGCCCCGAGATCGCCGCCTCGCGGCGGACGACCTCACAAGCTTAGCGCCTACAGCGCCGCGAGCGCCTCACGGTACGCAGAGAAGTCGCGCGCCTCACCCGGCGAGGTCTCGAAGGAGGCCAGCACGGTGCGCCCGTCGCCGATCAGCACCGTCGCGCGCGTCGCGATCCCGCGCTCCTCCACGAACGCGCCGTACTCGCGCGCTACCGCACCGTGCGGCCAGAAGTCGGAGACGATCGAGAAGTCGTAACCCTCCTGCTCGGCCCACACCCGCAGCGCGTGCACCGAATCCACCGAGATGCCGACCACCCTCACCTTCGCGTCTTCGAAGACCCGGAGGTTGTCGCGCAGCTCGCACAACTCGCCTGTGCAGATGCCCGAGAACGCGAGCGGGAAGAACACGAGCGCGACCGGGCCCTCCGCGACGAGTTCGGAGAGCGTGAGCTCCTCGCCTCGCTGATCCGAGAGGGTGAAGTCGGGGGCGATCTCGCCGGCCTGTACAACCATGATGAGCTCCTGTCGAAGTCGGGATCTCCAGTCTAGGACTCCTATCCCTTCGCCGAAGCTTTGGATAGTGCCGACAGCGGCCGACCCGATATGCACGTGCGTGTCGTACATATTCGATAGTCTGGGAGGGATCCCTCCCACCGGAGGGGTCTCGTTCGCGCGGCCAGATCCGAGGCGCGCGCGGCACCCGTGAAGGAGCAAGTACCGTGGCTGTGAACACCGAGGATCCGTACGCGCCGGAGAGCGACGACATCGATCCGGCAGAGACCGCCGAGTGGGTCGAGTCCCTCGACGCCGTCGTCGACGAGCGCGGGGCGGCCCGCGGGCGCGAGATCATGACGAGCCTGCTGGCGCGAAGCCGCCAGCGCCGCCTGAACGTTCCCCAGGTGCCCACGACCGACTACGTGAACACGATCGCCTCGGACGACGAGCCCGCATTCCCGGGCAACGAAGAGCTCGAGCGCAGCTACCGCCGCTGGATCCGCTGGAACGCGGCGGTCACCGTGCACCGCGCGCAGCGCCCCGGCATCGGCGTCGGCGGGCACATCTCGACCTACGCCTCGGCCGCTTCGCTCTACGAGGTCGGCTTCAACCACTTCTTCCGCGGCCAGGATCATCCGAGCGGCGGCGACCAGATCTTCATCCAGGGCCACGCCTCCCCCGGCATCTACGCCCGCGCCTTCCTCGAGGGCCGCCTGGGCGAGGATCAGCTCGACGGCTTCCGTCAGGAGCACTCCCACGCCGGCGGCGGCCTGCCCAGCTACCCGCACCCCCGACTGCTGCCCGATTTCTGGCAGTTCCCCACCGTCTCGATGGGCCTCGGCCCCATCAACGCGATCTATCAGGCGCAGCTCAACAAGTACCTGACCAACCGCGGCATCAAGGACTGCAGCGACCAGCACGTCTGGGCCTTCCTCGGCGACGGCGAGATGGACGAGGTCGAGAGCCGCGGCCAGCTGCAGGTCGCCGCGAACGAGGGCCTCGACAACCTGACCTTCGTCATCAACTGCAACCTCCAGCGCCTCGACGGCCCGGTCCGCGGCAACGGCAAGATCATCCAGGAGCTCGAGAGCTTCTTCCGCGGCGCCGGCTGGAACGTCATCAAGGTCATCTGGGGCCGCGAGTGGGACGACCTCCTGCATCGCGACAGCGAGGGCGCACTGCTGAACGTCATGAACACCACGCCCGACGGCGACTACCAGACCTACAAGGCCGAGAACGGCGCCTTCGTGCGCGAGCACTTCTTCGGCAAGGACGAGCGCGCCCTGCGCCTCGTGGAAGGCTACACCGACGAGCAGATCTGGCAGCTGCGCCGCGGCGGCCACGACTATCGCAAGGTCTACGCGGCCTACAAGGCCGCCACCGAGCACAAGGGTCGCCCGACCGTGATCCTCGCGAAGACGGTCAAGGGCTACGGGCTCGGCCCCCACTTCGAGGGCCGCAACGCCACGCATCAGATGAAGAAGATGACGCTCGACGACCTGAAGCGCTTCCGCGACATCATGCGCATCCCGATCAGCGACGCGCAGCTCGAGGCCGATCCCTACCGGCCGCCCTACTACCACCCGGGCGAGAACGATCCCGCGATCAAGTACATGCACGAGCGCCGCCAGGCTCTCGGCGGCTATCTGCCCGAGCGGCGCACCGAGCACGCCGAGCTGGCGCTGCCCGAGCCGAAGAAGTACGCGATCGCGGCGAAGGGCAGCGGCAATCAGGAGGCCGCGACCACCATGGTCTTCGTCCGCCTGCTGAAGGATCTCATGCGCGATCAGGGCTTCGGCGCCCGCATCGTGCCGATCATCCCCGATGAGGCCCGTACCTTCGGTATGGACAGCTACTTCCCTACCTCGAAGATCTACAACCCGCACGGCCAGAACTACACCTCGGTCGACCGCGAGCTGCTGCTCGCCTACAAGGAGAGCCCGCAGGGCGTGCTGCTCCACGTCGGCATCAACGAGGCCGGTGCGGCGGCGGCGTTCACCGCGGTCGGCACCTCCTACTCCACGCAGGGCGAACCGCTCGTGCCGATTTACATCTTCTACTCGATGTTCGGCTTCCAGCGCACGGGCGACGCCTTCTGGGCCGCCGGCGACCAGATGGCGCGAGGCTTCATCATCGGCGCGACCGCCGGCCGTACCACGCTGACCGGCGAGGGCCTGCAGCACGCCGACGGCCACTCGCACGTGCTCTCGAGCACGAACCCCGCAGTGGTCTCGTACGATCCCGCCTACGGCTACGAGGTCGGGCACATCGTGCGCAGCGGCATCGAGCGCATGTACGGAGGCTCGCATCCCGATCCGAACGTCATGTACTACCTCACGGTCTACAACGAGCCGATCATCCACCCGGCCGAGCCCGAGGGCACCGACGTCGACGGCATCGTGCGAGGCATCCACCGCGTGAGCGCCTCGTCGGGCAGCGGCGTGCCTGCGCAGATCTTCGCCTCCGGCGTCGCCGTGCCGTGGGCCATCGAGGCGCAGCAGGTGCTGGCCGAGGAGTGGGGCGTGTCCGCCGATGTGTGGAGCGTCACCTCGTGGAGCGAACTGCGCCGCGACGGCCTCGCGGCCGAGCGCCACAACTTCCTGCACCCCGAGGACGAGCCGAAGGTGCCCTATCTCACTCGGAAGCTCGAGGGCGCCGAGGGGCCCGTGGTCGCGGTCAGCGACTGGGCGACCGATGTGCCCGACCAGATCCGCCAGTTCGTACCGGGCGACTACAGCGTGCTCGGTGCCGACGGCTTCGGTTTCAGCGACACCCGAGCCGCCGCTCGACGTTACTTCGCGATCGACCGCGAGTCGGTGGTGGTGCGGGTGCTGCAGCGTCTCGCAGCCCAGGGCAAGATCGACGCCTCGGTGGCCCGCCAGGCCGCCGAGAAGTACCGTCTGCTCGACGTCAACGCCGGCACCACCGGCGGGGCCGGCGGAGAGGCCTGAGCCGCCCGGCCGGGCACGACGGAACACGGATGGAAGAGAGCAAAGAGCGCGAACTCTCCTGGCTGCGCACGATCGCGGGGGAACTCGCCACGAGCACCATCACGCGTCTCGAGGAGACGCTGCCGTGGTACAGCGAGATGCCTCCCGGTCGTCGCAGCGCGGTCGGGCTGGTCGCGCAGAACGGCATCAGTTCATTCATCCAGTGGTACGAGGATCCGAGCACGACGCCGTGGATCGCGAGCGACGTGTTCAGCTCGGCCCCTCGCGAGCTGCTGCGCAGCATCAGCCTGCAGGAAACCCTCCAGCTGATCCGCGTGGTCGTGACCGTGGTCGAGGATCGCGTCGCACCGCGGAGCGAGGCGCTGCGCGAGGCGGTGCTGCACTACTCGCGCGACGTGGCCTTCGCGGCGGCGGACGTGTACGCGCGTGCCGCCGAGGCCCGCGGGCTCTGGGACGCGCGTCTCGAGGCGCTCGTCGTCGACTCGATCCTCACCGGTGAGAGCGACGACGAGCTGCCGAGCCGCATCGCCGCCCTCGGCTGGAACGGCCGTGGCGAGGCGGCGGTGCTCGTCGGCACGAGCGATCGCGCGGTCGACGTCGATCAGATCCGGCGCACGGCCAGGCATTCCGGCGCCGATGTGCTGGTCGGGCTGCAGGGCAATCGTCTCGTGCTGGTGCTGGGGCGGATGCAGGCGGAGCAGAAGGAGACCCAGAACTCCCCCGCGGAACCGCTGCCCTTCCTCGAGATCGCGAAGCGACTCACCGATCACTTCGCCTCGGGCCCGCTCGTTCTCGGCCCCACCGTCGACAACCTCGTCGAGGCGTCGCGCAGCGCGCGCGCCGCCCTCGCGGGCATCGCCGTGGCCCGCTCGTGGAGGGGAACCACCCGCCCCGTCGCGGCCGATGACCTGCTGCCTGAACGCGCGCTCGCGGGCGACGGACTCGCCCGGCGCAGCCTGATCGAGCAGATCTACGAGCCGCTCACCGCTCAATCGGGCGAGCTGCTCGAGACGATTTGGTGCTACCTCGACAACGGCCGCTCGCTCGAGGCGACCGCGCGCGAGCTCTTCGTGCATCCGAACACGGTGCGCTACCGGTTGAAGAAGGTAGGCGAGGTGATCGGCTGGAATCCGACTGGCGCTCGCGAAGCTCTCATCGTGCAGTCCGCACTCATCGTCGGCTCCATCGCGCAGAATGGACGCCGCAAAGCGGCGTCTTCGAAGTGAGCCGTGTTGATTCTCACAAGAATCGACACGACCCGCAGGAATCCGCAAAGCGGCGTCTTCGAACCGACCCGGCCTTAGAGAGTGGCGACAACGATTCGTCGTTTCTCTCGTTTACTATATGCAGACTGACGAACAACGATCTGGGAGACTGTAAGACGTGATTATCATCGCCTGCCCTGGCCAGGGCTCACAGACGCCGGGCTTTCTGACCGAATGGTTGCAAAACGCCTCAGCCGAGCGCTTCCTCGCCGAGGCCTCCGAGAGGTCGGGGGTCGACCTGGTCGCGCACGGCACGACGAGCGACGCCGACACCATCCGCGACACGCAGATCGCTCAGCCGCTCATCGTTGCGGCGAGTCTGCTGGCCTGGCGAGCGCTAGGCGAGCGCGTGTCGCTCGCCGGCGTCGGCGTGGCGGGTCACTCGGTCGGCGAGTTCGCGGCCGCCTCAGCTGCGGGCGTGCTGAGCGAGGGCGACGCCCTGCAGCTCGTGGGCATCCGCGGCCGCGCCATGGCCGAGGCGGCGACCCGTGAGGCGACGGGCATGAGCGCCGTCGTAGGCGGGGTCGAGGCGGATGTGCTCGCCGCTATCGAGCAGCACGGGCTCACCCCCGCCAACCGCAACGGCGGAGGGCAGATCGTCGCCGCGGGCGCGCTGCCGGCTCTGGCCGCACTCGCCGAGGCCGCGCCTCGCGGCGCGCGCGTGATCCCGCTGCAGGTGGCAGGCGCCTTCCACACGGAGTACATGCGCAGCGCGGTCGAGGTGCTCGGCGAGGCCGCGGCCGCCGTGACGGTTGCCGATCCGGTGCGAGCGCTGTGGACGAACGCCGATGGCTCGATCGTCGAGAGCGGCGCGCGTTTCGCTCAGCTGCTCGTTTCGCAGATCGCGAGCCCCGTGCGCTGGGACGCCTGCATGCAGGGCTTCGAGACGGCGGGCGTCACCGGCCTCATCGAGCTGACCCCCGCGGGTGCCCTCACCGGCATTGCGAAGCGCGCCCTGAAGGGCGTGCCGACGGTCGCCGTGAAGACCCCGGCGGATCTCGAGGCCGCGGTCGAACTCATCGACGGCGCGCGCGCCTAAGCAGACGAAAGCAGAAGGAGCAAGCATGGCATCGCTGGTTCAGCCCACCGGCCCGGCACACACCCGCATTCTCTCGATCGGCGCGGCGCGCGGCGATCTGGATGTGCCGAACGACGACATCATCGGCCCCATCGATTCCTCCGACGAGTGGATCCGTCAGCGCACGGGCATCGTGCAGCGGCGTCGAGCCAGCGCCGAGGTGCTCGCGGTCGATCTCGCGGTCGCCGCGGGCGAGCAGGCCATCGAGCGCAGCGGGCTCGACCGCGCCGATATCGACGGCGTCATCATCAGCACGATCTCGAACGTGGCCGTCACGCCCTCGATGGCGTCACTCGCCGCCCATCGCCTGGGGCTCACGCCGGCCGCGGCATTCGACATCTCCGCCGCGTGCGCGGGCTACACCTACGGGGTGGGCCAGGCCGATGCGCTCGTGCGCGCCGGCGTCTGCAGGAACGTGCTCGTGATCGGCGCGGAGAAGCTCTCGGATGTCATCGACCCGACCGACCGCAGCATCTCGTTCCTCCTGGGCGACGGCGCCGGCGCGGTCGTCGTCGGGCCTTCCGACCACACGGGTATCGGCCCGACCGTCTGGGGCAGCGACGGCGAGAAGTGGGACACCATCCGCATGACCTCGACGTTCGAGGAGTATCGGGCGAACCCCACCGAAGTGCCCTGGCCCACGCTCCGCCAGGACGGCCAGACCGTCTTCCGCTGGGCCGTCTGGCAGATGGCGAAGGTCGCGCGAGAGACGCTGGAGGCATCGGGCATCGAGGCCGCCGATCTCGCGGCATTCATCCCGCACCAGGCCAACATGCGCATCATCGACGAGTTCGCGAAGCAGCTGAAGCTGCCCGACTCGGTCGTCATCGCCCGCGACATCGAGATGCAGGGCAACACCTCCGCGGCCTCCATCCCTCTCGCGATGCACGCGCTGCTCGAGGAGCACCCGGAGCTTTCGGGCGGGCTCGCCCTGCAGATCGGCTTCGGCGCGGGACTTGTCTACGGCGCGCAGGTCGTAGAACTGC
>JBEBTD010000123.1:0-6856 GCA_040393965.1 Leucobacter soli | reverse complement strand
TGCGCCGCTCGAGCAGGCGCGGCATCAGCTCGTAGGCGTAGTCCGCGCGCTCGTTCACGAGCTTCTGATCCTTGACGAGATACCCGCCGAGCAGCAGATTCTCGTGCACGGTCATGGTCGAGAAGATGCGTCGGCCCTCGGGGATGTGCAGTAGACCCGCCTGCACCATGTCCCACGGCTGCAGCTTCGCGAGATCCTTGTCGCCCCACTTCACGGTGCCGCTCTTCGGCCGCACGAGCCCCGAGATCATCGACAGGGTCGACGTCTTGCCGGCACCGTTGTTGCCGAGCAGCGACACGATCTCGCCCTCGTTGACCTCGAGGGTGAGGTTCCGCAGCGCGTGCACGCGGTTGTAGTAGAGCTCGACGTTGTCGAGAACCAGCTTGCTCATTCGTCGCCCTCCCCGAGGTAGGCCGCGATCACCGCGGGATCCTGCTTGATCTGACCCGGCGTGCCGTCGGCGATCTCCTTGCCGTAGTTCAGCACCACGATGCGCTCCGAGATCTGCATCACGAGGCCCATGTCGTGCTCGATCAGCACGATGCCGACGCCGAGATCGCGGATCCTACGGATCAGCCCCATCAGCTCGTTCTTCTCATTGTGGTTGAGGCCGGCGCCGGGCTCGTCGAGCAGCAGCAGCTTGGGCTGCGTCGCGAGCGCGCGTGCGATCTCGACACGGCGCTGCTCGCCGTAGGGCAGCTGCGTGACGAGCAGCTCGTCGTCGGCCCGGAAGCCCACGAAGTCGAGCCAGCCCCGCGCATCCTCGGTGCACTGCGCCTCGCTGCGCTTGTAGCGCGGCGTATGCAGCATCGCGTCGAAGACGTTCTGCCCGAGAGTCGCGTGCATGCCGGTCTTCACGTTCTCGAGCACCGACATCTCTTTGAAGAGGCGCACGTTCTGGAAGGTTCGCGCCATGCCCTTCTTCGTGATGTACGAGGGCTTCTTGCGGGTGATCGGCTCGCCGTCGAAGACGACGGAGCCCTGATTCGGCCGGTAGAAGCCCGAGATGCAGTTGAACGCACTCGTCTTGCCTGCGCCGTTCGGGCCGATGACCGAGACGATCTCGCCCTCGTGCACCGAGAACGAGAGCCCGTCGACGGCCTTGATGCCGCCGAACGAGACGGCCAGATCCTTGACCTCGAGCAGCGTGCGGCCCGTGCGTCCGACGACGGGGGCGACCACTGCCGCGCCCGAATCCGCCTCGGCGGTGAGTGCCTCGCTCATCGCTTCTCCTCCTCATCCTCGTCGATGCCGACGACGCCGACCGCCTCGGTGGGCGGCACCTGCGGGATCTCGCGCTTCTTCAGGAACGGCAGCACGGCGTTCGCCGGCCAGATGCCCTTCGGTCGGAAGATCATCGCGACCACCAGCAGCACGCCGAACAGCAGGAACCGCCATTCGCTGAACTCGCGCAGCAGCTCCGGCGCGAGCGACACGAAGAGCGCGCCGATGATGACCCCCGGCGTGGATCCCATGCCTCCGAGCACGACCGCCATCAGCACGAGTGCCGAGTACAGGAACTCGAAGCTGTTCGGAGAGATCGCCGACAGATGGCCGGCCATGAGGGTGCCGGCGAAGCCGCCCCAGATGGCGCCGATGATGTAGGCCATGAGCTTCGTGGCGTAGCCGTTGATGCCCATCGCCTCGCTCACGTCCTCGTCGTCTCGAACCGACTTCCACGCGCGACCCATCTTGCCCCTGCCGAGCCGCGAGACGGCGACGACCGCGAGGCCGATGCCGACGAACAGCACGAAGTAGTAGAAGAGGATCTTCGGCCCGAAGTGGATGCCGGCGATGTCGAGGCCGTCGGCGAACGACCAGCCGAAGAACGACCAGGTCGGAATGCCGTGGATGCCCGAGGGACCGCCCGTGACCTTGAGGTTGTTCGCGGTGATGCGGATGATCTCGCCGAAGCCGAGCGTCACGATCGCGAGGTAGTCGCTGCGCAGTCGCAGCGTGGGCCCGCCGATGATGACGCCGGCGATGATGCAGGCGATGATCACGAACGGCAGCGTCTCGAGCATGGAGAGCCCGAACTGCGTCGTGAGGATGCCGCTCGTGTAGGCGCCCACCGCCATGAAGGCGATGTAGCCGAGGTCGAGCAGGCCCGCGTAGCCGACGACCACGTTGAGCCCCATCGCCAGCACGATGTAGATCATCGCCGAGGTGAGGATCGAGATCACGTACGGGGTCGCGGTGATGAACGGCAGCACCGCGGCACCGACGAACAGCACGAGCGCGACGAGCCGCATGAAGGTCTGCGGGGCGAGCACGCCCTTGATCGCAGGGGGCCGCTCGATGTACGGTTTGGGCGCCGGGAGGCGCGTAATCGCTTTCGCCATCTCGCTCACACCCTTTCTACGACTCGCTCGCCGAGGATGCCCGTCGGCTTGAAGACCAGGAACAGGATGAGGAAGCCGAATGCGAACACGTCGCGCCACTGGCCGCCCAGGAAGTGCGTGCCGAACGACTCGAGCAGGCCAAGCACGAGCCCGCCGAGCATCGCTCCGTACAGGTTGCCGATGCCGCCGATCACGGCCGCGGTGAACGCCTTGAGACCGATCACGAAGCCCATGAGGAAGTCGATCGTGCCGTAGTAGGCCGCCGCCATCACGCCGGCCGCGCCCGCAAGGGCGGATCCGATGAAGAAGGTGCGCGAGATCACGCGGTTGACGTTGACGCCCATGAGCAGCGAAGCCTTCTGGTCGAGGGCGATCGCGCGCATCGCGCGGCCCTCTCGGGAATGCATGATGTAGCGCTGCAGCAGGAACATCAGCACGGCGGCGACGAGCATAAGCACCAGCTGAGGCATGGTGATGCGGGCGCCGAGCACCTCGATGGGGGCGCCCTGCAGGCGGATCGGGAAGACGAGCGGGCTCGCGCCGAAGATCTGGCGCACCGAGTACTCGATGGTGAACGAGACGCCGACGGCGGTGATGAGCGCCGCGAGACGGGGGCTGTTACGCAGCGGACGGTAGGCCACACGTTCGATCATCACGCCGATGCCGCCGGTGAGCAGCATGGTGATGAGCAGTACGAGCAGCAGGATGGGGATGGAGCCGAGCCCGAAGAGGCCGGTGAAGCCTCCGAGCACGACGAATGCCAGGAACGATCCCAGCATGTAGAGGTCGCCGTGGGCGAAGTTCAGCAGTTTGATGATGCCGTAGACCATGCTGTAGCCCAGGGCGACGAGCGCGTAGAACGAGCCCACGAAGAGCCCGTTCCAGATGAGTTGGAACACTAGAGAAAACCTCTCTGCAGCGGTGGAGGGAGGGAAGGCCGAGCCGCCCGGCGGGTCATCGCCGGGCGGCTCGGTTTCGCATCAGCTCAGGTCGTCTTCGAGCACGAAGGCGCCGCCGGCGCCCGTGGGTGCGACGATCACGAAGCCGCCGCCCTCGCGCGAGCCGTCCTCGGCGAAGGTCAGGTCGCCGGTCAGCAGCGGGAAGTTCTCCATGTCGTTGAGCGCCGCCGTGACCGCTTCGTAGTCGGTCGAGCCGGCCTCGTTCATCGCCTCGGCGAGCACCTTGACCGCCTCGTAGGTCTGCATCGAGTAGGGGCCGGGCTCAGCGCCGCCCGAGGCCTCCTTGTATGCCGCGACCCACTCCTCGCCGCCCTCGAGCATGTCGGGGGTGCGGGTGAAGGTGCCGTACACGTTGGCGATGGCGTCGCCCGCGATGGCTGCCAGCTGGGCGTCGACCGAGCCGTCACCCACGAGGATCGTGCCGTCGTAGCCCGCACCTCGGAGCTGGTTGATGAGCAGGCCGCCGGCCTGGTAGTAGCCCGTCCAGATGATGAAGTCGGGGTTGGCGCCGAGCACGCTGTTGATGTTGGCCGAGAAGTCCTTCTCATCCGGGTTGACGGATTCGCGCTTGGCAATGTTGAGATCGCCCTTCTGCGCCTCGACCTGGTCGGCGAGGTCGACCGAGTAGTCGGTGGTGTCGTCGATGAGAACGACCGACTGAGCGCCGACCTTGCTCGCGTACGCGACTGCTGCGGCGGCCTGCTGGGTGCCGGTGCCGTTGATCATGAAGGCGCCCTGGTCGACGAGCTTGGTCGAGTTCGCGGCGGGGATGACCATGGGAATGCCTGCGCCCGAGAAGATGGGCAGCGTGGGCAGGGTGGCGCCGGAGCAGTAGCCGCCGACGGAGCCCTGCACGCCCGCGCTCACGAGCTTCTGGGCCGCGGCGACCGCAGCGGTCGCGTCGCAGGCGTCGTCCTCGGTGACGAGTTCGATGTCCTGGCCGTTCACGCCGCCGTCGGCGTTGACCTCGTCGATGGCGAGCTGCGCGCCGAACTTCATGTAGTCGCCGAACGCCGCCTCGGAGCCAGAGAAGGGGGCGAGCATGCCGAACTTGACGGGGCCTTCGCCCGATCCGCCTTCGTCACCGCCGCCGGCGAGGCCGCCCGAGCAGGAAGAGAGCACGAGGGCCGCCGTGGCGGCGAGGGCGCCTGCGGCGAGCGCGCGCTGCAGGCGCGTGTTGGAACGTGAGAACATCTGGGATCCTTCCGATGATGCGTCATTGAATCGGTCGATGCTCAGGCTCTAGTGAAGCCGGGGCATCTCAGTGCAATAGTACATAGCACGCACGATGGAAAGGTTTCAGAACGGTCACGGTTGGCTCGCACCCTTCGAAATTTCTGATGGGTATCGTTCAGTCCGCCTCGTCGATCATCTCGACTGTTCCCGCGCCCGGGTCGGGCGTAGAATGGCAAGGATGTCTGAACAGCCAAAGTCTTCCGTGCTCGAGCGGGTGCTCGCCTACTCCTCGGTCGCGATCATGGTGATCGCGGTGCTGTCGTATCTGACGACGCTCATCGTGGCGATGGCCGCGGGCAGAGAGGTGCTCGCACAGGGGCTTTGGCAGTTCGTGGTCTTCGTCTCCTATGTCGGCCTGCCCGTCGGCTTCGTGCTGCTCATGGTGCTGCTCGGCATCAACTTCAGTCGCCGGGGCCGAGAGAAGCGGTAGACCCGTGAGCGGCACCCTCGCGCTGGCCGCATCGATCGCGGCGATGGATCGTCCGGCCCTCGAGCGGCTGGTCGAGGTCAGGCGCGTGCTCTCGCCGGCCTCGGTGCACGAGCCGCTGGGCCTCGCGATCGAGCTGCTGCGGCCCGACTCGGTCTCGCGGGCGCTGCAGAGCGCGCACCGGGACTCGCTCGCCGCTCTGCTGGCGCTCTCGACGGGGAAGGCGCACGACGAGGATCGCGGGGCGCTGCGCGCCCTCGCCGCCGACGGCCTGGTCGGTCTCGACACCGACACCGGCGACGCGGTCTCCCTGCCCGAGGTGCAGGAGACGCTCTTCGCGCTCGGCTTCGCCGGCGACGCCGCCGGCTCCGATCCTTGCCCCCAGGCGGATTCCATTGCCGAGCGCCCCTCCCCCGACCCATCGGCCTGGTACGGCGCCGCTCTCACCTCGGTGCGCCGAGCGGCGCAGCTGCTGCGCTCGATCGCGCGACGCCCGGTACGCCTGGGCCGAAAGTCCCGTCCGGCGGTCGCCTCCGTGCGCGAGCTGGCCGAGGCGGCGCACTGCGAGCCCGATGCGGTCGACCGACTGCTCGACGTGCTCCGCATCGCGGGGCTGCTCGTCGAACTCCCCGGCTCCTCGGGGCAGCAACTGGGCCTCTCGACGAACGCACGAGGCTGGCTCGCCCTCGACTATCCGCAGCGCTGGCTCGCGCTCGCCGAAGCGGCCGGTTCGCTCATCGACGCCCGGCTGCGGCGCGGCCTCGAGGAGACCCCGGGCGAGCTCGGCGCCGTGGTGCGCCGCCTCCCGTTCGACTTCCCGCTGCTGCCCGAGGCCGAGCTCGAGGCGCTCGAGCGGGTGTCGCTCTCGTCCGAAGATCTGGGCCTCGCCGTCGGCGGGCGCCTCGCCCCGGCGGCTCTCGAACTGCTGTCGGGCGATCGCTCGGCTGCCCTCCGAATCGCCGAGCAGCAGATCCCCGCGCCGGTGACCGGGGTCTACCTGCAGCCCGACCTCAGCCTCATCGTGCCTGGCCCGCTGCAGCCCGGGGACGAGGCCGCGCTCAGCGCGATCGCCGACACCGAGCAGTTGGGGCCGGCCGCCTCGCTGCGACTCAGCGCCGGCACGCTGGCACGGGCGGCTCAGCGGGGCATCGCACCGGCCGCGATCCGAGAGCTGCTGCAGCGGCTCTCGCTGACCGGCATCCCGCAGCCCCTCGACTACCTGCTCGGCGACCTGGAGCGCAAGCTCGCCGAGGGCACGGTCTCCATGGACGACGAGCTCAGACCCTTCGCTCCGGCTGTGCCGACGGCTCCGGCTCCGGCTCTGCCCGTCGCCACCCCCGAGCACGAGACGGAAGCCGACGCTGACCAGGCCGACGCCCCCTCGGGAGAGCTCGCCGAGATGGTCGAGCGCGTCTTCGCGGCAGCGCGCGAGTCCGGGGGCGAGGGCGAGCTGACGCGCAGACTCAAGCTGGCCATCCGGGATCGCAGCGCGGTGCAGGTCACCGCCGTCGCGGGCTCGGACGAGCGCATCTTCACCTTGCTGCCGGTGTCGCTGCAGGGCGGCCGTCTGCGCGCGAGCGACCAGCAGGCCGGTGTGGAGCGCACCCTGCCGGTGAGCGCCATCACCGCCGTCGAGGCGGCCTGAGCGGGCCCTGCGAACCACCCCCACTTCTTCCCACCCCGGATTCCCTCGTTCCCCGGGCTACCTCCCGCCCGCCCCGGCTCCCTTCCGCCTCCCCTACCCGCCCGCCCTCCCGCGACCGACCCTTCTCCCGCGCCCGCTCCCGCTCCCTCCCCCCCCCCTTCCACGGCAGACCCTTCTCCCGCGCCTCCCCCTCCCCGCAGCTTGGCAGTAGCGGTGACATGAGCCGCCCCGAAGTCGCACCTGCTGC
>JBEBTD010000122.1:0-6871 GCA_040393965.1 Leucobacter soli | reverse complement strand
GCCCGCGCCGTCGGATCGCGCGCGCAGTCCGCCGCCCCCGCGCCGGCCCTGACCCCGCGAGAGACAGAGATACTCTCGCTCGTGGCGGAGGGTCTCAGCAACCCCGACATCGCCGCCCGCCTCTACATCGGCGAGTCGACGGTGAAGACGCACCTGCTGCACGCCTTCGAGAAGCTCGAGGTGGGAGATCGCACACGGGCCGTCACGCGGGCCATGGAACTCGGCCTGATCTGAATCCGCCCGTTCCGACACGCCCGAGCGGCGCCGTCGACAGGGGCCGGAGCCGCGTAGCATTACCTCTCGAACACACGTTCGATCGGAGGGAAGATGCGGATCCGCGAGAGCATCGAGGTCGTGCAGTCGACGAAGCGGGAACGACAGCAGTCGGTGATAGACGCGATCGCCGAGCTCGAGCAGCAGCACGACGACGGTACGATGGAGACGCCCGCCTATCTGATGAAGAAGCGCTCCCTCGTCCGGATGCTCTGAGCGCGATCCCCGCGCCGCCCTGCCGGATCCTGCTACGCGCCGCGTGCGACGAGGCTCGTGATGAGCGAGACCGCCATCGCGACGACGAGCGCATTGAACGCGAACGAGATGAAGGTGTGCGTGCGCACCGCGGTCACTCCGGCCCGCGTCCGCGGCGTGCCTGCGGACATCGCACCCAAGGAGGACACCATCACCGCCATGGAGAGGAACTCCGAGAAGGCCGGATCCTCGTCAATGTCGAAGGCGATCCGCTCGCCTGCCGCGTGCAGCCGCAGATAGCGCAGCGCGAAGGCGTACACGACTGTCGCCCATGCGGTGGCCACGGTGAGCAACACGAGCAGCGGCAGCCACAGTCCGCCCTCCCGCGCCCCGAGGATGGCTGCCGCACCCGAGACGAACAGCGCGATGAAGGCCGCCGACATGCTCCACTCCTCGGCCGTGCGCATGCCGATCAGCTTCGACAGGCTGCTCGCCCCTCGCCGCTGCTGCGCGGCCGAGACGCGCTCCAGCTCCTCGACTGTGGCACGGCTGAAGACGAGATGTGTCCATACCAGGTAGACGAGGAAGAAGAGCGCGAACGCCCCGCAGAAGGCGGCGAAGACGATCTCGAGATCCGGATCCGCCGCGCTCCTCGCGAACCATGCCTCGAAGAAGGGGATCAGCAGCAGAGGAAGCGAGACGAGCAGGGCGATCCCGCCGCGGAAGCCATCGTCGTAGCGGAGCGGCACCATTCTCGGAGTTCGGCGTCTGATCATCAGCGCGAGTCTACCGGGGGCCCGCGGCAGCACGGCGGCCGAGCCCCATGCGGCAGGGCCGAGTCGCGACCATAGCGAGGATCCCCCGTTCGCGCAACGGGGTGCACCTGAGAGCTCGGAGACGCTTGGCTGGTAGCGCACCTGAAGATCCGAATCGAACCGGCGTGCGCGCCGGAGAAGAAGGGAGCGCATCATGACGCACCTGAGCGGCAAGCGAGTGGCGATCCTCGCCACCAACGACTTCGAGGACTCCGAGCTCACCGAGCCTCTCGCGGCGGTGCGCGAGCACGGCGCCGAGGTGGAGATCGTCTCGACCAACACCGGCACGATCCGCGGCAAGAACGGCTACGAGGCGATCGTGTCGCGCTCGACGGCCGACGCGCGAGCCGAGGACTACGACGGCCTCGTGCTGCCGGGCGGCGTCGGCAACGGCGATCGCATCCGGCTCGACGAGCACGCGGTCGCCTTCACCCGCGACTTCTTCGCGCAGCACAAGCCCGTCGCCGCGATCTGCCACGGAGGCTGGATCCTCGCCGACGCGGACGTGCTCCAGGGCCGCAAGGTGACCTCGTACCCGAGCCTGCGCACCGATCTGCGCAATGCGGGCGCGATCTGGGTCGACGAGGAGGTCGTGGTCGACCAGGGTCTCGTGACGAGCCGCACGCCCGACGACCTGCCTGCCTTCAACGCGAAGCTGGTCGAGGAGCTCGCCGAGGGCGAGCACAGCGGCCAAGTCGCCTGACGGTCAGCCCTCCGAGCTGTCGGCTCGAGGCGCGCGATCGGCTCCGTGCGTCTCGGGCCGACGTCTGATCCCTCCGCGCGTGCGCGAAATGCGGTAGTCGATGCGATCGTCGACCCACGACTCGAGTTCGGGGCGCTCGGACAGCGATCCCGCGAGCTCGCTCGTGATGTGCTCGGTGACGCGCTCGAGCCGCTCGATCCGGCGTGCGCGGTCGAGCACCCGGTCGTCGATGCGGAGCGCCCTGAGCGTCGCCCAGCTCATGAGCAGCAGCACCACGCTGAAGGGCAGCGCCGTCGCGAGCGCTGCGGCCTGCAGCGATTGCAGCCCGCCCGCGAGCAGCAGCGCGATCGCCACGACGCCCTCGAGCACGGACCACAGCACGCGCGACCAGGTCGGCGGGTTCGGGTGTCCGCCGGACGCGAGCATGTCGACGACGAGCGACCCCGAATCGGAGGAGGTGATGAAGAAGATCGCGACCAGCAGGATGCCGAGTACTGAGAACATCGTGCCGAGCGGAAGGTCGCCGAGCACCTGGAAGAGTGCGCTCTCGACGTGCACCTCCCCGTCCTGGACCAGGTCGCCCGCGCCGAAGAGCTGCCGGTACAGGCCGCTGCCTCCCATCACCGAGAACCAGAGGAAGCCGACGAGGGTGGGCACGAGCAGCACGCCGGCGATGAATTCGCGCACCGTGCGTCCGCGCGAGATACGGGCGATGAAGATGCCCACGAAGGGCGACCACGAGATCCACCAGCCCCAGTAGAAGATCGTCCAGTTCGAGAACCAACTGGTCGCCTCGCCGCGCTGGTAGGCGCCGACGTCGAAGGTCATGTGCAGGAAGTTCGCGAGGTAGTAGCCGAGCGATTCCGTGAGATTCTGCAGCAGGAAGAGCGTGGGCCCGAGCAGCAGCACGCTCACGAGCAGCACGCCCGCCATCGAGAGGTTGATGTTCGAGAGCCACTTCATGCCCGCGCCGATGCCGCTGATCACCGAGAGCATCGCGATGAATGAGATGACGATGATGAGCACGACCAGCAGGGCGTGGTCGACCGTGCGCACGATGCCGATCTCGGCCATGCCCGCCGAGATCTGCTGCACGCCGAGGCCGAGCGAGGTCGCGACGCCGAACACCGTGCCGAAGATCGCGAGCACGTCGATGACGTCACCGACCCATCCCTTCACGCGCTCGCCGAAGAGCGGTTCAAGCGACCAGCGGATCGAGACAGGACGGCCTCGACGGTGGATCGCATAGGCGACGGAGAGGCCGATGACGGCGTAGATGGCCCAGGGGTGCAGGCCCCAGTGCACGAAGGTCTGCGCCATGGCGAGCCCGGCGAGTTCGGCCTGATCGCCCTCCCATCCCGGCTTCGACTGCACGGTCGCGTAGGTGAGCGGTTCACCGACGCCGTAGAAGACGAGGCCGATGCCCATGCCCGCCGCGAAGAGCATCGCGAACCACGACATCACGCCGAACTCGGGCTCGTCGTCGTCGCGGCCGAGCTTGATCCGACCGAGGCGCGAGAAGGCGATGCCGACGGCGACCGCGATGAAGAACGCCACGATCACCATGTAGTACCAGCCGAGGTTCTCGACGATCCAGCCCTGCACGTTCGTGAAGACCTGCTCGGCCGCCTCCGGCAGGAGGATCGCGAAGAGCGACACGGCGACGATCACGATGAGCGACGGCCAGAACACCCGGGGCGAGATCATTCCGCGGCCGATGCGCACCCCGTGCCGTCGCAGCTTCGCGGTGATCTGCTCGTCGCTGTCATCCTCTTCGATCTGCACGGAGCGCGGCAGGTGCACGGTTCTCGGCACCCCCGGCTCGGCCGGGATCACGGCGTCGATGCCGCTCTCCTCGGCCCGCTCCGCAGCCGTCTTGATCTCTGGTTCCGACTCGCTCATCACGTTCCTCGCACACCCTCGCGTCACACTCGCATTCGCACGCCCCGGCGGCCGGCGGCCATCCGGAGCACGTATCTACCCTGACGGGCATCACGCGAGCCCGCAAGTCGGAGCGCACGGCGGCAGGCGACCAGGGGCCTGCTCGATGAGGATCGCGCGGGTCTATCGGCGGGCGATTGCCGCCGCGAGCGCGGATGTCGCACGCATCAGATCGGCAGGCGCGAGCTCGATGTCGAGGCCGCGCCTTCCGCCTGAGACGAGCACCGTCTCGAAGTCGAGCGCCGACTCGTCCAGCACGGTCGCGAGGCTCGTTCGCTGCCCTATCGGGCTGATGCCGCCCACCACGTAACCGGTCTTGCGCTCCGCCGTCGCGGGATCGGCCATGACGGCTTTGCGGGCGCCGAGCGCCGCGGCCATGGCCTTGAGGTCGAGCTTGCCCGCCACCGGCACGATGGCGACGGCGAGCCGTTCGTCCGCCTCGACGAGCAGCGTCTTGAACACGCGCTCGGCGGGCACGCCGAGCTTCTCGGCGGCCTCGGCCCCGAAATCGGTGACGGAAGGATCGTGCTCGTAGCCGCGCAGCTCGAAGACGATGCCGAGCCTCGTCAGCGCGACGGTCGCTGGAGTCGATGCGGCATGCTTCTTCTTCGGCGTCCTCACCATGGCTCAGTTCCCCAATCTGCGGCGGAGCAGCTCGATGCGCTGCTGCAACTGCGTGACGCTGGCCTGAGCGACCGCAGGCCCTCCGCAGACGCGGCGCAGCTCCGCATGGATCGCGCCGTGCGGGTCTCCGGAGACGCGGGCGTACATGCCGACCAGGCTGTTGAGCAGACGGCGCTGCTCCCCCAGCGTGCGATGGAGGGCCTGCGGCGCCTCAGCCTTCTCGGGTGGGTGCTCGAGAATGCCCTGCCTCGCGGCGGAGCGCTTGGCCTGGCGCGCCTGCCGCTGCAGCAGCAGGGTGCGCACCTCGTGCGGCTCGAGCACACCGGGCAGGCCGAGGAAGTCGAGCTCCTCCTCGCTCTCGACCTCCGCATAGCCGCCGAACTCGGCACCATCGAAGACGGCCCGGTCGAAGTGCGCATCGGAGGCGATCGCCTCGTACTTGAACTCACCGGTGAGCTCCTCCGAGGCGCGATCCTCGCGCTCGGCCTCGGCGAGCAGTGCGGCCTCCGCATCCCACATCTCCTCCGCGCTGCCGGGCCCCTCCAGCACATGACCGCGCTGCTTCTCCAGTTCAGCGGCGAGCTGCATGAGCGTCGGCACGTTGGGGATGAACACCGAGGCCACCTCGCCGCGGCGGCGCAGTCGCACGAAACGGCCGATCGCCTGGGCGAAGAAGAGCGGTGTGGAAGAGCTCGTCGCGTATACGCCGACCGCGAGGCGCGGCACGTCGACGCCCTCGGACACCATGCGCACGGCCACCATCCAGCGACTCTCGCCGCGGGAGTACTCATCGATCCGCTCGCTCGACCCCGCATCATCGGAGAGGATCAGCGCGACGGGCTCACCGCTGATCTTCTCGAGGATCTTCGCGTAGGCCTTCGCGGCCGCATGATCGGTGGCGATGACGAGCCCGCCCGCGTCGGGGATGTGCCCCCGCACCTCCGTGAGCCGCCGGTTCGCCGCCTGCAGCACCTTCGAGATCCACTGGCCCGCCGGATCCAGGGCGGTTCGCCAGGCCTGCGACGTGATGTCCTTCGTATTGCCCTCGCCGAGCCGCGCCTGCATCTCCTCGCCCGCCGAGGTCTGCCAGCGCATTTCTCCCGCGTAGACCATGAAGATCACGGGGCGCACCACTCCGTCGGCCAGCGCACGGTCGTAGCCGTAGTCGTAGTCCGTCGCCGAGACTTTCGAGCCGTCGGGGTGCGGAACGTATTCCACGAACGGAATGGGAGCATCGTCGGAGCGGAACGGCGTGCCGGTGAGTGAGAGTCGTCGCTTGGCCGGCCCGTACGCCTCGCGGATCGCGTCGCCCCAGCTGAGCGTGTCTCCGCCGTGATGCACCTCGTCGAGGATCACGAGGGTGTCCTCTCGCTCGACGAGCATTCGATGCTGGATCGGCTTCATGGCGACCTGGGCATATGTCACGACCACCCCGTGATAGCGTCGACCGTAGGCGGTTCCGTCGCTGTTCGCGTAACGGGGGTTCAAGTGGATGCCGCCGCGCGCCGCCGCATCGGCCCATTGCACCTTGAGGTGCTCGGTGGGAGCGACGACGACGATCTGCGAGACCGTTCGGTTGGCGCGCAGGATCGCCGCGAGCCTCAGCGCGAAGGTCGTCTTGCCCGCGCCGGGCGTCGCCGAGACGAGGAAGTCGCGCGGCTCCTTCTCCAGATAGCGGTTGATCGCCTCCTCCTGCCAGGCGCGCAGAGTGCCTGCGGTGCCGCGCGCTGCGCGCTCGGGATAAGCGGGGGGAAGGTGCTCGGCCGCACTCGTGCCCGGCAGGTGCAGGGAAGGGTCAGACTCGATCACGACGCTCTAGACTAGTCGGTGCGCGTGGGATCATGCGCAGAGCCGAGGAGGCCCAGCGTGTCAGAATTGAAGACCGAACTTCCGTGGTCGCGGTTCGTCGCGATCGGAGATTCGTTCACCGAGGGAGTCGGCGATCCCGAGGCGGAGAGCCCCGGCGGGCTTCGCGGGTGGGCCGACCGATTCGCCGAAGTGCTCGCGGAGCACAACGAAGAACTGGCCTATGCGAACCTCGCCGTTCGCGGCAAGCTGATCCGTCAGATCACCGAGGAGCAGCTCGATGCCGCGCTCGACCTGCGCCCGGATCTCGTGAGCGTCTGCGCGGGCGGCAACGACGTCATCCGGCCCGGCGCCGATCCCGACGCCGTCGCTGTGCAGCTCGAGTACGTTCTGCGCAAACTGCGCGAGACCGGTGCGACGGTCATGGTGTTCACGGGGGTCGACGTGGCGTTCCAGCCGGTGTTCCGCTCGATCCGCGGCAAGGTCGCGATCTACAACGAGAACGTGCGCAAGG
>JBEBTD010000121.1:0-6902 GCA_040393965.1 Leucobacter soli | reverse complement strand
CCGCTGATCCTCGCCGACGCCGAATCCGTCGAGCGAGATCGAGAAGTTGTGGACGCGTACGAGCGGTTCATTCATGGGCGCCTCCTCCCCCGCCCGCCAGGCTCGACGGGCATTCGTCGAGCCGATCGAAGCCCTCGCTCCGAGGCTGCTCGAAATCGCGCAGCCAGTCCCGCACCGACTCGAGGCCGAAGGGCTCCAGCTCGTAGAGCCGCTGCTTGCCCTCCCCGCGCACCTGCACGAGGCCCACCTCTCGCAGCACCCGAAGATGCTTGGACGCCTGCGGCTGGGTCATGCCCAGCTCGCGGGCGAGCTCCCCCACGGCGCGTTCTCCGGCGCGCAGACGGCTCAGTATGTCCCTGCGCTGCGCCTCGGCGATCGCGTTGAAGGCGTCCGTGGTGGTCGATGCCCGTGCCATGCATCAATCGTATGCCCATATGGGCAAATGTCAAGACCCTTCTCGGGGTCGAGCTTCCCGCGCTTCCCGCTGCGATTTCTTTCCACAAATGTCGGGAAAGGTGGTGAGGTGCTCCCAGGGAGCGATATCGTGGTCAGCAGTGCGGCCGCCATCCTCGAAGCGCCGCGGTCGAATGGCGTGACGAGCAATGGTGATCTGGCGGCGTTGAGGGTTCCCCATCCTCATGGTGCTCGTGTTCGGCGCGATCGCCGTGTCCCTCACGAAGCTCGCCTTCTTCTCGGCGCCAGAGCGGTCCTCCCTCGTGCCGGGCGGAGAGGTCACGGATCCCGTGGTGTCGGTCGAGACCGGCACGATCGTGAACGAGCTCTCCCTGCAGGGCAACATCGCGCGCGACGCCGACGTTTCGGTTCGATCGAACGCCACCGGCACCGTGAGGGAAGTGCACGTGACCGACGGCGCCGTCGTCACGGCCGGGCAGGTGCTCGTCACCGTCAAGCAGGAGTACCCGGAACGCTGGCTCGAGATCGCCGCGCCTGAAGCCGGACGCCTGAGCGGCTTCGAACTCGTCACGGGTCAGGATGTCGCGCTCGGCGCCGAGGTCGCGAAGCTGACGCCGGATCGCTTCCACGTGCTCGCGACCGTCGAGCCCGTGCAGCTCTACCGGCTGCTGAACGCGCCGTCCGAGGCGGAGGTCACCATCACCGGCGGCCCCGCCCCGTTCACCTGCACGGGGCTGAACACGCAGGTCGCCGAGGACGGCACGACGAGCGTCCGCTGCAGCGTGCCCACCGATCAGGTCGTCTTCCCCGGCCTCCCCGCCCAGCTGAGGATCGCCGCCGGTACGGCGGAGGATGTGCTCATGATCCCGACCACCGCGGTGAAGGGCGGCGCGGGCACGGGTGGGGCGTGGCTCGTCGGCGCAGACGGCGAGGCGAGCGAGGCCAAGGTCGAGCTCGGGGTCACCGACGGCAGCTTCGTCGAGGTGCTCTCAGGGCTCTCGGAAGGCGATCAGATCCGACAGTTCGTCCCCGGCTCGGCAGCGCCCGTCGAAGAGTTTTGCTACGAGATCGCCCCCGGTGAGGAGGTCTGCGAGACGGGTATGAGCTGGTGAGCCTGATCAGCGTCGAGCACGTCTCCAAGCACGTCGAGCTGCCCGACGGCAGCCGGCTCGACATCCTTTTCGACGTGAACATGGCGGTGGAGTTGGGCGAGCACGTCGCCGTCGTCGGCCGCAGCGGCTCGGGCAAGACCACCCTCCTCGACCTGCTGGGGCTGCTCGACTCCCCCTCTCATGGGCGCGTCGTCTTCGACGGCGTCGACACGTCCAGGCTGCGCAAGGCTGCGCTCGATCGCACCCGCGGCAGCGGCATCGGCTACGTCTTCCAGCAGTTCAACCTTCTGGCCGACCTCACCGCTCTCGAGAACGTCATGATGCCCCTCGGCTACGCGAGCGGCTCGTCGTTCTGGCGCCGCCGGCAGATCGCCACCGCGATGCTCGACCGCGTCGGCCTCTCCCATCGGCTCGACTCGGTGCCCGAGCCTCTCTCCGGCGGCGAGCAGCAGCGCGTCGCCATCGCCCGCGCCCTCGTCCGAGGGCCGCGCATGATCCTCGCGGACGAGCCGACCGGGGCGCTCGACATCGAGACCGGCGCCACCGTCATGGCGCTGCTCGAGGAGGTCGCGAGCGAGAACGGCGCTGCACTCATCACCATCACCCACGACCCGAACGTCGCCGCGCTCGCGAAGCGCCGGCTACGCCTCGATCACGGCGTGCTCGAGCCGGAGGAGGCGGTGGCGCATCATGCGGCATGAGAACGAGGATCGTGCTCGAGAGGCAATGAGAGAGCCCGTCTCTGCGGCGACGAACGATTCCGACCTGGCGAGGACCAACGATTCCGCACCCGCGCCGAAGCCGCGCGAGGGCGGTGCGTGGTCGAGGATCGCGGCCGGCGCCGTGGGTACGTTCGGCGAGGCCTGGACGGAGCTGCGCACCCACAAGCTGCGCGTCATCCTGAGCCTGATGGGCATCGCCGTCGCCGTCGCCGCACTCACCTCGGTCGTGGCGCTCGGCGAGCTGCAGAAGCAGGCGATGCTCGAGCAGAACGAGCGCTGGGGCGGCCGCATCGCGACGCTGCGCGTGCAGACGATCAGCACCGACGGCTCCCCCGTCAACTGGGCGGCGAGCGATGCGCGTTTCGAAGAGGTCGACAAGCGCTACGGCTTCACCCACAGCACCCGCCTCATCGACGGCATGGTGCAGCTCCCGGTGCAGCTGCCCGACGGCGTGACCCTCGTGAACTCGCGCCAGTACGATCCGGCCTATCCGGTGATCCACCGGGCGAAGCTGAAGGAGGGCCGCTGGTTCGCGCCGAGCGACCGAGAACTGCTCGCTCCCCCGCTCGTGATCTCGGAGCCGCTCTGGGAGCGTCTCGGCAGCCCCGCCCTCGAATCGAGGCCGACGCTCGAGATGACGGATTCCTTCGCCGGAACCTATCAGGTGATCGGCGTGCTGCCGAAGCAGGGAGAATGGGACACGGAGCTCCGCGTCGAGATGCTGCTCGACAGCTACGTGCAGCGAGTGGGCGCCGTGCCGCGCGAGGTGCAGGTCGACCGCGAGATCTGGGTCGACGGCGCGAAGGCCGCCGAGATCGGGCCCGTGCTCGCCATGGATCTTCGGTCGGGTCTGCCCGAGGGGCTGGAGCTCTCGGTGTATCGCAGTGATTCGGGCGCCAGCCCCGGCTTCGAGCAGAGCTTCGTGATGATGCAGCTCATCACGAGCGCCATCTCCAGCATCGTGCTGCTCCTCGGAGGGTTGAGCCTCGTGAACATTCAGCTGGTGGCGATGAGGCAGCGCATCCGCGAGATCGGAATACGACGGAGCTTCGGAGCGAGCGGCAGGCGTATCTTCTCCTCCGTCATGATGGAGAGCGTCGTCGCCACCGCGGTGGCCGGCGTGCTCGGCATCGTGCTCGCGGTCGCGATCGTGCGCAGTCCGCTCATCATGGACTCGCTGTTCTTCGGCATGCAGGACGTGCCGCCGTTCCCGTTCTCCGCGGCCGTCGTAGGGTTGGCGGCGGCAGTGCTCACCGGTGCGCTCGCAGGCCTCGTGCCAGCGATCGTCGCCACCCGGGTGCGGGTCATCGACGCGATCAGGTACTGACCGCTCCCGATCGACGGCCGATCAGGCCGGGGCGATGGCCTCGGCGGCGCGACGCTTCGTCGAGTCGGCCCAGGCGTCGAGCTTCGCGAGCGCCGCGCCCGAGTCGAGCGCGGTTTCCGCGAGCCGCAGCGCCTCGGCGAGGCGTTCGAGAATGGGACGATCGACCGACTCCGGGGCGCGAACCAGATCGAAGGCCACGAGGCCCGCAGCCGCGTTCAGCAGGGCGATATCGCGAACCGGGCTCGCCTCGCCCGCGAACACCCGTCGCACGATGGCCGCATTCTCGTCGGGAGTTCCCCCGATGAGATCCTCGATGCCGGCTCGGGCGATGCCGAGGTCGCGAGGATCGAGGTCGTGCTCGGTGAGTGCGCCGCGGCTGACCTCCCAGATGTGCGAGTGCCCGGTCGTGGTCAGCTCGTCGAGACCGTCGTCGCCCCTGAACACGAGCGCAGATGCGCCCCTGAACCGGAAGAGGTCGGCGAACAGGGGCGCCTTGCTGAGGTCGGCGACGCCCGCCGCGGTTGCCTCGGGGCGCACCGGGTTGCAGAGTGGCCCGAGGAAGTTGAACACCGTCTGGATGCCGAGATCCGCGCGCACGGGGGCGACGTGCCGGAATCCGGGGAGGAAGCGGGCCGCGTGCACGAAGGCGATACCGCAGTCGTCGAAGCTGCGGCGCAGCGCGTCGGGCTCGAGGTTGAAGTCGATGCCGAGCGCGGTCAGCACGTCGGAGGAGCCCGACTTGCTGCTGGCCGCCTTGTTGCCGTGCTTGACCACGGGAACGCCCGCAGAGGCCGCGATGATCGAGGCCATCGTCGAGATGTTGACCGTGCCGAAGCGGTCGCCGCCGGTGCCGACGATGTCGAGCGACATGGCCGGCAGCGAGATCTCGCGCGCCTCGGCGAGGATCGCGTCGCGGAAGCCGACGATCTCGTCGACCGTCACGCCCTTTCGCTGCAGCGCGACGAGGAAGGCGCCCATCTGCGCGGGGCTCGCACTGCCGGTCATGAACTGGCTCATCGCCCAGTCGGCCTGCGACACGCTGAGATCCGCGTCGTCGAGCAGGGCGGAGAGCACGGTCGGCCAGCTGCGTTCTTCAAGCATGGATACGATTCTATTGGGTGCGGATCCACGGCGGTCTCACCGCTGCCGGGAGCGGTCGGGGTGGCCGCTCCCCCGGGTCTGCGCAAGGCGCTCCCACGCGCGGGATTCATCTGATGAAAGCCTATCGGCCCGAACCCGATAGGCTTTCACAAAAGCGCTGCGGATACTTCGGCGCGCCGTGTGAATGTGACAGATGCACACCAAACTTTCAGCCATAATGGAGGGGTGACGACAACCACCATGAATACCCAGTCAGCCGTGTCCGCGGTCAAGCGGCCCAATACGGTCGCCGTTGGCACGATCGTTTGGCTTGGCAGCGAGCTCATGTTCTTCGCCGGCCTCTTCGCCATCTACTTCACGCTGCGCGCGATGAACCCCGAGCTCTGGGCGGAGCAGACCGCGAAGCACAACTTCACCTTCGCGCTGATCAACACCATCATCCTGGTGGCTTCGTCGTTCACCTGCCAGGCGGGCGTGTTCGCCGCTGAGCGCATGCAGCCCTATGCCACCGGCAAGAGCCCCTCCAAGTGGGGCGCGGTCGAGTGGTTCTACCTCACCTTCTTCATGGGCGCGATCTTCGTCGCCGGCCAGGCCTGGGAGTATGCCACCTTCACCTCGGAGAACATCCTCTTCAACGGCGATCCCTACGGCGCCGCCTTCTACCTCACCACGGGCTTCCACGGCATCCACGTGTCGCTCGGCCTCATCGCCTTCCTCTTCGTGATCGGCCGCATCTACGCGGTCAAGAACTTCACGCTGAAGGAAGAGACCACCGCGGTCGTCGTGTCCTACTACTGGCACTTCGTCGACATCGTGTGGATCGCGCTGTTCATCGTCATCTACGTGGTCAAATAGCTCAGGAGTCACCGAGAATCATGGCCTTCATCAGGAAGAACGCCAGCAAGACTGGCCGTCGTCACCCGCTCGCAACCGTCGCGCTCGTCGCGATCGGCCTGCTGTTCACGGGTGCCGCCTACACCGGCTTCAGCCAGACCTCGGCCACCGCCGAGGTCGAGTGGGCGAAGTTCAGCCAGGATCAGAACAACATCACCGCCGGCGAGAAGCTCTTCGGCGCGAACTGCGCCACCTGCCACGGCCTCTCGGCCGAGGGCACCAAGGACGGCCCCTCGCTCATCGGCGCGGGCGCGGCCTCGGTGAACTTCCAGGTCGGCACCGGTCGTATGCCCCTCGCCTTCCAGGGCCCGCAGGGCATGGTCAAGCCGAAGCAGTTCAACGAGGAGCAGACGCTCCAGCTCGCCGCCTACGTCGCCTCGCTGGCTCCGGGGCCCGATCTCCCCGATGCGAAGTACCTGACCGGCGATACCGATGTCGCGAACGGCGCCACTCTCTTCCGCATCAACTGCGCCATGTGCCACAACGTCGCCGGCGCCGGTGGCGCGCTGACCCAGGGCAAGTGGGCTCCGAAGCTCACCGGCGTACCCGCCACCCACATCTACGAGGCCATGGTCACGGGCCCGCAGAACATGCCGGTGTTCAGCGATGCGAACATCACGCCCGAGCAGAAGTCCGACATCATCAGCTACCTCAAGTACATCGAGGAGAAGCCCGCGGTCGGCGGCCTGACGCTCGGTTCGATCGGGCCGGTCGCAGAGGGCCTCTTCATCTGGATCATCGGTCTCGGCATCATCATCGCGTTCACGGTCTGGGTCACTGCGAAGTCGAACTGATCGACCGCAACCGAAGCATCGTACGAACAGACAGCAAACAAGGAGCATCATGGCAGAAGAAGCGAAGAACAACGGTGGCGAAGGCGCCGTTGTCCCCGCTCACAGCCACGGCGGCGAGGGCGCAGCGGTAGGTACCGCGGTCGTCTCGCCCGACGCCGTTCAGAACCCGGGGCTTCCCCCTCACCGCAAGCGCGTCACCGATCTCGATCCGAAGCGCGACAAGCGGGCCGAGCGAACGGTCTATACCCTCTTCTACATCTCGATCGCCGGCAGCCTCGGTGCGGTGCTCGCCTACATGTTCTTCCCGATCGAATCGGGCGACCTGTGGGACATCCGTCTGCATACGCTGTTCGTCGGGCTCGGCATGACCCTCGCTCTTCTCGCGATCGGTATCGGTGCGGTGCACTGGGGCAAGGCCCTCATGGCCGACCACGAGTCGATCGATGAGCGGCACCCGGTTCCGAGCGACGAGCCCACCCGTGAGGCCTCGGCCGAGGTCTTCAAGCTCGCCGACGAGGAGTCGGGCTTCTCGCGCCGC
>JBEBTD010000120.1:0-6929 GCA_040393965.1 Leucobacter soli | reverse complement strand
GTGCTTCGTCTTGGGCTATTCCCTCAACTGGCAACCCGTCTATATTGCCACGGCCTTCTGCGAAACGCAAAATCGGCCGGGTGCATCGGCGTGTCTCGCCTGATCCCCCGCCTACACTGGGCCCATGCGTTGCTTCCGACTCTCCCACGCCGGCCTGGTCGTCGAGTCCGACGGCGCGTCGCTCTTCATCGACCCAGGGGACTTCTCGACCGCTGAGGAGCTCGCGCGGGCGATCCGCTCGGCGGCGCCCGTCGCAGGGGTGGTGATCACGCACGAGCACGCCGATCATTGGACGGCGGAGCATATCGGGGCGATCCTCGCCTCCTCCCCCGACGCCCCGATCTACACGACCGAGGCGGCCGCGGCCGCGCTCGCAGAGGCCGGCATCCCGGGCGCGCGCACACCGGGCGAGGGCGACACGGCCCAGGCGGGGCCCTTCGAGCTCGAGTTCTACGGGCGCCGCCACGAGCTGCTGCACTCGAGCATCCCAGTGATCGAGAACATCGGCGTGCACGTGAACGGGCGGATCGCGTGGGGCGGCGACTCGCTCACCCGGCCGCCGTTCGACGCGGAGGTGCTCGGCGTGCCGATCGGCTCCCCCTGGTCGAACATCGCGCAGGTCATGGACTTCGTGCTCAACGCCGCGCCGAGACGAGCCTTCTTGACGCACGACGGCATGCTGAGCGCCCGCGGGCTCGGGCTCTTCACGCAGCGCGTGGAGTGGTGCCTCGCGCAGTCCGGCGGCGAACTGCTCACGATTCCACGGCTCGACGAGGATCCCGCGGCGCGGCTCGAGCTCGGCTGAGCGGGGCGGAGCCTCCGCCGTGGGCCCCGCCGGCCTATCGGGGCTTCCGCACCTTGCGGTAGGGGTGATCCTCGACCCTCGACACGGCCGCGCCGATGAGTTCGCCGTAGCTCGACGAGCGTCGAGCCAGGCCCATGATGCGCTTGGTGCTGCGCGCGGCGGCGCGGAGATTCATCGGTCGCCCCTCGATGCCGTAGAGCAGCAGTGCCCACTCGGGCAGCAGCGAGAGCACGCCGTCTTGGATGATGACGAGGCTCCACACCTTGATCGGGTTGCCCTTGAGCGAGGGCTTGCGCAGCGCGCGCGTCACCTCGGCCGCTTCGATCGTGAGCGCGAGCCAGCCGCGCTGCGCGTCGATGTAAGCGTCGAGCTCGGCACGGGTGCGCGGCAGCAGATCGTCGCTCTCGATGCCGATGAGCTTCGCCGCGGCGTGCTGCTCGACGATGAAGCGCTCCTGCTCGGCGGCGCTCAACTCGTTGCCGAAGGCGTTCGCCGCCTCGATGAGGGCATAGACGAAGGTGTTGTGCGTCCAGGCGAGCCATTCCTGGTTATCGGCGCGCAGTTCCTGCCCCGTGTGCGGATCCGCCCAGACGGCGCGGGCGTGCATGCGTCGCACCGTCTCGGCTGCGGCATCGGCGTGCGCGCGGTCGCCGAACACGACGGTCTCGAAATAGCGGCCGGTGCGCTCGTCGCGGCCGGCGGCATCGTCGTGGGAGACAGTCGTGTTGTAGAAGACGCGCATCATGTAGGGGTTGAGCGCCTGCAGGATGAGCGCGGCCATGCCGCCGAGCTTCGACGCCGGATCGGCGAAGATGCGCCAGGAGACGCTGTCGGGGCCGAAGTAGCCGTCATCCTCCCGCCGCGCGATGGCCTCCGAGGCGGTCGGCTTCGGTGCGATACGAGGATCGGCGGGCGTCATGACTTCTTCCTCCACGGCTCGGGTATCCCTTGAAGTGTCCAATGTAGTCAGAGCTCAGCCGCGCGGCCAGACCGTCGGGCGCAGGTATCGTGCAGTTCGCGCACGGGTCGCGAACGACCCCGCACTCAGGCGGTCATGGCGGTGGAAAGCAGGCGCCAGGCCGCCTCGAGATCGGCATCCGGCGGGAAGCGTCCGGCCAGCTCGAGCGAGACGAGGCCGTGCGCCGCGGCCCAGGCCAGGCGGGCTCGGGCGCGCCGATCCTCGTGCTGTCCGAAGAAGCGCAGCACGGCTGCCATCGCCGAGGCCTCGCTCCCCTCGTCGAGGCGTTCGAGCAGCGCGCGGTCGATCGGGCGTTCCGCGGCGAGCCGGTAGAGCTGGGGCGAGGCCGCCGCGAGCCCTCGGTAGGCGACGCCCAATGAGGCCAGCCCCTCGGCGTCTCCCGCTCGACGTTCGGCCGCTTCGAGATGCTCGGCGAGTCGCCGCAACCAGCGCGCGACGAGCGCGTGCTCGATCTCCTCGGCACCGGAGAAGTGCTTGTAGAGGCTCGGCGGCTTCACTCCGGCCTCCCGTGCGAGCGCGCTCACCCCGAAGCCCTCGAGGCCCTCCCGCTCGAGCAGGGCCTCGGCGAGATCGAGCAGCCGCTCCCGACGGGAAGACACGAGGATCGCCTAGCCGACTGGGATGATGCTGCCGTCGGCGGCGCGGAAGCCGTAGCCGAATGCGCGATCCGCTGCGATGTGCACGAACCAGGCGAGGCCGGCGAGGGCGAGGGGCCAGAAGCCGCCCGCGTAGCCGCCGGTCAGCAGGAACACCACGAGGCCGGCCGCGAGCAGCACGATCGGCACGGTCATGGTGTGCAGCGAATTGTAGAGGCGCACGCGCTCGGGCTTCAGCCTGCCCTGCTCGGCGAACGCGCCGATGAGCGAGAGGTCGGGCATGAGCCCGAAGATCACCGCGACGGCGGTGGCCGGCCAACCCCACCAGACGCAGCAGAGCACGATCACGACGAACCAGACGGCGGCGCTCATGCCCCACGTCACACGCAGCATTCCCATGCGGCTAATACTATTAGCCTCTTGCTTCGAGCGCCAGTTGCACGCGATGAGACCGGCGCAGCGTGAGCGCATGGACACGGGGACGGTGCCTGAGTTTCATCACGTTCGCGGTTCGCGGTTCGCGATCTCGACCGATCGCGCCCCTTCCGCCTCGACGGGCTGGGCCCGGAGGCCGAGCTCGACGCCCGATCATCCCTCCCCCGCACCCCGTTCGGCTGAGAGGATGGGGGCATGCCCCTCAACGAGCTCATCCGACATGACGAGACCGCCCGGCCGGAGTCGCGCGGCGACGCGATCCGACCGTGACCCTGGAGGCGATCCGGGAGGCCTACAGGGCTCGCGTGGACGAGTACATCGAGGCCGTCGGCGACATCGAGCACGTCTCCGAGACAGATCTCGCCTTCGTCTCGAGTTGGGCGCGCGGCCTCGACGGCCCGGTGCTCGACGTCGGCTGCGGCCCGGGCCAGTGGACGCACTGGCTCGACGGCCTCGGCCTCGGCCTCGCGGTCGAAGGCATCGATCCCGTGCCCGAGTTCATCGAACGGGCCCGCATCGCCTACCCCGGGCAGCGCTATCGGGTCGGGCGGGCCGAGGCGCTCGAGGCGGCGCCCGGCTCCATCGGCGGGGTGCTCGCCTGGTACTCGCTCATCCACACCCGGCCGGGCACGATCGACGCCGCGCTCGCGGAGTTCGCCCGAGTGCTCAGGCCCGGCGGCGGCCTGCTGCTGGGTTTCTTCACGGGCGCGGCGCAGGAGCCGTTCGACCATGCCGTCACCACCGCCTTCTACTGGCCCGTCGAGCTGCTGACCGAGCGCCTGGAGGCCGCGGGTTTCACGATCCAGCGCAGCGAGACGCGAACGGATCGCCCGGCGCGCGCGCACGGCGCACTCACCGCGATACGGATCTGAGGCCCGAGGCCGACCCGTCATCGCGGTCTTGCGACAGGGCGTCCCCCCTGCGACGATGAGGGGATGTCACTGCGGCCCACCGGAATCGTCCTCACCATTGCGGGTGCGCTGATGGCATCGGTGCTGCTCGCCCGACTGCTGCTGCCGCCTCTGCTCGATTTCGTGCTCCTCCCTGTCGCTCATCTGCTTCTCGCGTTCGGCGTGCTGGGCCTCTTGGTCGCCTCCGTCAGATCCCGCCCCGCCGGCCTCGCGGCGGGCACGATATGGGGTGCCGGCTGGCTGCTGCTGTTCCTCAGCGAGGCGCTCATGCTGCTGTGGATCCTGCCTCCGGCATGGCTGCGCGTCGACGCCCCGCTCGTCGTGCTCGGCGGCTTGGCCGCCGGAGCGCTCGCGCTGGCATTGCACCGAGGATCGCCGCTCGCCGGCGCGAGGGTGCCCCGCTGGGCGGTGCCGGCGTACGCGGTGGTGTCGTCGCTGTTCCTCTGGCTCGGGATCGGCCTATCGGCGGTGTTCCCGGGGATGCCCTCTGGGCTCGTGTATGCGACGCGCTCGGCGGAGGAGGTGCTGCTGGCCGCGGCGACGCTGGCGATGGGGATCGTACTGCTCCTGCGCTCGCGCCGCACTGCGCCGCTCAGCCGAATATCCGCCGCATGAGCACACGGGGGAACCCGCCGAGCACGGAGCCGGTGTCGGCCGCCCAGCCCACCGGCTCGCCGTCGAGGTAGCGGGCGCATCGCGGGGAACCCGCGGGCGCCGGCGAGCCGCCTCAGTCGAGGCAGAACTCGTTGCCCTCCACGTCCTGCATCACGAGGCAGGACTCGTTCTCCTCATCCGCCGGCAGCAGATAGAGGCGCTTCGCGCCGAGCCGTTCGAGCCGGGCGGCCTCGCCTTCAAGCGCCGCGAGGCGCTCCTCGCCGCCCATCCCGGCGGCGACCCGCACATCGAGATGCACGCGGTTCTTGACGGTCTTGCCCTCGGGAACGCGTTGGAAGAAGAGCCTCGGCCCGATCCCCGCGGGATCCTGACATGCCCAAGCCGCGCCCTGTCGGTCCTCGGGCAGAGAGCCGTCGAACGCCTCCCACGAGTCAAAGCCCGATGGCACCGGAGGATCGACATAGCCGAGCACCGCCTTCCAGAACTCCGCCACCCGGCGCGGGTGCTCGCAATCGAACGTCACCTGGATCTGCCTCGCATTCGCCATCTGACCAGGGTAGACCCGTCGGGGCTCTGAGAGAATGGTCTCGTGCGTATGGAGACCTCGCGCCTGGGACTGCGGGAGATGGGCGAAGCCGATCTACCGGCCCTCGGGGCGATCCTTCGGGACGACGAGACGATGACCGCCTACGGGGGCGCATTCGACGACGAGATGGTGCTCGCGTGGCTCGACCGCATGATCGAACGCTACCGCGAGGACGGCTTCGGGCTGTGGGCCGTGATCCTGCGCGGCACCGGCGAGATGATCGGGCAGTGCGGCCTCACCCGGCAGCGCATCCTCGGCGAGAACGTCATCGAGGTCGGCTACCTGTTCAACCGGACTCACTGGCATCGCGGATACGCGATCGAGGCCGCGCGGGCGTGCCGCGACCATGCCTTCGACGCCCTCGGCGCTGAGCGGCTCTACGCGCAGGTGCGCGACACCAACCTGGCCTCGATGAACGTCGCGATCCGGCTCGGTATGACGGTGCGCGGCCGATTCGTGAAGCACTACCGCGGTATCGACATGCCTCATCTCGCCTTCGCCGTCGACCGGGCGACCCATGTGCTGCAATGATCGAGTCGAACGGAGTGGAAGATATGAACACCGTCCCGAATGATATCCGCGAGTACCACGAGCGTCTCGACGCCGAGGCTCGCCCCATCTGCGAACTGCTCCTCCGCGTCATCGAGCAGGAGCTCCCCGATGCCGAGCGCAAGGTCTGGCACGCCCACCCCGTCTGGTTCTTCGACGGCAACCCCATCGTGGGCTACGACAGGCTGAAGGCATCCGTGCGACTCCTGTTCTGGAGCGGCCAGTCGTTCCGCGAACCGGGTCTGCAGCCGGAGGGAAGCTTCATGGCGGCAGAGCTCCGCTACACTGCGCCCGATCAAGTGGACGCGGAGGCGCTACGGCGCTGGCTCTCCGAAGCCAGGGATATCCAGTGGAATTACCGGGATATCCGCAGACATCGCGGCCTCGTGCCGCTCAAGGGGCTCGAAGGCTGAGGCGGTGCCGATCCTCGCGGCGCAGCCTAGTCGCCTCGGAAGCCGCTGCTCTGCTTCAGGCTCCCCCGGCCTGACGACGGCGAACGGCGTTCGATGCGAGCCCGTAGGCAAGCAGCGCAGTCAACGCGACCACCGCCATTCCGAGCACGGCCGCGCCAAGCGCTCCGAGCAGGAAGAGCATGATCTTGCTGAGGGCATCGACCCGCCCCAGCGAGTCGAAAGCGAACGCGGCCACGATCCCTACGACGAGGGAGACCCACCACACCACTTTCGACGCGGGCTTGAAGATTCGCGAGTAGCGCACACCGCCGGCGGGCACCTGCTCCTCTTTCAAGACTCCTAGCAGCCTGACTGCGGCGAACACCACGAATGCAGTCGGCAGCGCCATGACCGCCACGGGAATGGCCAGCTGGCCGAAGCTCTCGATGGAGAACCCGTTCGTCCCGATCCAGGTGTAGATGGAGAATGCCACGAACACCAGCAGCGCGCCCGAGAGCAGGCCCGCAGACCGATGCGCCCGTAAAAGCCCCGGTTCTTCCGCCGTTCTCCTCATGCCTACCTGACTACCACATCCGTGCGGAGAACTGCGACTTCACCGGGGTGTCTCCTTCCGCGCCGAGCGACTGCGGCGCAAGTGGGGCCGCTCACGCCTCGGCGAAGACGCCCAGGCGGTTGCCGCTCGGATCGAGGAACTCGAAGCGCCGCCCGCCCGGAAACGCGTAGGGTTCCGCCGCGATCGTGCCTCCGGCTCGCCGCACCGCCTCGACCGAAGCGTCGAGATCCTCTGAGAAGAGCAGCACGAGCGGGCCGCCCGCCGAAGGCGGCGATCCTCCGTCCAGGCCGCCGACCTCCCCGTCGCCGTCCGGGGCCTTGATGCCGCTGTACGTCGGGCCGTAATCGTTGAACTCCCAACCGAAGGCGGACTCGTAAAACGCCCGCGCGGCGGCGAGGTCGGTGACGCCGAACTCGATGTAGCTGATCGCATGATGCGTCGATGCGGGCATGCCTGCACCTCCTTGGTCGAAGCCGATCCACTCAGC
>JBEBTD010000119.1:0-7072 GCA_040393965.1 Leucobacter soli | reverse complement strand
GCGTACAGCGACCAGATGAACGCCGAGATGGTGCCGACCGACACGAGGGTGTCCATGGTGGCGGCGCCGTGGCGCAGGTTCACCCACGCGGCGCGGTGGAACGGCCAGGCCGCCCACACGATCACCGGTGCGGCGAGCACGAGCGAGGCCCACTGCCAGTAGTTGAACTGCAGCGCGGGTGCCATCGCCATCGCGATCACGGGCACCGCGAGCACGATCGACCCGATCAGGCGGTGGCGCAGGGTGCGCAGTTCGAGGTCTTCGGCGGTCGGGCCCTCGTCCTCGGCGGAGGCGGCCTCGCCGGCCTTCTTCTTCGGGGCGGGGAGCGCGGCGGTATAGCCGGTCTTCTCGACCTCGGCGATGAGCAGCTGCGGGTCGAGCCCCTCGGGGGCGAGCACCTTGGCCTTCTCGGTCGCGTAGTTGACGGTGGCCTCGACCCCGTCCATCTTGTTCAGCTTCTTCTCGATGCGCATGGCGCACGACGCGCAGGTCATGCCGCCGATCTCGAGTTCGATTGCGTTACCGGTGGCGACAACGTCAGTGGTCTGTGTGTTCGACATCATGGCTCGTCTCTCATCAGCCCGCGAGCGGGTCAGTGCGCGTCTTCTTCATCGTCGTGGGCCGCTCCGGCGTCGGCATGGCCGGCCTCGTCCGCGGTGAGCACGAACATCGCGCTGTGGGTCTCGCCCTCGACTTGGAAGTCGAAGTAGAGCAGGTAGCGCCCGGCGGTGGGCGCCTCGGTCGCGAAGGAGACCTCGGGGCCCGAGATCTCGCCGGCCTCGGGCTCCGCGCCGGTGGGGTGCACGTGGAGGTAGGCCAGGTCGCCGTCGCGCAGGGCCACGAGGTGGCCGAACGCGCCGAGGTAGGGCTCGATGTTGGTCACGGGCTTGCCGTCGCGGGTCACCTCTGCGGTGAGGGTCGATTCGCCGCCGACGGTGAGGTCGCCGTTGAGGCTCACGGTGTAGCCGTCGACCTCGTACTCGCGCTCTTCGGCGGTGACGGGGGCTGCCTCGAACTCGCCGTCGACGAGCACGGTGCGGCTCAGGGTGACGCCCTTCTCGGCGCCGTGGGGCACGAAGTCGGCGAAGGCGCGGTAGGTGCCGGCCTCGTTCCACTCCCAGTTGATCGACCAGGTGCCGTCGGCGCCCATCTCGGGGTGCACATGGCGGAACTCGGAGCCGTCGCTGCGCACGACGATCAGGTGCAGATCCTTCTCGTGCTCGGTCTCGTACTCGGTGAGGGGCTCGCCCTCGGCGTCGACGATGGCGAACTCGAAGGTGCCGCTCTCGCCGAGGTGATGCGGCGCGTCGATGGGCTGCAGGGTGTAGCCGCCCGAGGAAAGTGCGAGGCCGGGCAGTGCGGCTTCGACCGCGCCCTCGGCGGTCTCCTCGCCGTGGCCGCCGCCGTGGCCGGCTTCGACCGCCGCGGCGTGCTCTGCTGCAAGCTCAGGGGGGACGACCGCGGAGGCGATCGCGAAGGCGCCGCCGAATGCGGCGACGAGGCAGAGTCCGTAGATGCTGAGGCGTGCAGGAGTGTTCACGTGCGCTTCCTTGGGGTGGTGAATCGGTTGGCTCGGGCGGCTATCGGTGCGCTTCCGGGGCGAGGATCGCCGAGTGCGGCAGGATCCTCGCCCCAGAAGGCGAACCTGACTCAGACGCGTGCGGCCTCGTAACCGGCCTCTTCGACGGCGGCCAGCACGGCGGCGTCGTCGACGGGGGCGTCGGCGGTGGTGACGGCGAGGTGGCCGGTGGCCGAGCTGACCGCGATGTCGGTGACGCCTGCGATCTGGCCGACCTCCTGGCGGATCGAGTTCTCGCAGTGGCCGCAGCTCATGCCGGTGACCTGGTACTCGGTGGTTGCCATGTTCGTCCTCCTGATAGTGGATGTGCGGGGTCGGTGGCTCGACCTCTTGCTTGGAAATATACCCTAGGGGGGTATACGATGCAAGACGGATCATGGAATTTTCTTCGAGCCGTCGCGCGGCCCGCGCGGCTGCTCGGCGAGTGACGAAGGAGCGCATCGCGATGCAGCACGACCACCCCGGCATTCTCATCATCGGCGGCGGCAGCGCCGGTCGCTCCTGCGCCGCCGAGCTGCTGAAGCTGGCGCCCGGGGCGCGGGTCGCCATCGTCGATTCCGAGCCCGGCGGCCCCATCAACCGCATGCTGGTGACCAAGGGCGTGCTGCCCGGCTTGCTCGGCCCCGAGCTCATCGCGCAACCCCCGCTGCCCGCCGCCGAGCGAATCGAAGGTCACGCGGTCGCCCTGCTGCGCGACGCCGAGACCGGTGCGGCGCGCGGTGTGCGCCTCGCCGACGGCACCGAGCTCACCGCCGACGCCGTCGTGGTCGCGAGCGGCAGCACTGCCCGCCCCCTCTCCCGAGACATCGACGTCGACCCCGGCGTCGTGGTGCGCACCGTGCAGACCGCGGCCGACGCGGTCGCGCTGCGGGAGGCGCTCACCGCGGTCGCGACCGCCTCCGTCGGGCAGATCGGGCAGCCAGAGCAGCCCGAGGGTGCGGCATCGGAGGGCGACGAGGATCGCGGTCCCGCCGTCCGGCCCCGCCTCATCGTGATCGGCGCCGGCTTCATCGGCACCGAGGTCGCGAACCACTTCAACGGCAGCGGTGTCGATGCCATCGTGCTCGGCCGTACCGCCGAGCCCCTCCTCGGCGCCTTCGGCCGCCCCATCGCCGAGCGGCTCGGCGAGCTGCACCGCGAGCACGGCGCACTGCTCGGCGTCGAGGTGCGCGCGGTGCGCGCCCGCACGGCGGCCGACGGCGAAGACCGGAGCGGGCGCGAAGGCGTCGTCGTCGAGCTCGGCGACGGATCGATCGTCGAGGGCGATGCGGTCGTCGCCGCAGTCGGCGTCGCCCCCGCTTCGGGCTGGGCGGGCGTCGAGGGCGGCCTCCCGGTCGACGGCGGCTTGCGCGTGCGCGCGAACGGCACTGACGAGATCCGCCCCGGCCTCTACGCCGCCGGCGGCGCCGCCGCGCACGAGCTCGGAGGCGAACGCGTCGTGATCGACCACTGGGATGCCGCCGCCGAGCAGGGCGCGCATGCCGCCCGGGCGATCCTCGCCGATCTCGGACTGGGCGAGGATCCGGGCGTCTACCTGCCCCGCAGCGGCTTCACCCTGCAGGCCTATGCCACGACCTTCGCCGGTCACGGCTATCGAGCGAACGGTTCGGAAGACCGTTCGGTCGAGGGAGTCGAGCCGGCCCTGCCCGAAACCGCTGTCGTGACCGAGCTCGTCGATCGGGAGGGCACGCTGACCGGCCTCGCGGGGCTGAATGCCGGTGCCGCGCTGCGCGGGCTGCTCGAGCGGATCGGCACGAAACGCTAGGGGCCGAACGCATCGCGTTAGATGTGAGCAGGCGTGCGGTCAGCCCGCCTCCGGCGCCGGTGCGGACTGCGAGCCCTGCGGCTGCTGCAGCACCGCTGCGTTCAACTGCACGGTGGCCAGCAGTACGGGATCGTCCTGCCCCGGCCACGTGCCGACGAGGATGCCCGCGCGTTCGGGTGCCGCCGTGTCGAGATCGGGGCGACGGACGACCTCGATGGTGCCGATGCCGGTCTCCACACGGCTGGTGGATCCTGCGACGCGGCCGTGCGGGGCATTCCAGTCGAGGCTGTCGAGGTCGATGCCGGAGCCGCGAACACGGGTGTCGTTCTCCAGCAGCGCGACCTCATCGCCCGTGTCGAGCAGCCGAGCCGCTTCGCCGTGCCCGAACAGGACGGCCTCGACGAGCGCGCGGATGTACGCCGGATCGTAGGCGCCGTCCGAAACCCAGCGCTCGCCCAGGACGCCGTGCTGCAGCGTGCCGATGACGACTCCCGACGGATTCGCCGGTGCGGAGCCGCGATAGGTGAGCGGCACCTGGTAGACGACGTCGTCGCCGGCGGTGACGAGGATCGTCTCGATGCCGACCTCGCCATCGGGGTCGTCGAAGCGAAACGCCCCGAGCTGCCGCAGCGCGTGCGGGTCTCCTCGAAACCATCTCTGCGATGGGAGCCACTGCGAGAGCAGCTCCAGCTTCGTCGGATCGAGCACGGTCTGATGCAGGAGCGCCAAGGGATCCCGCCTTTCTCTCTGATGACGGAGGCCCATCCGCACTGCCGGAAGGCTGGGCGACTGCGCCTACCTCCACCGTAGAAGCCCGAGGCGGGGGCGGGCGAGGTTGTAATCGAATCGAGAGCAGGAGGCGGCGGGCAGGTGTAGCTTCGAAGGATGGATAGCGCCCGCCTCGACCTCGCCTTCGTCGTGCTGCACACCTCCCCCCTCGACGAGCCGGGCACGAAGGACGCCGGCGGCATGAACGTCGTCGTGCTCGCGCAGGCCTCCGAGCTCGCCCGCCTCGGGCATCGTGTGCGGCTCTTCACCCGCCGCAGCGATCCCGGCCTGGCCGAAGCCGTCGAACTCCAGTCGGGGCTCGTCGTGCACCACCTCGACGCCGGTCCGGCCGCACTGCTGCCCAAGGGCGAGCACGAGGCGCTCATCGAACCGTTCGGCGCCGCGCTGCGAGAGCGGCTCGCCGCCGACCCCGCCGACCTGCTCCATGCCGAGCACTGGTACTCCGGCCTCGCCGCCCTGCCCGCCGCGCGCGAGCTCGGCATCCCGCTCGTGCAGAGCTATCACTCGATCGCGGCGCCCGTCGATTCGCCCCTCGCCGAGGGCGAACGGCCCGAGGCGCCCGGCCGGCTCGACGGGGAGCGTCTGCTCGCGGCCGAGGCCGATCTGGTCGTGACCGTGAGCGAGGCGGAGCGCGCCACCGTGGTCGAACGGCTCGGCGGCGACCCTGATCGGGTGCGCGTCGTGGAGCCAGGCGTCGACACGGCGATGTTCCGGCCGTGCAGCGGAGACGAGTGCGCCGAGCGCAGCGCCTGGCTCGCGCACGGCGGCCGGCCCGAAGTGCTCATCGCCGGCCGTCTCGACCCGCTCAAGCGCTTCGACCTCGCCGTCGCGGCCGTCGCGGCGATCGATCCCGCCCGCCGCCCCTCCCTGCGCATCGTGGGTGCCCCGCCGCCCGACGGCGAGGCCTACGCCAGGCGCCTGCACGAGGCCGTCGCCGATGCCGGCATGCTCGCGACCACGTCGTTCGACGGGGCCCTGCGCCGCTCGGCGCTCGCGGAGCGCCTGCGCCTCGCCTCCCTGGTGCTGGTCCCCTCCCACTCCGAGACCTACGGCCTCGTCGCCCTCGAGGCCGCCGCCTCGGGCGTGCCGGTCATCGCGGCGGCGGCCGGCGGGCTGCGCGAGGCCGTGGTCGACGGCGAGACGGGCGTGCTGCTCACGAGCGATGAGCCTGCGGCGTGGGCGGCCGAGATCGAACGGCTGCTCGGCGACTCGACGCTCTCCGATCGCATGGGCGCCGCCGCACGCGAGCACGCGCTGCGCCACGGCTGGGCGGCCTCGACGGAGCGCCTGCTCGACGTCTACCGCGCTCTGCTCGGCGGCTGAGCGGGCCGATCCTCGCCCGCCCCTACTCCCCGGTGAGCTGCGCCGCAAGCTGCAGCAGCCGCAGCTCGTCCCCGGCCCGCCCGATCAGCTGCACGCCGCGGGGCAGCCCCCGCTCGTCGAGCGACACCGGCACGGCGATCGCGGGCAGCCCGGTCACGTTCACCATCGACGTCTGCGGCGCCCACTCGCACTGCAGCCGGTAATCGCCCTCGGGTCCGAGGGCCCAGAACGCGCCGGTCGCGGGCGGGGCGAAGGCGAGGGCCGGCGTGAGCACCGCGTCGTAGGCGCCCCACTGCCGCCGCGTCTCGCCGGCGAAGCGGTGCAGCTCGGCGACCGCCCGAGCGATCCGCTCCTCGCCCGCGGCCCTCGCGCCCTCCAGGAACCACCTCGCCAGTTCGCCGAGCCGCCCCTCCGCGCCCGGCTCGAGCGGAATGCGCCTGAGCGCCTGCGTCCAGACCGTCGTGAACGCATCGGGGTAGGCCTCGCCGTAGTCGAAATCCGCCGGCTCGAGCGCGTGCCCGGCGGCTTCGAGGGTGCGCGCCGCGCGGTGCAGCGCATCGGTGGCGGCGGTGTCGACGAGGATCGGCATGCGCGACTCGAACGGGGAGGCGACGCTGATGCCGATGCGCAGGCCGCCCAGTTCGTGCGCCCGTTCCACGGCGGCGAGGGCGGGTTCGGGGCGATCCTCGTCCCTGTGCGAATGCGTGGTGCCGCGCCCGCCGGTGACGGCCATCGGATCGCCGCCGTTGCCCGTGGCGCGTGAGCCGATCGTAATCGCATCGTAGAAGAGGGCGGCGTCGCGCACGGTGCGCGCCATGGGGCCGGAGACGGACATGCGCGGAGCGCCCAGCTCGTCGACCTCGATTGCGGCCTCGCCGACGCTGCGCGCATCGGCCGGCACGACGCCGCGCCCGGGCTTCAGCCCCACCAATCCGCAGGCGCCCGACGGGATCCGGATCGATCCGCCGGCGTCGCTGCCGATCGCAGCCGGGATCATGCCCGCCGCGATCGCCGTCGCCGTGCCGCCGCTCGATCCGCCGGCGGTCAGCGCGGGATCCGCGGGGTTGCGTGCGGGAGGGGCGATCAGATTCTCGCTGTAGCCCGCGATGCCGAACTCGGGCACCTGGGTCTTGCCGAGGCAGATCGCCCCGGCGGCGCGCACGTCCGCGGCGACGGGGTCGTCCGCCTCGGCCTCGAGGTGCGGCACCGCCGCCGAACCGTGGGTCGTGACGAACCCGCGAACCCGCACCAGATCCTTATGGGCCGTGGGCAGGCCGAGCAGGGGCGGCAGCGTGCGGCGATCCTCGGGCGCCGTCTCGGCAATGAGGCGGTCGGCGCGGTCGGCCTCCGCGAGGGCGAGCTCGGCGCGTACGCTCACGAAGGCGCCGAGGTGCTGGCCTGCCTCGATTCGCGCGAGCGATCGCTCGACGAGCTCGCGGGCGCTCGCCTCGCCCCGGCGCAGGGCGTCCCGCAGCTCGAGGGCGGTCTCCGTCTGCTCGCTCACCCCACCAGCCTAGGCCCGGCCGGCGCCCCGCTCGCCGGTGCCCCCGCCCGCCCTCGTCCTCCTCCCGCCCTCGCCCCTTCCGCAGCTTGGCAGTAGATGCTGCCTGTGCCCT
>JBEBTD010000118.1:0-7250 GCA_040393965.1 Leucobacter soli | reverse complement strand
CGCCATCCCTCGTCCTCGCTCCACAGCGCGGCGGCATCGCTTCCCTCGGGGCCGAGCTGCTCGGCTCGGACGCCGATGAGGCGCACTGGCCGCACGGGCCCGCCGTCGGCCCCCTCTCCGAGCGAGGCGAACAGTTCTCGAGCGGTGCGGTAGATGCGCTGGGTGGCGTTCGTCGCCTCGGACAGGGTGCGGGAACGGCTGACCGTCTCGAAGTCTCCGTAGCGCACCTTGATGGCGACGGTGCGAGCCTCGAGGCCGTGCTGGCGCAGCCGCTCCCCAGTGCGCGTGGAGAGGCGCAGCAGCTCCCGTTCGAGCGTCTCCCGGGAGCCCTCGTCGACGGCGAAGGTCTCCTCGTGCCCGATGCTCTTCTCGACCCGCCGGGTCTCGACCTCGCGCGCGTCGCGGCCGTTCGCGAGCTCGTGCAGTCGCCGGGCGCTCGCGTTGCCGACGATGCGGCGCAGGCTGTCGAGCGGCTCTCGTGCAAGATCGCCGACCGTGCGGATCGCGCGGCCGTGCAGCGCGCGGGCGGTAGCCCCGCCGACGCCCCAGATGGCCTCGACCGGCAGCGGGTGCAGGAATTCGAGGGTGCGCTCGGGCGCGATCTCGAGCAGGCCGTCCGGCTTCGCGCGTTGGGAGGCGAGCTTCGCCACGTGCTTGGTGCTCGCGAGCCCGACGGAGGCGGGCAGGCCGGTGCGTTCGCGCACGGCGGCGCGCAGGCGGCGCGCTATCTCGGCGGGAGGGCCGAAGAGCCGGATCGAGCCCGCCACGTCGAGGAACGCCTCGTCGATGCTCAGCGGCTCCACGAGCGGCGTGAACTCGTGGAAGACGCCCATGACGGTTCTCGATGCCGCCCGATACTTCTCGAAGTGCGGGTCTATCAGCACGAGCTGCGGGCACAGCTGCTTCGCCCGCACGACGGGCATCGCGGATCGCACGCCGAAGCGGCGCGCCTCGTAGCTGGCGCTCGACACCACGGATCTGGCCGTGTCGTGGGCCACGGCGCTCGGCAGGCCGCGCAGTTCGGGATTGTCGAGCAGTTCCACCGAGACGAAGAACGAATCCATGTCGACGTGCAGGATCGACGCCGTGTCGCGCTCCGTTCTGCTCATGCCCTCTATTGCATCACACGGGGCTCCGGCGCCTCGCTGAGTTTGATGCCAGCCTGGCCCATGGGGAGCGGCTAGAATGTTCTGAAGCTATGGGCAGCCCGCTGCCCGGGGCGGTTGCGGCCAGTTCGCGCCGCGATGACTACGACACAGGCAGAGCGAAACGGATCCGCATGACGAGCACCCTTCCGATCCGCCTTCCCCTCAGCGGGGAAGCACCGGGCGGCCATCGCAGTAGGGTCTCGGCACCGGGCGCGCATCCCCAGTTCGAAGGATCCGCGCATGCCAAGGCGATCCTCTTCGGCGAGCACGCGGTGGTGTACGGCGCTCCGGCCATCGCGGTGCCCATCCACGAGCTCGAGGCCGAGGCGCGGGTCGAGAGCGCCGATGAGGGCATCCGCATCGAGAGCGAGCTGTTCTCGGGCGAAGTCGCGGCGGCCCCCGCCAGACTGCAGCCCGTGGTCACCGCGATCCGCGCCGCACTCGCCCACTGCGGCACGCCCGACGCCGGCGTGCGCGTGCAGATCCTGAGCGCGATCCCCCACTCCCGCGGGCTCGGCTCGAGCGCGGCTGTAGCGGCGGCCGTGGCGCGGGCGGTCGCGAACTGGGCGGGCGTGCAGCTCGGCACGGCCGGCCTCTACGACATCGTGCAGCACGCCGAGCGGGTCGCCCACGGCAATCCGAGCGGCCTGGACGCGCGAGCGGTCACTGCCGACGGCACCATCCGCTTCGACTTCGGCGCAGTCTCGCCCGTGCGCATCGGGGCACCGCTCAGCTTCGTGCTCGCCGATTCGGGCATCGCGGGATCGACGGCTGAGGCCGTCGGAGCGGTGCGCATGCGCCGAGAGCAGAATCCCGAGGGCATGGAGGCGCTGCTCTCCCGCCTCGCCGAGATCGCCGAAGGAGCGATCGCGGATCTCGCCGACGGGGATCGCTTCGCCATCGGCGCCCGCATGCGCGAGGCGCACGAACTGCTCGACGGCATCGGCGTGAGCTCGGAAACCCTGAACGATCTCGTTCTCGCCGCGAACGAGGCGGGCGCGCTCGGAGCGAAGCTCACCGGCGGCGGCCTGGGTGGCTGCATCATCGCCCTCGCCGATTCCCCGGAGCACGCCGAGCGCCTCGCCAGCACGCTCCGCGATGCCGGGGCGCCGCGCACGTGGACGGCGACGGTACCGGCCGCATGAGCGCCGCGACCGCCAGAGCCTTTCCGAACATCGCCCTCGTCAAGTACTGGGGAAAACGGGACGAGACGCTCATGCTGCCGGCGGCCGGCAGTCTCTCCCTGACCCTCGACGCCTACCCCACGGTGACGACGGTCGAGCTCGACGACCCTTCGGGCGAAGCGTGCGACGAGGATCGCTTCACGTTGGGCGGCGCCCCGCAGAGTGGCGACTCGCTCGCCAGGGTCTCACGTTTCCTCGACATCGTGCGTGAGCTCGCGGGTTCCTCGCGGCGCGCGACCGTGACCTCCACCAACGAGGCGCCCACCGGCGCGGGTCTCGCCTCCTCCGCCTCAGGCTTCGCCGCGCTCGCGGTCGCGGCCGCGGCCGCCTACGGCCTCGACCTCGACCGGCCAGCGCTCAGCCGTCTGGCCAGGCGGGGTTCGGGCTCGGCGGCGCGCTCGCTCGTCAGCGGAGTGAGCGTCTGGCATGCGGGAGACGGCGACGAGACCTCGTTCGCCGAGCCCGTCGAAGCGCCCGAGATGAGCATGGTCATCGTGACCGTCGACGGTCGCCAGAAGGCCGTTTCGAGCCGGGTCGGCATGCGCCGCACGGCGCTCACATCGCCCTTCTACCCAGCATGGGTGGAGACCACCGAGCAGAGCCTCGCGGCGATGCTCGAGGCCTGCCGCGACGGCGATTTCTCGCGCATCGGGCGCATCACCGAGACCCATGCGATGCGCATGCACGCCGTGATCCTCTCGGCGGATCCGCCCATCCGGTACCTCTCGCCCACGAGCTTCGCGATCTTCGACGAGATCGCCGCGCTGCGCGACTCCGGCGTCGAGGCCTACGGCACCGCCGACGCCGGCCCCAACGTCGAGGTGATCTGCAGGCCGGCCGATGCACCGGCCGTCGCCGACGCGCTCGCGCCGTACGGCTCGGTGCGCGTGGTGGGCGCAGGCGAGGGCGCGAAGCTCATCGACCCCGCCTCCGCGGAGGCCGTGGCTTGATCGAGACTCGGGCGCCCGGCAAGCTCTTCATCGTCGGCGAGTACGCGGTCGTCGAGCCCGGCGAACCGGCCGTGCTCGTCGCCGTCGACCGCTACCTGCACGTGCGGCTGGCTGAGCGCGAGGGCGCCACCGCGCCGGCCTCCAGCGAGCATGTGCGCGCCGCGATCAGTGCGATCGACGAGCTGCGAGAGGCTCGGGGCATCCCGGCGCGCGGCTTCGAGATAGAGATCGAGAGCGAGCTCGACGACGAGCAGGGCCGCAAGTTCGGGCTGGGTTCCTCGGCTGCCGTCACCGTCGCGCTCGTCGACGCCCTCGACAGCTTCTACGCGCTCTCGCTCGACGCGGTCGAACGGTTCAAGCTCGCGCTGCTCGCCACGATCGAGGTCTCGCCCCGGGCCTCGGGGGGCGATATCGCGGCGAGCACCTTCGGCGGGTGGATCCGGTACAGCTCCCCCGACCGCGCGGCGCTCGCCGCGCATCGGGCGCAGCACGGCATCGTCGCCACGCTGGGAAGCCCCGCCTGGGACGGCTTCTCGGTGCGGCCGCTGCCGGCGCCGTCCGCTTCGCGGCTGCTCGTCGGCTGGACGGGCTCCCCCGCATCGACGAAGCACCTGGTCGACAGCGTCGCCCGGGCGAATCGCTCCGTCGCGCGCACGGAGGAGCAGCGGGCCGAGTTCCTCGCCGAGAGCCGCGCCTGCGTCGACGCCCTCGTCGCCGCGCTCGAGGCCGGCGGCGCCCACGCCTCGGCCCCTGACGCCGATCCCGCCCGTCCCCTGCGCACGGCGCGCGCGCTCCTGCAGCGGCTCGCGGCCGGCCGGGGCATCACCATCGAGACGGATGCGCTGCGCGAGCTGTGCGATATCGCCGAACGGCACGGCGCGACGGCGAAGCCCTCCGGTGCGGGCGGCGGCGACTGCGGCATCGTGCTCGCCGGCCGCGACAGCGATGTCGGCGCGATTCTGCGAGAGTGGGAGGAGCACGGCATCCGCCGCCTCGATCTCGAGGTGCATCCGTCCATCGAAGCCGCAGAAGGAGAGGCGCATGAGCACTGAAGCGAATCCCGGCGCGGAATCCCCCTCGGTGCGCGCCGCCCGCAAAGACGACCACGTGCAGCTCGCGAGCGAGCAGCGCGCGAGCACGCCCGCGCGCCGCGACTTCGACGATGTCGAGTTCCTGCACCACGCACTCGGCGGCATCGACGCCGCCCGAGTCGATCTCTCCGTCCGGATCGACGAGTGGCGCTGGCCCACGCCCTTCTACGTCAACGGCATGACCGGCGGCACCGAGCAGACCGGCGTCATCAACCGCGAGCTCGCCATCGCCGCCCGCGAGACCGGGATGCCCATGGCCTGCGGATCCGTCTCGATCGCGCTCGATGCGCCGGGAGACGCGACCGTGCAGCGCAGCTTCGCCGTGATCCGCGAGGAGAACCCCGACGGCTTCGTGATGGCGAACCTCGGCGTGGGCAGGCCCGCCGCCGATGCCGTGCGCGCCGTGGAACTGCTCGGGGCCGACGCCCTGCAGGTGCATCTCAACGCCGTGCAGGAGACCGTCATGCCCGAAGGCGGCAGAGACTTCTCGAGCTGGGAGCGCTCCCTCGAGGAGCTCATCGCGGCCTCGCCCGTGCCCGTCGTGGTGAAAGAGGTCGGCTTCGGCCTGAGCCGGCGCACCCTCGAACGCATCGGCGAGCTCGGCGGTCGGGTCGCCGATGTCAGTGGCAACGGCGGCACCGACTTCCTGCGCATCGAGAACGCCCGGCGCACCGACGTGCAGGGCGACTACTCCATGCTCTCGGGCTTCGGCCAGTCCGCGCTCGAATGCCTGCTCGACGCCCCGACGGACGGCCCCGCGCTGCTCGCCTCGGGGGGCGTGCGCGGCCCCTTCGACGTCGTCAAAGCACTGGCCGCCGGGGCGAAGGCCGTCGGCGTCGCCGGCACCTTCCTCGAGACCGTCCGGGCGGGCGGGGCGGAGGCGCTCGTCCCCCTCGTGCGCGGGTGGCTCGACCAGACCCGGGCGATCCTCGCCCTGCTCGGTGCCGAGAGCCCCGCTGCGCTCGCCTCGACCGACATGCTCGTCCGCGGCAGGCTGGCAGAGTACTGTCTACTGCGGGGCATCGATGCGCAGGCGCTCGCCAGACGATCCTCGACCCCCGCCCAATATCCGATCGCCGAGACCAGGAGCCAGACGCCGTGAGCCTCTCCCAGACCTTCGCCACCGAGGTGCCCACGCGCTGGGTCGGCCCGCTGCGCGTGAGCGGCGACGCGGTCGCACCCGCGGGCGAGCAGCACGCCGAGATCTCGGTGCCGCTCGCCACCTACGAGACCCCGCTGTGGCCCTCCGTCGGCCGCGGCGCGAGCATCTCCCGCGAGATCGAAGGCGGTATCCGCACCGTCGTGGTCGACGAGCGCATGACCCGCTCGGTACTGTTCGTCACGCCGAGCGCGGTCGTCGCCGAGCACGGCGCGAGCGTCGTACGGCAGCGCTTCGACGAGCTCGCCGCGGTGGTCGCCGAGAGCAGCCGGCACGCCAGGCTCATCGAGGCGCATTCCGAGGTCGTCGGCAATCTGCTCTTCGTGCGCTTCGCCTATAAGACCGGCGACGCCTCGGGCCACAACATGGCCACGAAGGCATCCGACGCGCTCATGCAGCGCATCCTCGACTGGAACATCGGCCTCGAGTACGGCTCGATCTCGGGAAACTTCTGCTCCGACAAGAAGGCCACGGCGGTCAACGGCATCCTCGGTCGCGGCCGGAAGGTCGTCGCCGAGATCCTCATCCCCCACGAGATCGTGCACCGCCGCCTGCGCACGACGGCCCGTCAGATGACCGATCTCGTGATCCGCAAGAACCTCGTCGGCAGCACGATCGCGGGCGCCCTGCGCTCGGCGAACGCGCACTACGCCAACATGCTGCTCGCCTTCTACCTCTCGACCGGCCAGGACGCCGCGAACATCGTCGAGGGCTCCCAGGGCATCACCTACGCCGAAGAGCGCGAAGAAGGGCTCTACTTCTCCTGCACGCTGCCGCACCTTATCGTCGGCACGGTGGGCAACGGCAAGCATCTCGCGCACGTGAACGACGCGCTCGAACGCCTGGGCTGCCGCGAGGATCGCGCGCCCGGCGAGAACTCCCGGCGACTGGCCGCGCTCATGGCCGCGACCGTGCTCTGCGGCGAGCTGTCACTGCTCGCCGCGCAGACCAACCCCGGCGAGCTGATGGCCACACACCTGCTCTTGGAGCGAAAGGAGAAGCCGAGCGCATGAGTGCTTCGACTGCTGCCACCCCGATCGGTATCCACGATCTCGAGCTTGCGACCTCGCACCACGCGGTCGACCTCGGCGATCTGGCCCACTCGAACGGCACCGATCCCGCGAAGTACCGCCAGGGCCTCGGCCAGGACGAGTTCAGCTTCCCGGCCCCCGACGAGGACATCATCACGATGGGGGCCGCGGCCGCGCTCCCCATCATCGAGCGCCACGGCTTCGACGGGATCCGCACCCTGCTGTTCGCCACCGAGTCGGGCGTCGACCAGTCCAAGGCCGCCGGCGTCTCAGTGCAGCGCCTGCTCGGCCTCCCGAACCACGTGCGCGTCGTGGAGTTCAAGCAGGCCTGCTACGGCGGCACTGCGGCGCTGCAGGCCGCCGTCGGCATCGTCAGCCGCAGCCCCGGCGAGCGCGTGCTCGTCATCTCGAGCGACGTCGCCCGCTACCTGCTCGACAGCCCCGGCGAGCCGACGCAGGGCGCGGGAGCCGTGGCGATGCTCATCGCCGCGAACCCGGCCCTCATCGAGATCGAGGCGGCCGCGGGCCTCTTCACCGACGACGTCGACGACTTCTGGCGGCCGAACGACTCGACGACCGCCGTGGTCGACGGCAAGCTCTCGGTCTCCGCCTATCTCGACGCCCTCGAGGGTTCCTGGAACGACCTGCAGGCGCAGGGCGGGCCCGGCATCGACGAGATCGACCGCA
>JBEBTD010000117.1:0-7301 GCA_040393965.1 Leucobacter soli | reverse complement strand
GGGAGACGAACCGGGAGACGAACCGGGCCTCGTTCGCTCCGACGCCCGTCGCTTCGCTCATCCGGTAGCGACGCCTCGGCTGTTCACCCGTAGGTGTCTCGCGGCCCCCGACCGGGAACGACACGGGATCCGTGGCGCCAGCTGGGAGCGCCCGGCGCGAGGAAGCGCAGATCCTCGATGCCCGCGTCGGGGTAACGGTCGAGGATACGGGTGAGCACCTCGGCCCGCATCCGGCGCAGCTCGGTCGCCCAGGCGGTCGAATCGCATTGCACGATGAGCAGTCCGTCGCGCAGCTCGAGCACGCGAGTGTGGGGAGCCACCGCCTCCCCCACGAGCTCCGGCCAGTCGGTGATCGCCCTCGCCTGCTCGAGCTCGATCGTCCAGCCCATGTCACGGGCCGCGACCGCAAGCACATTGCCGAGCTGGCGGGGATCGCGTCCCTTCGAGAAGGGCGCGCTCGGCTGATCGCCGTGCACCGATCGCACCGCACGACTGCGCGGCGGGAGCCCCTTCCAGACCGCTTTCGCCCGCAGGTAGCTCTCGCTCGCGAAGCCAGGATCACCCTTCCGCATGCGCTCCACCGCCCTCGACCACTCGGCCGGCTTCGATGAGAACCCGGTTCCACTCCCCCGCAGGCACATCCTCCTCGACGGCGGCGGTCACGATGACCTGCTCGAAACGCCCGACCTCGGACATGAGCGCATTCCGGCGACGAACGTCGAGCTCGGCGAACACGTCGTCGAGGATGATCACCGGATCTCCGGCGGGCGATTCCTCGCGAAGCAGCGAGGCGAAGGCCAGTCGCAGCGCGAGCGCGAAGGACCACGACTCTCCATGACTCGCATAGCCCTTGACCGGCAGGCCGTTGAGTTCGAACAGCGCATCATCACGATGCGGGCCGACAAGAGTGACGCCTCGCTCGAACTCCTGACGACGCACGGACGCGATCGCCGCGCGGAAACGGGAAAGCAGCGTTTCACGTGAAACCTGAGCAAGATGCTCCGCATTCTCGACTCCAGACGCGTTTGAGAGAACTGCTGACGTTTCACGTGAAACATCCCCCTCGTTTGACGTCCTGACCGTTCGACTATCCTCTTCGCCGCGAGACCCGCCCGTCTGGCTCGCCTGACTCGCCTCGCTCTCGACGGGTGACGAGGTTTCACGTGAAACACCCTGCTTCTCGAGGGTGCTCTCCAATGATTCCACCAGAGAGACACGAGGCTCGTGGTCGTGCTGCACGATGGCCGCATAGCCTGACCGAAGCGGCTCGGCGAGCGAGCGCACGAGTGCGCGACGGGCGAGCATGATCCTCGTACCGAGATCTGCCAGCTGCTCATCCCAGATCTCCAGCGTCGCATCGATCGCCGTTCGGTTCGCGCTGCCCCTCGCAGATTTCAGCAGGGCCGTACGCTGGCGGACGACGCGTTCGTAATCGGCGATCACTCCTGCGAAAGAGGGTTGACGAGCGACCACCGCCTCATCGAGGAAGCGTCGCCGGATGCCTGGATCTCCACGCACGAGCGAGAGATCCTCCGGGGCGAAGACCACGCAGGAGAACCATCTGGTGAGCTCGCGGGGCTTCGCCGCGTTGCGGTTGATCTGCGCTCGATTGGGCCGATCCCTGTTGAGCTGCATCTCGAGCAGCACATCACGATCCTCCACGGCGACCCGCATCCTCGCCACCGCGGAGTCCTCGCCGGCACGGATGAGCGCGGAATCGCTGGTCACACGGTGCGAGCCGAGCATCGCGAAATAGGCGATCGCCTCGGCGAGGTTGGTCTTGCCCTGACCGTTGCGGCCGATCACGAGGTTCGGTCCCCGATCGAGGGAAACCTCGGCGCTGCGGTAGTTTCGGAAGTCGCTCAGCGAGAGATGCGTGACACGCATCGGCGGAACCTCCTAGCGGAGGAGCAGGTTGGGCTGCAGCAGATAGCGGAAGCTCTGCTGGTCGGCGTCTTCCTTGCTGCGCTGGCTGGTGATGAGTACCGGGCCGGGCTTGCTCGCGTTCTCGGTGCGGGTGAAGCCGATGCGGGCGAACTCGGAGTGCGTCGAGCGGAGGCCGTCGAGCAGGAACTGCGGCTTGAGCGAGACGATCATCTCATCGCCGACGAGATGGGAATCCACCGTCTCGACCGCCTGAGCCGTCTCGGTGCCGGCGGCCTCGAGGGTGACCTGCCCCTCGACGAAGGAGAATCGCAGCGCGGCTTCGCGCTCGAGCACGAGGCCGACGCGGCCCACGGCCTCGACGAGATCGGCGGTGTTCACGACGGCGTAGTTGTCGATGCTCTCGGGGAAGAGGCGGCCGACCGGGGGGTAGTTGCCCTTGATGAGCAACGAGGTGACGGTCTTGTTGCCGCCGGTGAAGGCGATGAGCTCACGCTCGCCGTCCTTGATGATCGCCACCTGCACGGTGCCGGCGTTCGAGAAGGTCTTTCCGACCTCGATCACAACCTTGGCCGGCACGAGCGCCGTGAGCTGCTGCTCCCCATCCAGCTGCTCCCAGTCGATGCGGCGGGTGGCGACGCGATAGCGGTCGGTTGCCGTCAGGGTCAGGGCGTTCTCGCCCACCTCGAACTGCACGCCGGTGATGACCGGGGTGACATCGTCCTTCGACGCGGCGAGCGATACCTGAGCGACCGCCTCCGCGAAGGCGTCGGCCGGCACCGCTCCGGTCACCGTGTCGATGCGGGGCACCTGCGGGTACTCCTCCACGGGCATGGCGGGCAGACTGAACGAGGCGGAACCGCAGCGCAGCTGCACGCGAGTGTCGGTGAGCGACACTTCGACATCGGAGTGCGGAAGGCGCTGAGCGATCTCGCCGAGCAAGCGGCCCGAGACGAGTGCGCGGCCCGGCTCCACCACATCGGCGGTGACCGTGGTGCGAGCCGAGGTCTCGTAGTCGAAGGAGGAGATCGTGAGCTCTCCGTCGTTCACCTCGATGAGCGCGCCGCTCAGCAGCGGTTGCGTCGGCCGCTGCGGCAAGAGCTTCGCCGCGAACGAGACCGCTTCACTGAACACATCACGGTTGACGGTGAAACGCATGGCAACTCCTTCAAAGACTGGATGAACACATGCGTGAAGGCAGCGGTGTTCGCCACACAATCTTTGCACACTCGGGCTCGGCGGCGAATGCCGGATCCTCGGGCGTCTGTCCGAGTCGAAGCGCAGCGCGTGATCGAAATCCATTTTCCTGTAGTGAGATCTAGTAATCGTAATAAGCACTGTGGAAACTGTGGATAACCCGGGCGATGCCAATCAGGGCAAGGAAACTACAACATTGTGAGTTGTGAGTCGCCCGGGGATAACCCGGTATCCGCATGATTACGCCGATCTTCGCGGAACTCGGTCCATCCACAGGACTCCGTCATCCATCCACAGGACCCGGGAGGTTGTCCCCAGTTATTCACAGAAGGTGCAGTTCCTGTGGATAACTCGTGGGCGGCCGCTCGGCTTCAGCGGGCTCCCTGTCGGATGATCGAGGTCAGTTCTGCGACCTGATTGAAGATGGAGCGGCGCTCGGCGATGAGCTGCGTCACCTTCTTGTGGGCGTACATCACGGTGGTGTGATCGCGCCCGCCGAAGAGCTGCCCGATCTTCGGCAGCGAGAGCGATGTGAGCTCGCGGCACAGATACATCGCGATCTGACGGGCCGTCGCGATCTGCTGAGCGCGCGACGGCCCGTAGAGATCGTCGAGAGCGAGATCGTAGTACTCGGCCGTGCGGCTGATGATGTCGGCCGGCTGAACCTCGTTGTCCTCATCGAGCGTGATGAGATCCTTCAGCACGATCTGCGCGAGCGGCAGGTCGATGCGCTGCTGGTTGAGGCTGGCGTACGCGGTGACGCGGATGAGCGCGCCCTCCAGTTCGCGGATGTTCGAGGTGAACTTCGAGGCGATGAACTCGAGAACCTTCTGATCGAGCTCGAGCTTCTCCCGCTGGGCCTTCTTGCGCAGGATGGCGATGCGGGTCTCGAGGTCGGGGACCTGGATGTCGGTGAGCAGGCCCCACTCGAAGCGCGAGAGCATGCGCTCCTCGAAGCCGCGCAGCTGCTTCGGCTGCACATCGCTCGTGATGACCACCTGCTTGTTGTGCCCGTGCAGGGTGTTGAAGGTGTGGAAGAACGCCTCCTGCGTCTCGGCCTTGCCCTCGAGGAACTGGATGTCGTCGACGAGCAGCACATCGATGCTGCGGTAGCGATCGTGGAACGCGGCGCCCTGGTTGTTCGCGATCGAGTTGATGAAGTCGTTGGTGAAATCCTCCGAGCTCACGTAGCGCACGCGGATCTCGGGGTAGAGCTCCCGGGCGTAGTGGCCGATGGCGTGCAGCAGATGCGTCTTGCCGAGGCCCGAGTCGCCGTAGATGAACAATGGGTTGTAGGCCCGCGCCGGCGCCTCGCCCACCGCGACCGCCGCGGCATGGGCGAAACGGTTCGACTGCCCGATCACGAAGGTGTCGAAGTGGTACTTCGGGTTCAGGCGACTGTCCACGGTGTCGAGGGCTCCGTGGCGCGCGAGCGGCTCGTTGAGGGGGCGGTTCGACTCGTCGATGTGGCGCGCGGGCTCGCTCATCGCCGGGTTGTAGCCCTGCGGGTTGAAGCCTGGCGAGACGACAGCCGGTCGCGGCGCGGGAGTGGCTTCCGCCACAGGCTCGGGCTCGGGATCGATCGCGGGCTGCGCGTCGGGGTCGACCGTCACTTCGAAGCTCTCGATGCTGTCCGCATCGGGGATCGCGGCGATGGCGCGCATGATGGCCGGGCGCAGTTTGGTCTCGAGCAGCTTCAGGGTGAACTCGTGCTGCACGGCGAGTGCGAGCACGCCGGCGCCGACCCCACGGGGAACCGCGAGTGCGAGCTGCGCGCCCATGGCGAGGCCGACCGAGGGGTCGCTCATCACCTTGTGGGTGATCTGCGCCCACACGCGCATAACCTCGTCTTCGGTCACGAACCCAGTCCCCGGTCCTCATCTATTCACAGTGCATCCCACAGATTCGCTCACAGGGGGCGAGGTGGGAGGGGCGGGCCGAAAATCCAAGCGGAATCAGGCCTCGCAAACGTCTTCGTTCACGCTAGTCACTGATTTGTCCACAGGCAAGTCGAAATCGTCATCCCCAGATCGACACGCCGTGGCGAATCTTGCGCGGGAGTCGATCCCGCGGCGATAATTACCGGTTCGCGCCCCAGAACTTTGACTCGTCGCCCGTTTCGGCGTAAACTAACTCTCTTGTATGGGCGCACGTGCGTGCCGCGGTGCCCATTGCCGACTTTCCGGTGCCGTCCGGCACAGATTTCACGGAGTTTTCTCATGAGCAAGCGTACTTTCCAGCCCAACAACCGCCGTCGCGCCAAGGTGCACGGCTTCCGCGCCCGCATGCGCACCCGCGCCGGCCGCGCGATCGTCGCCGCGCGTCGCGGCAAGGGCCGCTCCAAGCTGACTGCGTAAAGTCTTCCGACCGGCCGATCGTGCCAGCGAAGCATCACCGGGTCACTCGGGGCGATGACTATCGGCATATCGTTCGCAAGGGAAACCGCGTGGGGGGTGCGAACTGCATCACCCACGCGGTTTTGCATGTGGACGAGGATCGTCCGGCGCGCTTCGGCTTCATCGTCTCGAAGGCGGTCGGCGGCGCCGTGACCCGCAACCGGGTGCGCCGGCGTCTGAAGGCGATCGTCGACCGGCATCTGGCTGAGGGCTTCGGGGGCGCCGACGTGGTCTTCCGCGTGCTGCCCCCTGCTGCCGGAGCGTCGTTCACGGATCTCACAGCCGAGGTCGATCGCGCGCTCGCCAGGATCGAGCGGCTACGGAGATGATCACGAGGATCGCAGCCGAGCTCTGGCTGCTGCCCCGCAATGCGGCGATCGCCTTCATGCTGCTCTACCGTCGCCTGATCTCGCCCCTGTACGGGGAGGTCTGCAGGTACTATCCAAGTTGTTCACGCTACGCTTTGGAGGTGTTCCAGCGCCAGGGCTTCGCGGCAGGGGTGCTGCTCACCGTGTGGCGATTGCTTCGCTGCAATCCGTTCTCACCCGGCGGCATCGATGATGCTCCCGAACGGGAACGTCCGAGTTTCTCCATCAATGCTCGCGGATTCGTCCGCCCGAACACACGAAAGGCCTGATCGCGGTGGATTTCATCGAGACACTGTTGTGGCCCCTGCGCTGGCTCGTCGAGCTGGTGCTCATGCTCTGGCACCAGCTCTTCACTTGGATCGGCATGGATCCCGCGGCCGGCGCCACCTGGGTGCTGTCCATCCTGGGCCTCGTGCTCGTCGTGCGTTCGGCGCTGATCCCGGTGACGGTGAGGCAGATCAAGTCGCAGCGGCGCATGATGGAGGCCGCCCCGGAGCTCAAGAAGATCCAGGCGAAGTACAAGGGCAAGAACGATCAGTTCTCCCGCGAGGCCATGAGTCGCGAGACGATGGCCATGTACAAGAAGCACGGCACCAACCCGTTCGCCTCGTGCTTGCCGATCCTCGTGCAGATGCCGATCTTCTTCTCCCTCTTCTACGTGCTGCGCGGTGCGGCCGATGGCAAGGCCGGCATCGGCTTCATGGACGAGCAGCTCACCAACAGCTTCAACGCGGCGAGCATCTTCGGGGCGCCGCTCAAGATGACCTTCACCCAGGGCTGGGAGGCGGGTCAGTGGACCGTCGTCATCCTGCTCGGCATCATCGTCGTGCTCATGATCGGCTCGCAGTTCTTCACTCAGCTGCAGATCATGTCGAAGAATGTGAGCGATGAGACGAAGGCCTCGCCGATGTACCGCCAGCAGAAGATCATGCTGTACATCATCCCCTTCGCCTTCCTGTTCTCGGGCGTCGCGTTCCCGCTCGCCCTCAACATCTACTGGTTCACCTCGAACCTGTGGACCATGGGCCAGCAGGCGATCGTGATCAACACCATGCCCACCCCGGGCAGCGAGGCGTGGCGCACGCGCCAGGCGAAGCTCAAGGCCAAGGGCAAGCTGACCGATGAAGAGGCCGCCGAGGTCGATCGCATCGAGGGCAAGACCGAGTCGCAGGGCCAGCGACAGCAACCCATCAGCGCCAAGCGCGCCAAGAAGAAGAAGTGACGGTGCCAAGATGAGCGATCTGCCGAACGCCGCTGCCGACTCCGCGACGCCGGACGAACTCGAAATCGAGGGCGATCTCGCCGCGGACTACATCGAGGGGCTGCTGGATCTCGCCGACCTCGACGGCGACCTCGACATTTCCGTGGCGAGCGGTCGCGCCTACCTCTCGGTGACCGGCGGGGGCGAGGATCTCGACCGCCTGGCGATGCCCGACACCGTGCAGGCGCTGCAAGA
>JBEBTD010000116.1:0-7311 GCA_040393965.1 Leucobacter soli | reverse complement strand
GCGCGAAGGCGGCGTAGGCGAAGAGGCCGGCGACGATCGAGGGGATGCCGGTCATGACGTCGACGAGGAAGGTGATGGTCTTGGCGAGGCGGCCCCGACCGTATTCCACGAGGTAGATCGAGGTGAGCAGGCCGAGCGGCACCGAGATGATGGTCGCGGCGAGGGTGATCAGCAGTGTGCCGACCATGGCGTGCAGTGCGCCGCCGCCTTCGCCGGTGACGTTGCGCATCGAGGAGTTGAAGAACTCGGGGTCGAAGCGGGCGAGACCGTTCGTGACGACGGTGATGGCGACCGAGATGAGCGGCACCATCGCGAGCAGGAAGGCGCCGGTGACGAGATTCGTGATGAAGCGGTCGGTCGCGCGGCGGCGGCCCTCGATGACGGCCGAGAGGCCCGTGATGACGACGAGGTGCAGCAGCAGGCCGACGATCACCGCGCCGGTCGCGTTGAACTCGTCTCCGTTGGCAGCGGCGAGCAGCCCGAACAGACCGAGGGAGACGGCGAGGCTCGCGGCGAGGATCAGCCAGGCCGCACCCCGGGGCAGGCGGTTGCCTGCGAGCGAGGAACCGACGGTGACGGGTCGGATGGGGATGGCCATGGGTCAGTTCGCTCCTGAGAACTCGGCGCGGCGGCTCACGATCCAGCGGGCAACCGCGTTGACCAGGAACGTGACGATGAAGAGGATGAGGCCGGTCGCGATCAGCACGTTGACGTTCTCGCCGTAGGCCTCGGGGAAGGAGAGCGCGATGTTCGCTGCGATGGTCGACGGGTTCTCGCTCGTGAGCAGGCGGATGGTGACGAGCCCCGTCGCCGAGAGCACCATGGCGACGGCCATGGTCTCGCCGAGCGCGCGGCCGAGGCCGAGCATGGCGGCGGAGACGATACCGGGGCGGCCGAAGGGCAGCACGGCCATCTTGATCATCTCCCAGCGGGTCGCGCCGAGCGCGAGCGCGGCCTCCTCGTGCAGCACGGGGGCCTGCAGGAAGACCTCGCGGCAGATCGCGGTCATGATGGGCAGCACCATGACGCCGAGCACGAGCGCGGCGGTGAGGATGGTGCGACCGGTGCCGGAGACGACGCCGCTGAAGAAGGGGATCCATCCGAGGTAGGTGTTGAACCACACGTAGATCGGCTGCACCGCGGGGGCGAGCACGCCGATGCCCCAGAGGCCGAAGACCACGCTGGGCACGGCGGCGAGCAGATCGACGATGTAGCCGAGCACGGCGGCCGCCTTGCGCGGCGCGTAGTGCGAGATGAAGAGCGCGATGCCGATCGCGAGCGGCAGCGAGATGAGCAGCGCGAGCACGGCCGCCCAGATGGTGCCGAAGATGAGCGGCCAGACGTACGACCAGAAGTTGTCGGGCAGCAGCGAGGCGGACTCGCTCGTGGCGAAGAACGCCGGGACGCTCTGCACGATGAGGAACGTGGCGACGGCTGCGAGCGTGACGAGGATCATGCTGCCCGCGAAGACCGCCGAGCGCGAGAAGATCCGGTCGCCGAGGCTCAGCACCGGCTTCGGGAGTGTCGCTTGTGAGGTCACTGGACGCTTTCTTCTGATGCGATTCGTAAGGGGATCCGCCGGGCGGCGGAGTGCGGTGGAGTCGACACCGGCTTCCCTGGTCTCGACTCCACCGCGGTCTCCGCTCGACCGGCGGCGGGATCAGCTGATCGCGGCGATCGCGGTCTCGACCTTGCTGCGCAGATCGGCCGAGATGGGGGCGCTGCCCGCGGCCTCGGCCGCGACGTTCTGGCCGTCCTCGCTGACGATGTACTCGAAGTACGCCTTGACGAGCTCGGCGTTGGCCGGGTCGGCGTAGCTCTCGCAACCGATGAGGTAGCTGATGAGGACGATCGGGTACACGCCCTCGGCGGTGCTGGTGCGGTCGAGCTTGATCGCGATGTCGTTCGCGCCGCGGCCGGCCTCGATCTCCGAGGCGTCCACGATCGCGGCGGCGGCCTCGGGGCTGTAGCTCACGAACTCCTCGCCGACCTTGATCGCGACGGTGCCGAGATCGCCTGCGCGCGAGGCGTCGGCGTAGCCGATCATGCCCACGCCGTTGGTGACGGCCTCGACGACGCCCGAGGTGCCCTGCGCGGCTTCGCCGCCCAGCTCGGTCGGCCACTCCTCGACCGAACCGGCGGTCCAGGTCGACGACGCGGCGGCCGCGAGGTACTCGGTGAAGTTGCCGGTGGTGCCCGACTTGTCCGAGCGGTGCACGGGCGAGATGGCCGCGTCCGGGAGGGTGGCGTCGGCGTTGAGCGAGGCGATGGCGGGATCGTTCCACTTGGTGATCTGGCCGGTGAAGATCTTCGCGACGGTGTCGGCGTCGAGGTTGAGCGATTCGATGCCCTCGAGGTTGAAGATGATCGCGATCGGCGAGATGTACGCCGGGATCTCGACGAGATCCGAGGTGGTGCAGGCGTCGAACGGGCCGGCGGCGATCTCGTCGACCTTGAAGGCGCGGTCGCTGCCGGCGAAGGCGCTGGCGCCCTGCTGGAAGGTGTCGCGGCCCGCACCCGAACCGGCGGGGTCGTAGTTGATGGTGACATCGACGTTCGCGGTCTGGAAACCGGCGATCCATGCTTCCTGAGCCGAACCCTGCGACGAGGCGCCGCCACCCACCAGGGTGCCGCTCAGCGACGAGGCCGCGGGCGCGCTGCCGCTCTCATCGGCGGGAGCCGCTGCTTCGTTCGCCGCGCACGAGGTGAGCGCGAGGAGGGCGATGCCGCCGAGTGCGGCGGCCTTGATCGAGGCTGAGGTCTTCACTTCAGTTCGTATCCGTTTCTGAGAGATGTCTTGGTGGGTGAATGCCCACGTAGCCGACGGTACGCACGGCATGTGAAGCGACGTCTTCGAAAGGGTGAACGAGAGGTGAACGAGAGTGAACAATCGATGCGCCGATTCGGCTCCAGTAGGCTTGGCCTCATGACTGTGCTCCGTATCGACGACGAGGTCGTGCTCTGGTCGGTCGACGGCCGCAGGGCCGGCGCGGAGGAGGCGATCGCGGCGCTCGAGCACCGGCCGCTGCTTCTGCTGATGCACGGCTTCGGTTCCTTCGAGGGGGATCTGATCGGGCTCGCCCCGCATCTGCCGACGGGCTTCGTCTGCGCCTCTCCGAGGGCCCCGCTCGTGGCTCCCCCGCCCATCGAGAACGGATTCGCGTGGTGGCCGCTGCCGCTCGGCCCGGATGGTCTGCCGCTCCGCCAGCCTGCGCCCGCACGCTTCGTCGGGAGCGGCCCGCACGCGGCCGCCGTCGCCCTCCTCGCCTGGATAGACGGGCTCGATGCCCGGCTGCGATCCCGAACCGGCGAGCGCGGGCTCGGCGCGATCGCGCTCATGGGATTCTCGCAGGGCGGCTGCATGGTCACCTCCCTGCTGCGGCTGCGCCCCGAGCGATTCGCCTGCGGCGTCAACTGCTCGGGTTTCGTCGCCCCCGGCGCTTTCGACGGCGACGAAGCGCTCGCGGCGGCCCGCCCGCCCATGTTCTGGGGGCGCGACGAGGCCGACCCCGTCATCGACGAGGATCGCATCGCCCGTACCGCCGCCTGGGCTCCAGCGCACACCCGGCTCGAGGCGCACCTCTACGAAGGCATCCTGCACGGCATCGGCTCGGACGAGATCGCCGACATCTGCGCGTTCCTGCTGCGGCATGCGCCCGACGGAGCGGCGGATCCGCGATGAGCGATCCTCGTCCCCGCGTGCAGAACAAGACGCAATTCGTCTACGACTACGTCATGGAGCGCATCGTCCACGGCAGCTTCGCCGCCGGATCGTCGATCGGCATCGCCGCGCTCGCCGAGCAGACCGGGGTGAGCCTCATCCCGACGCGCGAGGCGCTGCGCCGGCTGGAGAGCGAGGGACTCGTCGAGTTCATGTTCCACCGGGGCGTGCGGGTCAGCGAGCTCACGATCGAGCAGTACCGCGAGATAATGCAGACCGAGGCCGTGCTCGAGGGGCTCGCCGTCGGGCTCGCGGCCCCGCTGCTCACCGATGACGATCTGCAGCGCGCCCGAGAGGTGAACGACCGGATGAACGCCGCGCTGCTGGAGGGCGACTTCCACGCCTACAATCGCGGCAGCCTCGAGTTCCACGGCATCCTGCGCGCACCATGCCCGAACCGGCACCTGCGCGAGATGCTCGACCGGGGCCAGCAGCGGGTCGCCGCAGTGCGCGCCTCGGTCGTCGGCTACCGGGGGTCGGTGGCAGAGAGACTGAGCCAGGAGCACGAGCACATGCTCGAGCGCATCGCGGCCGGGGCGCCCGCCGACGAGATCGAGCGCCTCATGCGCGCCCACAGAGAAGGAACCATCGCGGCCGACAGCGAGGGCCTGCGACGAAGCACGGAGGAACGACGATGACCCGAGTGGCACTGGTGCAGCTGGCGAGCCCCGACGGCGAGAGCCGCGACGAACGCATCGCGCGCGTCGAGCGCATGCTGCTCGAACGAGCCGGCGAAGACGTCGAGCTCTTCGTGCTGCCCGAGCTGTGGAGCGCCGGCTACCTCGCCTTCAAGCACTACGAGGAGCTCTCCGAGCCCATCGACGGGCCCACCGTGAGCATGTGCCGACGGGTCGCCCAGAAGCTGGGGGCCTGGGTGCACGCGGGGAGCTTCATCGAGCGCGACGACGAGGGGCGCCTGCACAACACGACGGTGCTCATCGACCCGCAGGGCGAGGTGGCGCAGCAGTACCGCAAGATCCACGTCTTCGGATACCAGTCGCTCGAGGCGAAGCTGCTCACGCCGGGCACCTCACTCAGCGTCGTCGAGACCCCCATGGGGCCGACCGCCTCGACCACCTGCTACGACCTTCGCTTCCCAGGGCTCTGGCTCGAGCTCGGAGCCCGAGGCGCCGAGACCGCGATCGTGCCCGCCGCGTGGCCCGCCGCCCGCCGCGGCCACTTCCGGCTCTTCACCGAGGCCCGCGCGGTCGAGCATCAGCTCTGGGTGATCGCCGTGAACGCCTGCGGCACGCAGGCCCGGGTGGAGCTCGGCGGCGCGAGCCGCGTCGTCGACCCCTGGGGCCGGGTCGTGCACGAGTGCTCCGAGATCGAGGAGGAGATCGCGGTGGTCGACCTCGACCCGGCACTCATCGCAGAGGTTCGAGCAGAGTTCCCGGTGATCGGCGATCGCCTGCCGCCGGAGGCCTACCCGGCACTCGGATAGACCTCCCGCGGGCGCTCAGCGGTCCTGCGGGCGCAGCGTGACCGAACCGGCCGCGATGTCGACCTCGATCTGGCGCGAGGCCCGAGGATCCGTCTTGAGCCTGTTGTCGAAGTCGCCCGCGGCCACGCTCGACTCGATCGCGTATCCTTCGTCGGGCAGCCGGAGGTCGACCGCGCCCGCGGAGACCTCGATGTCGAGCTCGCCGGGCGCTCGGCCCTCGAAGCCGCCGCGCAACGACCCCGCCGAGACCGAGAGGCTCGCCGATCGCACATCGCCCAGGTAGAGCGCCGCCTCGCCGGCCCCGATCTCGACGTCCACCTCGCGGGCGGTGCCGTCGACGCGGATCTCGCCTGCTCCGATCTCGATGTCGAGCTCGCCGTACGGGCCGTCGACCTGCATCTCGCCCGCGCCGATGGCGAGCCCGGCATCGAGCGGAGAGCCGCCCTCGCACGCCGAGGCGGGGAGCAGCAGCGCGACGTCCTGGCGCGCATCGCTGCGCGGCCCGATCAGCGAGAAGCCGCCGAACCAGCGGTTCACCGGTTCGATGCGCAGGGTGCTGCGTCGCGTCTCCATGCGCCACTCGCGCTCACCGGTGCTCGTCGAGAGGGTGAACACGTCGTCGTCGGCGCCGCCCGGACGCTCGCATGTGACGGTGAAGCGCGCGGCCGATGCGTCGACGTCGATCCTCGTGATGCCCTCGGCCTCGGCCGTGAGCAGCTGGGGCACGACGTTCGAATCGCGGGTCGCGCTGTAGATCCCGGTGATCGCGGCTCCGACGATCGTGCCGAAGAGCACGGCGCCGCCGACGATCGAGGTCGTGATGAGCACCCAGTTCGAGCGGCCGGGCGCGGGAGCGGCAGCGGGCTGCGGTGCGATAGGGGTGGGGTCGTTCATGGTCTCGCCTTCGTTCTGGCTCTGGGGGTCGGCGCCGCTCATGCGGTGGGCCCGTTGTTCTCGATGTGGGCGAGCGCGGCCAGCACTCGTCGGTTGCCGTGCTCGTCGGGTTCGAGCCCCAGCTTCTGGAAGATCGCCGTGATGTGCTTCTCGATGCTCGCCTCGGAGAGGAAGAGCGCCGCCGCGATCGCCTGGTTGGACTTGCCCTCGGCGACGAGCGCGAGCACCTGGCGTTCGCGATCGGTGAGCGCGGACATGCGTTCGTCCCGGGTGCGTCGGCTGAGCAGCTGCGCCACCACCTCGGGGTCGAGCACGGTCGCGCCCTGGGCGATCCTCGTCACGGAGTCGACGAATTCCGAGACGTCGGCGACGCGATCCTTCAGCAGGTAGCCGAGCGCCCCGCCCTGCGCAGCGATGAGCTCACTGGCGTAGCGCTCCTCGACGTACTGCGAGAGCACGAGCAGCGGCAGTGCGGGGCGGAGCTCGCGCAGACGGAGCGCGGCGCGGATGCCCTCGTCGGTGAAGGTCGGAGGCAGTCGCACGTCGAGGATGCACAGCCCCGGCTCGGTCTCGGCGACGCTCTGCTCGAGCCCCTCGGTGTCGGGCAGTGCGGCGACCACCTCGTGGCCGGCGTCTTCGAGCAGGCGCGCGATCCCCTCGCGCAGCAGCACGGAGTCCTCGCAGATCAGGATGCGCATGGCACGCTCACCTCCAGCGTCGTCGGGCCGCCCTGCGGGCTGTCGAGGCGGAAGGTGCCGCCGGCGGCCAGCACGCGGTTCGAGATGCCGTCGAGGCCGCCGCCGGGCTGCACGGAGGCCCCGCCGAGGCCGTTGTCCTCGACGCGGGCCCAGAGCGCCGCCTGCGGGGTGCCGGCATCGCGCAAACGCACGGTGACGCGGCATTCGGCGGCGCGGGAGTGCTTGGCGGCGTTCGTGAGCGCCTCGGCGATCGAGAAGTACAGGGCGGCCTCGGCGGCGCGGAACGAGCCGGGCTGCTCGCCCTGCGCCTGCACCGCCGCCCCCTGTGCCTGTCGCAGCGCGGGCGCGCCGTCCATCCGCACGTCGAGCTGCACCGGCACGTGGCTGCGCGCGGCGAGTGCCGAGAGCGCCGCGTCGAGCCCGCGGTCGTCGAGCACCGAGGCGTGGATGCCCCTCGCGAGCTGCCGCAGCTCGGTGATGGCCGCCTTGGTGGAGGTGTGCGCCTCCGCCACGAGCCGCTTCGCCGTGGCCGGGTCGTCGTCGATCTTCTGCTG
>JBEBTD010000115.1:0-7392 GCA_040393965.1 Leucobacter soli | reverse complement strand
GCCACGGCCTGGCGCATGTCGCTGCGGGTGCCGCCGTAGGCGCGCTCGATGTTCACGCCCCACGGCAGCGTGCCGCTGTTGGCGATGTATTCGAAGGATCCGCCGCCGAGGCCGACGAAGCGGATCGCGCCGCCGTTCCGCACCACGGCCAGCGCCAGGTCGACGGTCGGCTGCACGCCGACGAAGTCGAGCACGACATCGGCGCCGACGCCGCGGGTCTCCTCGAGGATGCGCGCTGCGGCGTTCGCGTCGCTCGGGATGGCGAGATCGGCGCCGTGGGTCTCGGCGAAGGCGAGCTTCGAGGGGTCGGTGTCGAGGGCGATGATGCGGGCGCCGGTGGTCGCGGCGAGGATCTGCAGGGCCATGTGCCCGAGACCGCCGAGGCCGATCGTGACCACGGTCGCGTCACCGACGAGCCGGTCCCGCACGGAGTTGATGGCGTGCATCGGGGTGAGCGCCGCATCGGCGAGGGGCGCCGCGTCGACCGGGTCGAGGTCGCCGAGCGGGTCGAGGTGGTGCGCCTTCACCGCGATGTACTCGGCCATGCCGCCCGGGGTGCCGATGCCTGGCGAGAGCGGGGCGAGCGAGTCGCGCGGCGAGACGACCTCGCACTGGTTGTCGCGGCCGGCGAGGCACTCGCGGCACTGCCCGCACGCGAGGATCAGGGCGACGAGCGCGTTGTCGCCGACGTTCCAGCCGGTCACGTCCTCGCCGATCCTCTCGACGGTGCCGGCGACCTCATGACCGAGGGTGCCGCCGATGAGGGGGTTGTCGTCGCCGAAGTTGATGATGGCGATGTCGGAGTGGCACAGGCCCGCGCCCCGAACCTTCAGCAGCACCTCGTCGGGCTGGATCTCCGGCACCGGCTTCTCGACGATCTCGACGGTGTTGTTCCTGACGTATGTGACGGTGCGCATGGCCTTTCCATTCTGCCGCCGGCGCGGCGGCGCTCGGGTGCTGGGCGTCGAAAGGGCGTCCGCTGTCAGACTACGCCCGCCGCATGAACGGCGGCTGACCGTTCTCATACACTTGGTGCCATGGCCAGCCTCCTGCAGCAGCGATCCGCGCGACGCGCCGCGGCGATCACGATCGTCGTCGAGTCACTCGGGATCCTCGCCCAGCTCGCCCTCGTCTACCTGGGCGTGCGCTACCTGCTCATCGACGACGGCGAGGCCGCGGAAAACGTCCGGCTGCTCGGCTGGGCCGTGCTCGCGACGCTGTACCTGGCCGCCACGGTGCTCTGGCTCAACATCGACCTGCGCGTGAACGACGACGACCACGCGGTGATCCGGCGGGCATCGGGGTTCGCCCCGTTCCGCATGTTCTCGATGATCGTCACCTTCACCTCGAGCCTCGTCGGACTGACGGCCGCGACGACGCTCATCCTGATCCGCTCGGAGCCCGACCATCTCACGGTCTACGAGATGATCGCGGTGTGGGCGATGCTGGCCTCGTGGGCGATGTTCCAGTGGGGCTACGCGCGCATCTACTACTCCCGCTACCACCATCGCGAGGCGGAGCGCCCGCTGCGCTTCCCCGGCACCGAGCAGCCGCGCCTCGTCGACTTCGTCTACTTCTCGTTCACGAACGGCACCTCCTTCGCTCCGAGCGACGTATCGGTGGCGACGACGCGGATGCGCTGGACGGTGGTCTGGCATACGACGCTCAGCTTCTTCTTCAACGCGCTCATCATCGTGCTCACGATGAACACGATCTCGGGCGGGTTCCCCGGGCTGTAGCCGTTCGCCGTCCCCGCCCGATCACGCGCCCTGCCCGATCACGCACCCCCGCCCCATCACCCGCCCCACCCCATCACTCGCCCCGTCACGCACCCCCGCCCCATCACCCGCAGCTCGGCAGTAGATGCGGGTTCGAGGCCGCTGAAGTCGCATCTACTACCAAGCTGCGTGACGGGGACGGGGACGGGGGACAGAGCGCGGGAAAGGGCACGAGGATCGAGCCGCTCGCGGCCCCGCCCGACCCGGTACGGGAATACTCCGGCGCGGGGTACAGTTGTGGGTAGTGTTCCGGGGTCAGTGAGAATCTGAACCGGCGGTCATAGCCCGCGACCCTCGCACCCGCGAGGTTGAACCGGTGGAACTCCGGTGCCGACGGTGATGCGCGAGGCCAGCCTGCGCGCGAGTCCGGATGAGAGGAACGCGAACGTCGTGCACCCTGCGCGGCTGCTTCGCAGACCCGGCGCAGAGAGACAGCAGTGCCGATGCCAAGCCGCGATCAGCTCGAGACGGCGATGCGCCGCGCGTTCGAGCTCGCGATCCTCGGCCCGGCGGACGACCCGAATCCGCAGGTCGGCTGCGTGATCCTCGCACCCGACGGCGGCATCGTCGCCGAGGGCTGGCACCGGGGCGCCGGCACCCCGCACGCAGAGGTCGAGGCGCTCGCTCAGCTGCCCGCCGAGTGGCTCGGCCGCGAACGCGAGCTGACGGCGGTGGCCACGCTCGAGCCCTGCAACCACACCGGCCGCACCGGGCCGTGCGCGGTCGCCCTCACCCGGGCCGGCATCGGCGCGGTCGCGTTCTCGGTCGGCGACCCGGGCGACGCGTCCGCGGGCGGGGCGGGAACGCTCCGCGCGGCCGGCATCGAGGTGACGGGCGGCGTGCTCGAGTCCGAGGGCCGCGAGTTGCTCGCGCCGTGGCTGGCGAGGCAGGGACGAGGATCCGCCCCCGCCGTCCGCGTCACGGTGAAGTGGGCGCAGACGCTCGACGGCCGGGCCGCGGCCGCCGATGGCAGCAGCAGGTGGATCACGGGCGAGGCCGCTCGCCGCGATGTGCACGCGCGCCGCGCAGAGGCGGACGCGATCCTCGTCGGAACCGGCACGCTGCACGCCGACGACCCCGAGCTCACCGCGCGCGCCGCAGACGGAGCGCTGCTCGTGCCCGCGGCGCAGCAGCCGATCCCGGTCGTGCTCGGACGACGCGAGATCCCCGCCGATGCGCGTGTCAACCGTCACCCCGCACTCGAGGCGCACGGACTCCCGGCACCCCTCCGCTTCGCCGGCGACGACCTCGCCGGCCACCTTTCCGAACTGCGCGCGCGGGGCGTCCGCAGCCTCTTCGTCGAGGGCGGACCGACGGTGGCGAGCGCGTTCCTCGCCGCGGGCCTCGCGGACGAGGTGCTCGTCTACCTCGCACCCGCCCTGCTCGGCGGTCCCCGCCTCGCGCTCGGGGAGCTCGGCATCGAGAGCATGGACGGCATCAAGCGGCTGAGCGTGGAGCGGATCGAGCGCCTCGGCGACGACCTGCTCGTCCAAGCGTCCATCGAAGAGTGTTCAGGGAAGGAAGCAGGCATCTGATGTTCACAGGCCTCATCGAAGAGATCGGCGAGATCGTCGCGGTCGAGCCGGCGGGCGACTCGCTGCGCCTCACCGTGCGCGGCCCGCTCGTCACGAGCGACGCGGCGCACGGCGACTCGATCCAGGTGTCGGGCGTGTGCCTGACCGTCATCGACCGGAGCGAGGGCGCCTTCACCGCCGACGTGATGGCGCAGTCGATCAAGATGTCGACGCTCGGCTCGCTCCGCGTCGGCGACCGCGTCAACCTCGAGCGCGCCGCCCGCGTCGACAGCCGCCTCGGCGGGCACATCGTGCAGGGGCACGTCGACGGCACCGCGGAGCTGCTCTCGTTCGTGCCGGGCGAGCATTGGCGCGTGCTGCGCTTCTCGCTCGCGCCCGAGCTCGCACCGCTCGTCGTCGACAAGGGATCCATCACGCTCTCCGGCGTCTCGCTGACCGTCTCGGACGTCTCCCCGGTCGAGGAGCCGGAGCCCTGGTTCGAGGTATCGCTCATCCCCGAGACTCTCGTCGCCACGGTGCTGGGCGAGCTCGAGCCCGGCGATCGCGTCAACGTCGAGACCGATATCGTCGCCCGCCACGTCGCCCGCATGCTGGGCTTCAAGAACCTCACCACCTCCCCCGAAGGAGCACGCGCATGACCGCCGCAGACCCCGCCGAGACCGGCACCGACAACCGCGCCGGCAGCACCGGCAGCACCGGCAGCACTCCCGGCATCTCGACCATCGAGCAGGCCATCGCCGCGATCGCAGAAGGGCGCCCCGTCATCGTCGCCGACGACGAGGATCGCGAGAACGAGGGCGACGTCATCCTCTCGGCCGAGCTCGCGACCCCCGAGTGGGTGGCCTGGACGGTGCGCTGGTCCTCCGGTCTGCTCTGCGCACCCATGACCAACGAGATCGCCGACCAGCTCGACCTGCCCATGATGGTCGAGCGCAACGAGGACGTGCGCGGCACCGCGTACACGGTCACGGTCGACGCCGCGGAGGGCGTCACCACGGGCATCAGCGCGAGCGACCGCACGACCACCCTGCGCGCCCTCGCGAACTCCGAAGCCGTGCCCGGAGATGTGCGCCGCCCCGGCCATGTGCTGCCGCTGCGCGCAGTCGACGGCGGCGTGCGCGCCAGGGCAGGACACACGGAGGCCTCGGTCGAGCTCATGCGCCTCGCGGGCCTACGGCCCGTCGCCATGATCGCCGAGATCGTCGCCGAGGACGGCGAGATGATGCGCCTGCCAGGCCTCATCGAGCTCGGCAACGCGGAGGGCGTTCCCGTCGTCACGATCGAGCAGCTCATCGCCTACCTCGAGCAGCACGACCCCGAAGGGGGCCCGGCCACCCCCACCCAGCATCGCCAGGTGAGCCTGCGCGCCGACACCCTCGTGCCGACCGAGCACGGGGAGTTCCGCATGCGCGCCTACCGCGATCGCCGCAGCGGCGTCGATCACGTCGCGCTCATCGCCCCGAACCCCGACGGCAGCCTGCTCGGCGACGACTCGCTCGTGCGCGTGCACTCCGAGTGCATCACGGGCGAGGCCTTCGGCTCGCTCAAGTGCGAGTGCGGGCCCCAGCTGCAGGCCGCCCTCGAACTCGTGCATCAGCGGGGCGGCGCAGTCGTCTACCTGCGCGGTCAGGAGGGTCGCGGCATCGGCCTCGCCAACAAGCTGCGCGCCTACCAGCTGCAGGAGAGCGGGGTCGACACGCTCGACGCGAACCTGCAGCTCGGGCTGCCCGGAGACGCCCGCGACTACACGGCGGCGGCCGAGATCCTCGCCGATCTCGGACTGCGCAGCATACGCCTGCTGACCAACAACCCCGACAAAGTGACGCAGCTCGAGGCGCGCGGGGTGACCGTGAGCGAGCGGGTGCCGCTCTACGTCGGGCTCAACGAGCAGAACGCCGGCTACCTGCAGACCAAGCAGCAGCGCATGGGGCATCTGCCCCCCGCCTGAGCCTCCATCATTCGATCGAAGGGAACCAATCACATGAGCGGACAGGGATCGCCGAGCTTCACCGTCGATGCCACCGGGCTGCGCGTCGCGGTCATCGCGGGCAGCTGGCACACCGAGGTCATGAAGGGGCTCATCGAGGGCGCCCGGGAGAGCGTGGTCGCCTCGGGCGCCGAGCACACCCTCTTCCGAGTGGCCGGCGCCTTCGAGCTCCCGCTCGCCGCGCAGGCCGCGCTCACCCCCGCGGAGGAGGGCGGCGGCGGCTTCGACGCGGCGGTCTGCCTCGGCGTGATCGTGCGCGGCGGCACCCCCCACTTCGACTTCGTCGCGAACTCGGTCACCGACGGGCTGACGCGCGTGCAGCTCGACACCGGCCGGCCGGTGGGCTTCGGCGTGCTCACGACCGACGACGACGAGCAGGCGCTCGATCGCGCGGGCCTCGAGGGTTCGCGCGAGTCGAAGGGCGTAGAGGCGGCCGAGGCAGCGCTGCAGTCGGCGGTGACCGTGCGGCGCATCCGCGCGAAGTGAACCCGCGCCGCGCGAAGTGAACCGCGTCTGAGGGGCGCTTCGGCGAGCGCCACCGGTATGTTGGCACCAAGCCGACACGAAGGAGCCTCGCTGTGCGCCCCATCCACACCGATCTCCCTGCCCCGACGGGCGGCATGCTGCTCGCGAAGCGGCCCACCGGCGTGACGATGGCATTCGTGGCGCTGCTCATCGCGATCGCGCTGCAGTCGATTGCTACCATCGTGCAGACCTACGCGGCCAGGGCGGCGGGCGAGCAGACGGCGTCATTCGGCTTCGGCCGCTTCGAGGATGCGCTCTCGCTGTTCACCTTCGGCATCGCGCTGCTCTGGCTGTGGCTCTGGGTCGCAGCCAAGGAACGGCGGCGCTTCTCGACCCTCGGCTTCGAACGAACGGGCAAGGGCGTGCGCCAGGCGGCGAGGGGCTTCGGCATCGGTGTCGCGATGATCGCGGTGTGCGTGCTCGTGCCGGTGGCGACGGGGCAGGCTCGACTCGAGTGGGCGCTGCCCGATCTCGCGGGCTGGTGGTTCGTCCTGCTCATGCTGCTCGGGTTCCTGCTGCAGGGATCGACAGAGGAGATTCTCACGCGCGGCTATCTCACGCAGGCGGTGGCCCGCCGGTGGGGTCTGCGCGTGGCCGTGCTCGTGCAGGCCGTCTTCTTCACTCTGCTGCACGGCATGAATCCCGGCATGGGCGTCGTGCCTATCGTCAACCTCCTGGCCTTCGCTCTCTTCGCGAGCCTCTTCTCTCTCGCCGAAGGCAGCCTCTGGGGCATCTGCGCGATGCACGGCGCCTGGAACTGGGCGCAGGGCAATCTGTTCGGAGTGGCGGTCTCCGGAACCAAGGTCCAGGATTCGGTGCTCGGCTACGCCGCGGAGCCGGGCTCGAACGACCTGCTGACCGGCGGCGCGTTCGGCGTCGAGGGAAGCCTCGTCACGACCCTCGTCTACTGTGTCGGCATCGCGATCGCGTGGCGCGCGTTCCGGAAGCGCCGGATCGCCGAGGGAGCTGTCAGCCGCGAGCTCTAGAGTGAGGGGCGTGGCAGAAGAGAGCACCCCTCGTCCCCGCAGATCCCGGCGCCCGACCGAGCGCGTCTCTCAGCGCTCCTCCCAGCACCGCGGCCCGCGCGCCTCGCTGAAGCAGCTGCTGCCCTACCTCTTCGAGCAGCGCGGGTCCCTCGCCCTCGCACTGGGCCTCGGCATCGTCGGCGCAGCCACCTCGCTCGTGCAGCCCGTGCTGCTCGGGCAGGTGATCGAGCGGGTGCAGCTCGCGCAGCCCCTCGGCGTGCTGCTCGCCGTGCTGAGCGCGCTAGTGATTATCGACGCGCTGCTCGGCGGCTTCCAGCATTACGTGCTGCAGCGGATGGGCGAGGGCGTCGTGCTGCACAGCCGGCGCACGCTGATCGCGCGCATCCTGCACCTGCCGATCGGCGAGTTCGACCGTCGACGCACGGGAGATCTCGTCTCGCGCATCGGCAGCGACACGACGCTGCTGCGCGCAGTGCTGACGCAGGGCATGGTCGAGGCCGCGAGCGGGTTGCTCGTCTTCCTCGGTGCGCTCATCGGCATGCTCGTCATCGACCCGATGCTGTTCGGCATCACCTTCGCGG
>JBEBTD010000114.1:0-7530 GCA_040393965.1 Leucobacter soli | reverse complement strand
CTCCCTCCCCCCCCCCTCCAACTCGGCTAATGTCAGCCCTTTAAAAACCCTGTCTACCGCGGACTGACTTTCGCCGATTCGGAGAGAGGGCCGACGGAGCGCACGTAAGAAGCTCGGGGCGGCGGGGTAGGGTGTGAGGCACGGATCCTCGCCGGAAACTGGAGGCGCCATGACCGATGCATACATCTACGACGCGGTGCGCACGCCGCGCGGCAAGAACCGAGGCGGGGCGCTGCACGGCACCAAGCCGGTCGACCTCGCCGTGCAGTTGATCGACGCGATCCTCGACCGTAACCCCGAGCTCGACCCCGCCCTCGTCGACGATGTCGTGCTCGGCGTCGTCTCACCGGTGGGGGAGCAGGGCGGCGACATCGCCCGCACCGCATCCCTGCTCTCGAGACTGCCGGAGTCGGTGCCCGGCGTGCAGGTCAACCGCTTCTGCAGCTCCGGCCTCGAGGCGGTGAACCTCGCCGCGCAGAAGGTGGCTTCCGGCTACGAGGACTGGGTGCTCGCGGGCGGCGTCGAGTCCATGAGTCGGGTGCCGCTCGGCAGCGACGGCGGGGCGCAGGCCCAGGATCCGGCGACCGCGTACGACACTTTCTTCGTGCCGCAGGGCATCAGCGCCGACCTCATCGCCACGATCGAGGGCTTCACTCGCGCAGACGTCGACGCCTTCGCCGTGCGCTCCCAGGAGCGCGCCGACGCCGCCTGGCGGGAGGGCCGCTTCGATCGCTCGATCGTGCCGGTGCGCGACATGAACGGCGTCGTGCTGCTCGACACCGACGAGCACCGCCGCCCCGGATCCACCGTGGAATCGCTCGGGGCGCTGCCCGCGAGCTTCGCCGGGCTCGGCGAGCAGGCCGGCTTCGACGCGGTCGCCCTGCAGAAGTACCACTGGGTCGAACGCATCGAGCACGTGCACGGGCCCGGCAACAGCTCGGGCATCGTCGACGGGGCCTCGTTGCTGCTGATCGGCTCGAAGGCGGCCGGGGATCGCGCGGGGCTCACGCCGCGGGCCCGGATCCTCGCCACCGCGGTCACCGGCAGCGAGCCCACGATCATGCTCACCGGCCCGACGTCGGCGACCCGCAAGGCGCTCGACCGGGCGGGGCTCCAGATCGACGACATCGACCTCTTCGAACTCAACGAGGCCTTCGCCGCGGTCGTCATGAAGTGGCAGCGCGACCTCGGCGTCCCCGACGACAAGGTCAACGTGAACGGGGGAGCGATCGCCCTCGGGCACCCGCTCGGCGCGACGGGGGGCATGATCCTCGGCACCCTGCTCGACGAGCTCGAGCGGCGCGGCGCCCGCCGAGGGCTCGCCACCCTGTGCGTCGGATCCGGCATGGGCATCGCCACCATCATCGAGACGGTATAGCTTCTCGCCGGCCCCCTGAAGCCGCGCAGATGAACCGAGAATCCCAGGAGCACCCAGATGACCGAGAGCACCATCCGCTACGAACGCGACGACGAGGGCGTCGTCACCCTCACGATGGACGACCCGAGCGGCTCGGTCAACCTCATGAACGCCGCATTCGAGGCCTCGCTCACCGAGGCCGTCGACCGCCTCTACGCCGAACTCGACGAGGTGCGAGGCGTGATCCTCGCCTCCGCCAAGAAGACGTTCTTCGCGGGCGGCGACCTCGAGGCGATCCTGGCGTACACCCCTGAGCGCTGGGCCGAGCAGGCGGCGCACGTCGACGGCATGAAGCGAGACCTGCGGCGGCTCGAACGGCTGGGCAGGCCCGTGGTGGCGGCGATGGGCGGATCGGCGCTCGGCGGCGGACTCGAGGTCGCCCTCGCCGCGCACTACCGCGTGGCCGCCGACATGCCGGGCAGCCGCATCGGCCTGCCCGAGGTCGGTCTCGGCTTGCTGCCGGGAGGCGGCGGCATCACTCGCACGGTGCGCATGCTCGGCCTGCAGCGCGCCCTCACCGAGGTGATCCTGCCCGCCACCCGCTTCTCGGTGCGCGACGCGCTCGCCGCCGGGCTCGTCGACGAGGTCGTCTCGTCGGTCGACGAGCTCGACGGGGCCGCGCGCGCCTACATCGCGGGGCATCCCGTCGCCGTGCAGCCGTGGGACGTGAAGGGCTTCGAGATCCCGGGGGGCAGCCCGTCCTCGCCCTCGGTCGCGGCGCTGCTGCCGATGATGCCGGCGACCCTGCGCAAGCAGCTCAAGGGCGCCCCCCTCCCGGCCCCGCGCGCCGCGCTCGCCGCCGCCGTCGAGGGCGCGTACGTCGACTTCGACACCGCCTCGCTCGTCGAGACCCGCTACTTCGTGCACCTCGCGAACGGGCAGGTCGCCAAGAACACGATCAAGGCCATGTTCTTCGACCTCGGCGCGATCTCGCGAGGAGCTTCGCGGCCCTCCGGCGTCGCTCCGTGGCGGCCAACGCGAGTGGGCATCGTCGGCGCCGGCATGATGGGCGCGGCCATCGCCTACGTCACGGCCCGGGCCGGCTTCGAGGTGGTGCTGCGCGACGTGAGCGTCGAGGCCGCCGAGCGGGGCAAGGACTACTCCCGAAGGCTCGAGGATCGCGCCCTCTCGCGCGGGCGCACCGACGCCGCGTCGTCCGCGGCCCTGCTCGATCGCATCTCCACCACGGACGATTATGCGGACTTCGCCGGGGTCGACCTCGTCATCGAGGCCGTCTTCGAGCAGGCGGATCTGAAGCGGGAGGTGTTCGCCTCCCTGGAGGGCATGGTCGCGCCCGATGCGGTGCTCGGCTCGAACACCTCGACGCTGCCGATCGGGCTGCTCGCCGGCGGCGTCTCGGAGGGGCGGCGCGGCGACTTCATCGGCATCCACTTCTTCTCGCCCGTCGACAAGATGAAGCTCGTGGAGATCGTGCGCGGTGCCTCGACGAGCGACGAGACGCTCGCCCGGGTGTTCGACTTCGTGCTCGCCATCGGCAAGACCCCCATCGTCGTGAACGACTCCCGCGGCTTCTTCACCTCGCGGGTGATCGGGCGCTTCCTGGAGGAGGCGATGGCGATGCTCGCCGAGGGCGTGCCCGCCGCGAGCATCGAGCAGGCCGCGCTGCAGGCGGGGTACCCCGCGGGCGCGCTGCAGCTCACCGACGAGCTCTCGCTCAGCCTCTGGCAGAAGATCACCCAGGAGACCCGCGAGGCGGCGCTCGCCTCCGGGCTCGAATGGGAGCCGCATGCGAGCGAGGCGGTCAACGCGCGCATGGTCGAGCTGGGCCGTCTCGGGCGAAAGGCGGGGGCGGGCTTCTACGATTACGATTCCGACGGGCGACGGGTCGGGCTGTGGCCCGGGCTGACTTCTCTCGCCGAGTCGCCGGATCAGGGCGAAGGCCCCGGAACCGATCCTCGCCCCGAGATCCCCTTCGCCGACATGCAGGAGCGCATGCTCTTCGCCGAGGCGATCGATGCGATCAAGTGCTACGACGAGGGCGTGCTCACGAGCGTCGCCGACGCGAACATCGGATCGATCTTCGGCATCGGCTTCCCGGTCTGGACGGGCGGGGTGCTGCAGTACGTCAACCAGTACGAGGGCGGGCTGAACGGGTTCGTCGCGCGGGCGCGCGAGCTCGAGGCGCGGTATGGCTCGCGCTTCACCCCGCCCGCCTCGCTCGTGGAGCGCGCCGAGCGCGGGGAGCTGTACCTCTAGGCGGCGAGGTGCCGCGCGTCTTCCCTCTCGCCCGCCCCCGCCCCCAGCCCCCATCTCCCCGGCTCCCCCCATCCCCCTTCCCCCATCCCCCTTCCCCCATCCCCTGGTTCCTCCCCCCAGCTCCCCCACCCCCGGCCCCCCGCAGCTCGGCAGTCGTTGCGACTTCGAGCGGGTGCAAGTCACCACTACCGCCAAGCTGCGGAGACCGGCTCGGAATCGTCGGCGTCTCGAGAGGATCCCGTCAGGGGTGCCCGATAGCCTGGACACGTGAACTACTGGAGCGAGATCGTCGGGCAGCCCGAGGCGGTGCGGGTGCTCGAACAGGCTGCCGCGCCCGGTGCGGAGCGAGAGCTCTCGCACGCCTGGCTCGTGACCGGCCCGCCCGGCTCGGGCCGCTCCAACCTCGCCCTGCGCTTCGCCGCAGCGCTCATCGCCCGCGATCCCTCCGATCGCGAGCACGTGCACGCCCAGGTCGTCGCGCGCACGCATCCCGACGCCGCCGTGCTGACCACCCAGAAGGTCGTCATCGGCATCGACGACGTGCGCGAGATCGTGGCCTCGGCGCACTTCGCCCCTTCTGAGGGGCGGCACCGCGTCATCGTGATCGAAGACGCCGACCGCATGCCCGAGCGAACCTCGAACGTGCTGCTCAAGGCCCTCGAAGAGCCGCCTGAGCGCACGGTCTGGGTGCTCTGCGCGCCGAGTGAGGCCGATCTGCTGCCGACCATCCGCTCGCGCGCCCGTTCTCTGCGGCTCATCACGCCCCCGACCGCCGAGGTTGCGCGGCTGCTGCACGAGCGCGATGGCGCCGACCCCGCGCTGGCCCAGCGAGCCGCGCGCCTCGCCCAGAGCCATATCGGCATGGCGCGGCGCCTCGCCGCCGACCCCGAGGCGCTCTCCCGCCGGGAGCGCACCGTCGAGCTCGCGCTGCGCGTCCAGACCCTCGGCGACGGCATGCGAGCCGCGGCCGAGTTGTTGAAGGTCGCTCAGGCCGACGCCGATGCGCTCACCGAGCAGCTCGATGCGAGCGAGCGCGCCGACGCCATGCGCAATATGGGCCTGGCTCCCGGCGCGGCGATCCCGCCGCAGCTGCGGGCGCAGATCCGCGCGCTCGAAGAGGATCAGAAGCGCCGCGCCACGCGCAGCCTGCGCGACGGCCTCGACCGCATCCTCACCGATTTGCTCTCGCTCTATCGCGACGTGCTGCTGACGGCGCTCGGTGCCGGGCTCGAGTCCGTCAACCTCGAGCACCAGCCCCGCATCGACGCCCTCGCCGAGCAGTGGGGCGAGCAGCGCGCCATCGCGGCGGTCGACACCGTCGAGCTCGCCCGCGATCGGCTGGCCCGCGGTGTGACCCCGGGCCTTGTGCTCGAGGCCATGTTCGCGGGCCTCGTCGCTCGCGGCGACTGCCCGGCGACCGCGCGGGACGCGGCCGGATCGGGGCGCCGATGACCGCCGGCGGCGGGTACCCGTCGAGTTCCGACGGGCGATTCGAGGAGCCAACCGTCGGGTTCCCCGACTGGGAGCAGGAGGACGCGCACGCCGCCCGACGCGCCCGTCGGCGCCGACGCATCACCGCGGTGGTCGCGGTGGGCGCCATCGCAGCGCTCGCGCTGAGCGCCTGCGCGCCGCTGCTCGGCCTGATCGAGCGGCTGCAGCCCGCACCCTCGATGCCCGAGGTCGTCGGCACGGACTTCGGCTCGCAGCGGCCGAACTGGCGCGACTGCTTCGACGGCATGCAGTGCGCGAAGGTGTACGCCCCGCTCGACTGGAACGACCTCGAGGGGGATCGCATCGAGCTCGCCCTCGTCAAGCAGCCCGCGCTCGGCGGGCAGCCGCAGGGCACGCTGTTCGTGAACCCGGGCGGCCCCGGCGCCTCGGGTACCTCCTACATCGCGCAGAGCATCGACTCCGCGGTGGGCCAGCCGCTGCAGCAGCGTTACGACGTGATCGGCTGGGATCCGCGGGGCGTCGGCGCCTCGAGCGCGGTCGCCTGTCTCGATGATGCAGGCATGGACGAGTATCTCTTCGGGGCGAGTCCCCTCGACGAGCTCGAGCCGGGCACGCAGGAGTGGGTCGACGCGGCCGTGCGCGAGAGCGCCGCCTACGGAGATGCCTGTCTTCAGGCCACCGGCCCGCTGCTCGCACACGTCGACACCGGCTCCACCGTGCACGACCTCGACATGCTGCGATCCATCGTCGGCGACCCCGAGCTCAACTATCTCGGCTACTCGTACGGCACCTACATCGGGGCTCGCTACGCCGATGCCTTCCCCGATCGCGTCGGCCGGCTCGTGCTCGACGGCGCCATCGACCCGACCAGCACCGAGGCGGAGGTGGTGCGCGAGCAGACCCGCGGCTTCGAGCTCTCGCTGCGCGCCTACATGACCGACTGCCTGAGCCGGGCCGAGTGCCCCGTCTCCGGCACCGTCGACGAGGGTCTGGCCGCGTGGCACGAGATGATCAGCGCGGTCGAGGATCGGCCCCTCACCGGCTCCGACGGACGCCTCGTCGGCTCCGGCACCCTGCTCACCGCGATCATTGCCCCGCTCTACTCCCAGTACAGCTGGCCTTACCTCGACGACCTCTACCGCACAGTGACGCAGGGTGACGCCGATATGGCGTTGCAACTGGCCGACTTCTACTACGACCGTGTCGACGGCCGGTATTCGAGCAACCTCATCACCGCCTTCCACGCGATCAACTGTCTCGACTATCCGCGCTTCCTGCCGCTCGACCTGGATCGCATGCGGGAGGACGCCGCCGAGCTGCAGCGCATCGCCCCCACCATCGGCGGCTTCCAGGGGTACGGAGACGTTTCCTGCGCGGGCTGGCCGGTCGAGGGGGTCGAAAACCGCCCGCCGGTGCGTGCAGAGGGCGCCGACCCGATCCTCGTCATCGGCACGACCGGCGACCCTGCGACCCCGCTGCGGTGGGCCCAGTCGCTCGCCGCGCAGCTCGAGAGCGGCGTGCTGCTCACCTACGAGGGCGAAGGTCACACGGCCTACGGCGAGAGCGCGTGCGTGAACGAGATCGTCGAGACCTATCTGCTCGACGGCACGACGCCCGCCGACGGTGCGCGCTGCGCCTGAGGGAGGGCGCGGACGAGGGGGTCTCCAGCGGCGTTTCAACGCCGACCGGCGGCGGTGCGGATCGGCGCTCCCGACATGGTAAAGTTGTGCTTCGTGTCGGGTTCACCCGGCCACGCCGCCTTAGCTCAGGGGTAGAGCAGTTCCCTCGTAAAGAACAGGTCGTCGGTTCAAATCCGACAGGCGGCTCCATCCTCCTGAGTCGCGACATCGTTGACGAGCGAGTCGTGGCTCAGGACTCTTTCGCTGCGTCGTGATCGACATCAAGAGCTATTCGAAGTCGAAGCCTTGAACGCGGATGCGCTCGAGCTTCTCTGCCGTGCATCGCGCGGTTCGAACCGGGAACGGGCACAGGACGAATCGGCTAGCGGCCGGTGGCGGTGAGCGCCCAGACGACGAGCTGCACCCGATCTCGGGCGCCGAGCTTCTGCAGCAGGTTCGAGACGTGGGTCTTGACGGTCGCCTCGCCGAGGAACAGCTTCCCGGCGATCTCGGCGTTCGAGAGCCCGGCCGCCACGAGCTGCAGCACCTCGCGCTCTCGATAGGTCAGGCCCGCCGCCTCCATCGCTGCGTGCAGGCCCGGATCGTCGACGGGTCGGTCGCGTCGCCCCGGCAGCGTCGAGCCAGGTGCCGTCGAGCCAGGTGCCGAGGAGCCGGAGGGGTCGGCGTCGGTAGAGCGGGTTGGATCCGCCGCGTCATCCTTGCTGACCGCGCTTGCGGCTGCACCGCCGTTCGCCGCCCCGCGCTGCTCCGCTTCACCTGCGGCCCGCAGCATGACCGCCCGGGTGACGTCGGGCCCGAGCAGCG
>JBEBTD010000113.1:0-7575 GCA_040393965.1 Leucobacter soli | reverse complement strand
TACGCGGGAGGGTCGAGCGAGGAGTACCAGCGCGAGCGCGAGGCCCGCATAGAGCTGCTCATCCAGCGCGATCTCACCGAGCTCATGAACGACCGCGCCGCGGGTTCTCAGGGCTCTGAGGAGAAGGGCGGCAAGCGCCGCCTCTTCGCCAGGCGCAGCGAAGGCTGACGCTCACGACATCGCACGGGAGCGTCAGCGGCTGACGAACGCGTCCCGCTTACCGCTCGCCGGCCAGCTCGGGGTGCCGCCTGAGGTATCCCGCGATGAACCAGCACGAGGCGTGGATCCGACGACCCCGGGCGACCCCGTCGCGGAGCGCGTGCTCCGCCAGCACCCCGGAGAGCCCCGTTCCGCGCAGCTCGGGCACGACGAAGGTGTGATCGAAGTCGATCGCGTCGTCGCCGATGAGCGAGTAATGGGCCTCCCCCACGACCTCGGCGTCGCGCACGATCGTGAACCGGCCGCGCTCGGCTTCGTGCTCGAGCGAGAATCCGTCCGCCCGAGCCTGCTCCTCATCGAGGTACCTGGCCATACCGCCAGCCTACTCCTCGCACGATCAGATGCAATCGGATCGGTTCACAGGGCGAGCGGCGACTCCTCCGCGGTAAGACGGGGGTCGAGGATCGAGACCGCCGCCTCAGGGTCGAGATCCTCCAACCGGTTCGGGCGCCAGCGCGGCTCGCCATCCTTGTCGATGAGCTGTGCGCGCACGCCCTCGGCGAAGTCGCCGCGCGCCATGAGTCGCCCCAGCAGCCGGTAGTCGTCGGCCAGCACCGCCGCGAGGTCGAGCCCCGCGCCCCGGATGCGGGCGAGCTGGCCGAGCGCGATGGCCACGGAGGTCGGACAGACGCCGCGGATCGCCTCGGCCAGCGCGCGGGCCTCAGCGACGGGCGCAGCCTCGAGACCGGCGACGAAGCGCAGGGCCGCACCGAGCGGATCGGCGAGTGTCTCCTCCGCCTGGCCGAGAGCGCGATCCGCGATGGGATCGAGCCACTCGCGCCAGGCGAGCACGGGCGAGTCGGGCGCAGGCTCGGCGAGCCCCGCCGCGGCCGAGCCGGGATCCTGGCCCTCTACCAGCAACTCGCGAAGCCGTCCCAGACGCTCGCTCGGCACGAACAGGTCCGCGAAGCCGAGCGCGACCGCGTCTCCCGGCCCCATGCCGCCCGACGCCGCGGCGAGTGCCTCCCCCAGCCGGCCCGGCGCCGAGGCGAGCAGCAGCCCGCCGCCCACATCCGGCACGATGCCGATGCGGCTCTCGGGCATGGCGAGGCGGCTGCGCTCGGTGACGATGCGAACGGCGGCATGCCCGGTGAGGCCGATGCCGCCGCCCATCGTGATACCGTCCATGACGCCGACGACCGGCACCGGCGAGACGCCGATCGCATGATCCGCGCGATACTCGTCCTGCAGGAAGGCGAGCGACGCCTCGAGCCCCCCGGCCACCATCGCCTTCACGTCGCCGCCGCCGCAGAAGCCGCGCTCCCCCACCCCGTCGAGCAGCACGGCGGTCGAGCCGTCCTCGGCCGCGGCCCGCACCGCCTCGTGCACGAACACGACCATCTCGCGGGTGAGCGCATTGAGCGCCCTCGGCCGGTTCAGCGTGATGCGAGTCGCGGCGCCCTCCCGGCGCACGATCACGAGCGGATCTGCTGAGGTCTCTGCGGTCACGGCGACTCCCTCCGGTGGTGCTGCCCACGCGCACCGCCCGATCCGGCCGGCGCCCGTCAGGGCGTGGGGTGCAGCGCGTCGTAGCGCTGGAACCCACCGTACACGCGCCACAGCACCGCCATTACCCCCACGATCACGAGCCCGCCGATGAGCGCCGGCGCCCAGAGGGCGATCGCGGTGGCGAGGGCGCCCGCCACGAGGTCGCCGACTCGGGGGCCGCCCGCGACCACGACGTAGAAGAGGCCCTGCATGCGCCCGCGGACCTCGTCGGGGGCGGCGGCCTGCAGGATCGTCGTACGGAACACCGCACTCACGTTGTCGGCGGCCCCGGCGCCGGCGAGCGCCACCGCGGCCAGCGCGAGCGCGGGCACGACGGGGTCGCGATCCTCGCCCCCAGGGAGCAGCGGGCCGCCCACGAGCAGCGTCGTGACGAGGAGCACCAGCCCGAACACCGCTGTGCAGGCGCCGTAGACGAGGATCGCGCCCGTCACCGCACGGCCCTGCCGTCGAACCGCGCCGAGCGGCCCCGAGAAGAGGCTGCTGAGCAGCGCGCCGATCGCGAACGAGGCCGTCAGCATGCCGACCGTGACCGCGCCCCCGCCGAGCACGAGCGCCGCCGCAGCCGGGAAGACGACGCGCGGAGTGCCGAAGATCATGGCGATCAGGTCGAAGACGAAAGTCGAGCGCACGTTCGGGGCGGTGCGCAGGAAGCGCAGGCTCTCGACCACGGAGCGGAGACCGGGCGCGCTCGGGGTGCCCTCGGGCCGCATCGGCGGCAGGCCGAGAATACCCACGAAGGCGCCCGTGAACAGGATCGCATCGATGAGATACGTCCACGGCACGCCGACACCCGCGACCATCACGCCGGCGAGCGCGGGGCCGACCGTGACTGCGAGGCCCATGGTGATACCGCCGAGCGCCGCCGCGGCGGGCAGCAGCTGAGTCGGCAGTAGCCGGGGCTGGATCGCGCCGCGAGCCGCGCCCATGATCGTCGCGCTCGCCGCGTTGACGGCGGCGAGCGCGTAGTACGGCCAGGTCGCGCGCACGTCGAGGAAGGCGATCGTCGTCATCGTGCCGATGCTGATCCAGGCGACCACCGCCGTCACGAGGGCGACGGTGCGGCGGTCGAAGCGATCGGCGAGGGATCCGCCGACGAAACCCGCGAGGATCATCGGGCCGAGCGCCCACAGCGCCACGAACGAGACCGCGAGCGTGGAATGCGTCAGCTCGTAGATGTGGAGGCCGACCGCCACGATGGTCAGTTGCGCGCCGATCTGCGAGATCGATGTGCCGACCCAGAGCCTCGCGAAGGCCGGGCTGTGCTTGAGTGGAGCCGTGTCGACGAGCAGCGCGCGAAGGCCGCGCTTGCGTTCGGGGTCGGCGCGCTCTCGCTCCTCCCCATCCGCATCGCTCACGCTGCTCACCCTATACCCGCGGTACCCTGGTTCGGTGTTCGATCCACGTTATGACGACGATCCCATCGCCTCGATGAAGCCGCGGCGCGGCCCGGTGGAGCGCCGCGAGGTCGTGCTCGCCCGCGGGCTCGTGGTCGAGCACAGCGAGACGGAGTGGTGCGGCGCAGTCGTCGGTGCTCGCGAGGGGCTGGTGCAGCTCGAGGACGGCCGGGGCAAGGTGCGATCGTTCGCGCTGAAAGACGCCTTCCTGATCGATGGCCGACCGGTCTCGCTCGTGCTGCCCAAGCGGGCGCCGCAGCGCCGCATCACCGCTTCCGGGTCGGTCGCGGTGGAGCAGCAGCGCGCACGCGTCGCGATGCCGAGCCGCATCTTCGTGGAGGGTCGGCACGACGCCGAGCTCGTCGAGCAGGTGTGGGGCGACGATCTGCGCGTCGAGGGCGTGGTCGTGGAGCTGCTGGAAGGCGCCGACAATCTGGAGCAGGTGCTCCGCGAGTTCGAGCCCGGGCCCGAGCGCCGCGCCGGCGTGCTGCTCGACCATCTGGTCGCGGGCAGCAAGGAGACGAGAATCGCGGAGCGCATCGGCGCGCTGCCCTTCGGCTGCGACGTGCTGATCGTCGGGCACCCCTTCGTCGACATCTGGGCGGCGGTGAAGCCCGAGCGGTTGGGGCTCGGGGCCTGGCCCGAGATTCCGCGAAGCGTCGAGTGGAAGACCGGTATCTGCCGGGCGCTCGGCTGGCCCGGCGAGGAGCCCGCCGACATCGCCGAGGCCTGGTCGCGCATCCGCGGGCGCGTGCGCGACTACCGCGACCTCGAGCCCGCGCTCGTCGGGCGCGTCGAACAGCTCATCGACTTCGTGACGGTGGGTGGCCCGTGAGCGGTTCCGATCCTCGCCCTTTGCCCCTCGCGCGCCTCGGCTACCTGTACGCGACCCTCGTCGGCTTCGTGTGGGGTTCGATCTGGAGCACCGGCGAGGTCGAGCGCATCGACGGCCTCTGGGTGTTCCGCGGCATGCCGAACTGGACGTTCGGCCGCGGCGGCAGCTGCGTGGGCGCCTGCTACCTGACGAACCGCAACGTGAGCGAGGCGGTCCTTCGTCACGAGCGCGTGCATCGGGAGCAGTGGAGGAGGTACGGCCTCGCCCTGCCGGTGCTCTACCAGCTGAGCGGCCGCGATCCGCTGAAGAACCGCTTCGAGATAGAAGCGGGCCTGAAGGACGGCGGCTACCTCGAGTAGTCGCTCCGGCGCTCAGCGCAGGTAGACCGGGTCGAGGGCGACGAGCAGCGCCGCCGTCCAGTGGCACAGGAACGCCAGCACGGTGAGCGAGTGGAAGATCTCGTGGAAGCCGAAGCGACCGGGGAACGGGTTCGGGCGCTTCATGCCGTAGATCACGGCGCCGAGCGTGTACAGCAGGCCGCCGACGATCACGAGCACCATGGCCGCGGCGTTGGCATGGTAGATGTCCACCATGAACGCGACCGCCGCCCAGCCGAGCAGCACGTAGAGCGGCACGTAGAGCCAGCGCGGCGCTCCGATCCAGAACACCCGGAAGCCGATGCCGAGCAGCGCGCCGCTCCACACCGCGATGAGCAGGATGATGCCTTTGTCGAGCGGGAGCGCCAGCAGGGCGATCGGGGTGTAGGTGCCGGCGATCAACAGGAAGATGTTGGCGTGGTCGAGGCGCCGGAACACCTGCTTCGTCAACGGCTTCCAGTCGATGCGGTGATAGAGCGCGGAGATGCCGAAGAGCAGCAGGCTCGAGGCCATGAATACCGAGGCCGCGGTCTTCGCGACGGGCCCGTGCGCGAGCACGATCAGCACGACACCCGCGGCGATGGCCACGGGGAAGGTGGCGGCGTGGATCCAGCCCCGCCAGCTCGGCTTCGTCTCGACGGTCTTGCCCGCATGATGGTCGGCGTCGTCGAGCAGGGGCAGGGAGAGGCTGTCGGGCTCTGGGAAGGTGCGCTCCGTGCGATCGCTCATAGTCAGAAGTGTACGCAAGCTACAGTTTCGGAGCAGCATATATAGACCAAGCAGCCAAACACGTGGTGCCCTATCGCGCGCCCCGGATCACCTCGCTGTTCGTTCGAGCGGCGAATGCACGTTCAACCGGCCGATTTCCGAGAATCGCGCCGGTTCTAGCTGCAATCGCCGGTATTACGAGCATGGCGCGAGGATCCGGGCCGATCCTCGTGCCCATCCATCGCTCGAGCCGCCACCGGGCTCAGCGGGCGCGGGGATGCGACTGCAGGTAGTGCTCGCGCAGGGTGTCGGCGGTGACCTGCGTGTAGATCTGCGTCGTCTCGACCGAGGCGTGGCCGAGCAGCTCCTGCACCGAGCGCACATCGGCGCCGCCTGCGAGCAGGTGGGTGGCGAAGCTGTGGCGCATGGTGTGCGGCGAGACCTCCGCATCGACGCCGGCCGCTTCCGCCGCCGCGCGGATGATGAGCCACGCCCCCTGCCGAGAGACCCTCCCGCCGCGCGGGCCGACGAACAGGGCGGGCGTGCCCTTGCCCTTCGCGACCATGCCCGGCCTCGCGCGCACGAGATAGGCGGCGATCGCCCGGCCGGCGAAGCTGCCGTAGGGCACGATGCGCTGCTTCGAGCCCTTGCCGGTGAGGCGCAGCAGCCCGCCCTCGCCGAGCAGCTGCTCGGGATCCGTCCAGGCATCCCCCTCGCCCGCGGCGAAGAGGTCGTCGACGTCGAGAGCGGTGACTTCGCTGACCCGGGCGCCGGTCGCGTAGAGCAGCTCGAGCAGGGCGCGATCGCGCAGCGCCACCGGGTCGTCGCCCGCCGGTGCCGCGAGGATCGCCTCGACCTGCTCCACGGAGAGCGCCTTGGGCAGCCGTTGCGCCTTCTTGGGGGTACGCAGGCCGCTCGCAGCGTAGCTCGGCAGCAGCCCCTCCTCGAAGAGGAAGCGGTGCATCCCGCGCACGGTCGACACCCGGCGGCTGATCGTCTCGGACGAATACCCCCTCGCGCGATCATCCCCCGGCATCGCAGCCGGGGCGGAGGCCCCCGCGAGTTCGGCCACGTAGTCGGAGAGCAGCGCGGCGTCGACCTCAGCGAGATCGGCGACGCCGCGATCCTCGAGCCAGGCGCCGTAGGCCTCGAGGTCACGGCGGTAGGCATCCCTCGTGTTCTGCGAGAGGCCCCGTTCGATGGCGATGTGGCGCAGGTAGCGGGCGGCGCCCTGTTCGGGGGTCACGGCCGGCACCGGGCCGCTACTCGGTCGCGGTGAACAGGCGCGCGGCCTCGCGACGCTCGATCGCGGCGGCGGCCAGCCCCGCGAACAGCGGGTGCGGGCGGCCGGGGCGGGAGCGCAGCTCGGGATGCGCCTGGGTGGCGATGTAGAACGGGTGGCGCTCGCGCGGCAGCTCGACGTACTCCACCAGCTCGCCGTCGGGGCTCGTGCCCGAGAAGACGAGACCCGCCTCGGAGATGCGGTCGCGGTAGGCGTTGTTCACCTCGTAGCGGTGACGATGGCGCTCGCTCGCCGTGCCCGCCCCGTACAGTTCGGAGGCGAGGGAGCCCTCAGCGAGCTTCGCCTCGTAGAGGCCCAGGCGCATCGTTCCGCCGAGGTCGCCGCCGTCGATGATGTCGATCTGCTCGGCCATGGTCGCGATGACGGGAACCGGCGTCTCGGGATCGAATTCGGTCGAGGAGGCGCCGTCGAGTCCAGCGACGTTGCGCGCGTACTCGATCACCATGCACTGCAGGCCGAGGCACAGCCCGAGCGTCGGAATGCCGTTCTCGCGCGCGAAGCGCAGCGCGCCGAGCTTGCCCTCGATCCCGCGCACGCCGAAGCCGCCGGGCACGCAGATGGCGTGCATGTCGCCGAGCGCCTCGAGCGCGCCCTCGGGCGTCTCGCAGTCGTCGGAGGCGACCCATTTGATGTTGACCTTGGTGGCATGGGCGAAGCCGCCCGCGCGCAAGGCCTCGGTGACCGAGAGGTAGGCGTCGGGCAGGTCGATGTACTTGCCGACGAGCGCGATGTTGACCTCGCCCTTCGGGTTGTGCACCGCGTCGAGCACGGGCTGCCATGTGCTCCAGTCGACGTCGCTCGCAACGCCCCCGAGCCCGAGGTGATCGACGACGGTCTGGTCGAGCCCTTGCTCGTTGAAGAGGCGGGGCAGGTCGTAGATGCTCTTCACATCGACCGCGTTCACGACCGCGTCTTCGTCGACGTCGCACATGAGGGCGATCTTGCGCAGATTGTCTTCGGTGACCGGGCGATCGCTGCGCAGCACGAGCGCGTCGGGCTGGATGCCGATCGAGCGCAGCGCCGCGACCGAGTGCTGGGTCGGCTTGGTCTTCTGCTCGCCCGAGGCCCCCATGAATGGGACGAGCGAGACGTGCACGAAGATCACGTTGTTGCGGCCGAGCTCGTGGCGCACCTGACGGGCCGACTCGAGGAACGGCTGCGACTCGATGTCGCCAACGGTGCCGCCGATCTCCGTGATGATCACGTCCGGCTGCGGCTCCTGATGGGATT
>JBEBTD010000112.1:0-7579 GCA_040393965.1 Leucobacter soli | reverse complement strand
ACTCTCGGGCGGTCGGGCGTAGAATTGTCTACATGGCATACGAAGTCGAGAAGACCGAAGAAGAGTGGCGCGCCGAACTCGGCGAGGAGCAGTACGCGGTGCTGCGTCAGGCCGCCACCGAGCGCGCGTGGACGGGCGAGCTGCTCGACGAGGATCGCGCCGGCCTCTACGCCTGCGCCGCCTGCGGCAATGAGCTCTTCATCAGCGGCACCAAGTTCGACTCGAACTGCGGCTGGCCGAGCTTCTACGAGTCGGTGCGCCCCGATGCGGTGGAGCTGCTCGAGGACACCTCGCTCGGCATGGTGCGCACCGAGGTGCGCTGCGCCCGTTGCGGCGGTCACCTCGGCCACGTCTTCCCCGACGGCTTCGGCACTCCCACGGGCAACCGCTACTGCATGAACTCGCTCGCGCTCGACTTCAAGCCCGAGGGCGGCGAGGAGTAGCCGTTCGATATAGACCGCGGCCCTCTGCGCGACAGCGCAGGGGGCCGTTTCCGTTGGTGCGCCCAGGCACGCCGAACGTCGAAGCCGCAAGGCCGGCAAGGCCCCGACGCCCGGTAGCCCACGCCCAGTAGCAAAACGCGGAACCCCCGGCCAGAAACGCATCTGACCGGGGGTTCTCTTGGCTGGGATACCAGGACTCGAACCTAGAATGACGGTACCAGAAACCGTAGTGTTGCCAATTACACCATATCCCAATGGTGGATCTGCGACCGGAAACCGGCAGCAGCACCGAGAGACAAGCTTAGCAAACAGCCAGGCTATTCCCAAATCTGGACGAGCTGTCCCAGGAAGGACGACAACGGAGCCGCTCGGCTCTCCCCGCACCGAGTCCCGTCACGCGAACGAGCCCGCCACCGACCGGTGACGGGCTCGAAACGCATCGTGAGCGACGCGAGGCTAGTCGGCCTTCGGGCGCGAGGCGAACTCCTCGAAGATCGCGCGGGGCCGCTGGACGGCCTCGATGTTGACGATGTCGCGGCCGAGGAAGAAGTGCCCGACCCAGCCGCCGAACACGCGCCACTTGCGCTCCCACGAGGGGATGGCGAGGCCGTGGTAGAAGCGGTGGGCGAGCCAGGCGAGGTAGCCGCGGAGCGCGAACTTGCCCGACTGGAAGACGCCGGTGTTGAGGCCGAGGCCGGCGACGGCGCCCGCGTTCTTGTGGTTGTACTCGTGCACGCCCTCGCCGCGGATGTCGGCGGCGATGTTCTTGGCGAGCAGCTTGCCCTGGCGCACGGCGTGCTGCGCGTTGGGCACGCAGAAGCCGCCGGGGCCGGGGGTCGGCGAGATGTCGGGCACCTGCGAGGTGTCGCCCGCGGTCCATGCACCGCCGATGGGCGAGCCTTCCTCGGTCGCGATCTGCAGCGTCGGCAGCGCCACGACGTGGCCGCGGGGGCCGATCGGCAGGTCGGTGCCACGCAGGAAGGGGCGGGGCATGACACCGGCGGTCCAGACGATGAGGTCGCTCTCGTAGCTCTCACCGGTCGAGAGCTCGATCTTGCCGTCGACGGCCGAGGAGAGCTGGGTATCGAGGTGGATCTCCACGCCGCGTCGGGTCTGATCCTTGATGACCCACAGCGAGGTCTCGAGGGAGACCTCGGGCATGATGCGACCCATCGCCTCGACGAGGTGGAACTTCGTCTCGTCGAAGGTGATCTCGGGGTAGCGGCGCAGCAGGGCGGTCGCGAAGCTGCGCAGCTCGCTGATGGTCTCGATGCCGGCGAAGCCGCCGCCGACGACGGTGACGGTGAGCAGGCGGGCGCGCTCGGGCGAGCCGGCCGGCAGCGAGGCGGCGCGCTCGAAGTTGCCGACGATGCGGTCGCGCACGGCGACGGCCTCTTCGATGGTCTTCATGCCGATGGCGTTGTCGGCGATGCCCGCGATGGGGAAGGTGCGCGAGACCGAGCCGGTGGTGACGACGATGTGGTCGTACTCGAAGTCGAAGGCCTCGCCGTCGTTCGGGGTGATGGTGGCGGTCTTGGCGGCGTGCGAGATGCCGGTGACCTTGCCCGCGATGTTGGCGGTGCGCTTGAGGTGACGGCGGCGCGCGACGACGGCGTGGCGGGGCTCGATCGAGCCCGCGGCCACCTCGGGCAGGAACGGCAGGTAGGCCATGTAGGGCAGCGGGTCGACGATGGTCACCTCGGCCTCGCCGGCCCGCAGAAGCTTCTCGAGCTTCCATGCGGTGTAGAAACCGGCGTAGCCGCCGCCGACGATCAGAATCTTCTTCGCCACGAAGCAGTCTCCTTAGAGCGCGTTGACCTCGCACCCGAGTAGATCGCGGGCGCACAAAAACCGGGCGTCTCCGCCCGACCTACCCAGTCTAATACGCTCGCAGCGTAGACTCGCCACATGAGGCAACGATTTGGGACGAGGATCGCGGCCGTCGCAGCCGCACTGCTCGCATTGGCCGCAGTCATCGCCCCGGGATCCCCCTCCCCCGCCTCGGCCGCGCAGCCCGCCGTATCGACGGCAAGCTCGGCCCCGACTCCGGCATCCTCGGCAGCCGAGGTCTCCGCTGCGGCCGTGGGCCCCGTGCGCACGGATGTGAACGACTTCGTCTTCGAGAGCTTCGACGTGGAGTACGAGCTGGGCCGCGACGAGGAGGGCCGCAGCGTGCTCCGCACGAGGGAGCACATCGTCGCGCTCTTCCCGGAGTTCGATCAGAACCGAGGCATCATCCGGAGCATCCCCCGCGTCTACGACGGCCACTCGACCGAACTCGAGCTGGTGAGCGTCGCGGACGAGTTGGGCTCCCCGCGCCCCTACACGAGCGAGGACGACGGCGACTTCCGCGCGCTCACGATCGCGGTGCCCGAGGGCCAGTTCGTGCACGGCCCCCAGCACTACGTGATCGAGTACACGCAGCGAGACGTCACTCGGCACTTCGAGGACACGGGCGCCGACGAGTTCTACTGGGACGTCAACGGCACGGACTGGCGGCAGCCGTTCCAGCGGGTCGGCGCAGAGCTACTGCTCAGCGACGGACTGGCCGACGCGCTCGACGGGAACGCCAGCTGCTATCTGGGAGCGCTCGGATCCGATGAGCAGTGCACGATCGAACAGCGCGAGGATCGCGGCTTCTCGGTGCTCGAGTCCGATCTCGGCCCCGGCGAGAACGTCAGCATCGCGATCGGCTTCGAACCGGGCACCTTCGCCTCCGCCCCGGTTCCCCCGACCCCGTTCCTGCAGCAGGTGCCGCTGCTGATCTGGGGCGGCGTCGCCTCGCTCATCGCGGCGATCGCGACGTTCGTGACGGCGCTCGTGCGCGGTCGCGGCGCGTCCACGGGTCGCGCGATCATCGCGCAGTACGAGCCTCCCGAGGGAGTGAGCGCGGCCGTCTCCGCCGAACTGCTCCGCAAGCGCGGCAAGGCCATGACCGCGAGCCTGCTCGACCTCGCCGTCCGCCGGAAGCTCCGCCTGCTGCACCACGAGCCGACGGATCAGTACGGCGCGCAAGCCCTCGACGGCTCGGGGCTCGACCGCATCGAGACGCGCCTCTACAACAGCGTTTTCAGCGGCAGCCCGGCGCCGACCGAGATCGCCCCGGGTACGACGCACTGGTTCACCCGCACGAGCACTCGCCTCGGCGACGCGAATGCCGCGCTGCGGCGCGAGGCGACGGCCGAGGTGAAGACGCGGGGACTCGTGAAGAAGCCGAGCGGCGCGGCGATAGGCGTCGTGATCGGGCTCATGCTGCTCGCTCTCGCCCTGCCGCTCCTGCACTCGATCGTCTTCGGCCAGTTCACCTTCATGACGATCCTGCTGGCGGTCGGCATCAACGCGCTCATCTGGATCACGCTCGGCATGGTCTGGGCCCTCGCCGCCCGCCGCTCCCCGACCCGAGAGGGCATACTGCTGATCGAGCATCTGCAGGGACTCCGCGAGTACATCCGCCTCGCCGAGGCGGATCGCATCCGCATGCTCCAGAGCGCGAGCGGCGCCGAAGTGGATGAGAGATTCATCGTGCGCGTCTACGAGCGGCTGCTCCCCTACGCCGTGCTGTTCGGCTTCGAGAACGAGTGGCAGGCCGAGCTCGCGGGCTACTACCGGGAGTCGACGCCAGACTGGGTCGCCGGTTCCGAATCGAGCAGCGTCTCGTTCATGCACGTCCTTCCGATCGCAGGCTTCGCTCATGCGGTCACGACGAGCCCGGCGACGCAGCCCGTATCGTCGAGCAGCGGCTCGGGTTCGGGCGGCAGCTTCTCCTCGTTCAGCGGCGGCTCGTCGGGCGGCGGCTTCTCAGGTGGAGGTGGCGGCGGCGGGGGCGGCGGCGGGGTCTGAGTCGCCCCGGCGCCAGGCGAAGCACCGAACGGCGCGGCGTCAAGCCGAAGCGCCCCGTTCCCAGCTTGAGCGCTCGACCACGAGGTCGCCGATCGGGTTCACGCCCGGGCCGGCAGCGAGCGCGTGCCCCAGGAGGGCGTGCAGGCACTTGACGCGGGTCGGCATGCCCCCGGCGCTGATGCCCGCGATCTCGGGCACCTCGCCCACGCTGTCGCGATCCTCGATGTACTGCCGGTGCGCGCGCTCGTACTGCGCGCGCAGATCCTCGTCGGCGGCGAGCATCTCGTTGAACTCGACCATCATGCCGGTGGCCTCGAGGCGCGACGCGGCGGCGACCGCCTCGGGATGGCATAGGTAGTAGAAGGTCGGGAAGGGGCTGCCGTCGGGAAGGCGCGGCGCGGTCGCGACCACGGCGGGCGAGCCGTCGGCGGCGCGAGCGGCGATACCGACCACGCCTCTGGCTTCGCGGCCGAGCTGCTCGCTGACGGCCGCGATGTCGGCTTCGCTGGGGGTCTCGTAGGGGGGTCTGGTCACTCGGATTCTCCGTCCGCGGTTTCTTCTGGTGCGGCCTCCGGCCCGGTGCCGGGATCTGCCGCCGCCTCGCCGCTCAATTCTTCGGGGGTGGCGTTCGTCGTGCCCGCCTGCAGGGTCGAGAGCGCGAGCGTGCGCGCCCAGCTGCTCTCCACCGCCGTCAGCTGCTCGCTCGTCTGCTCCACCGTGTCCTCGGGAATCACGACGTCCTCGATCACGCTCAGCTGAGTCTCCCCCGGCATCACGTAGAACAGCCGGCCGCGCGCCTGCGAGCGCACATAAGCGGGGTCGAGCCACTTGGCGCGGGCCTCGTCGGCCTTCGCCACGTTCTCGCTCTGCAGCCGCACGCTCTCGCGCAGCTCCGCGAGCTCGCGCTGCTGCTGCACGTAGGTGCTGAGCGTCGGGCTCACGATGACCCCGCCGATCACGACGAGCACGACGATCAGCACCGTGAAGCCGCTGAAGCGGAGGCTGGAGAACCAGTCCCCGACCTCTCTTCTGCGCTGCGCCACGGCTCCGCTCCCTGCGCTCGTGCAGCCGGGCTAGCCCTGGAAACGCGGGAACGCCGCGCGGCCCGCGTACTGCGCCGCAGCCCCGAGCTCCTCCTCGATGCGGAGCAGCTGGTTGTACTTCGCCACGCGATCCGAGCGGGCCGGAGCGCCGGTCTTGATCTGGCCGCAGTCGGTCGCGACGGCGAGGTCGGCGATCGTCACGTCCTCGGTCTCGCCCGAGCGGTGCGACATGACGGCGCTGTAGCCCGCGCGCTGCGCCATCTGCACGGCGTCGAACGTCTCGGTGAGGGTGCCGATCTGGTTCACCTTCACGAGGATCGAGTTCGCGGTGCCGCGCTCGATGCCGTCCGCGAGGCGGGCCGGGTTCGTCACGAAGAGGTCGTCGCCGACGAGCTGCACGCGATCGCCCAGCTCGGCGGTGAGCTGCGTCCAGCCCTCCCAGTCGTCCTCGGCCAGCGGATCCTCGATCGAGACGAGCGGGTAGCGCTCCACGAGATCGGCGTAGTAGGCGGCCATCTCGGCGGCGGTGCGCTGCTTGCCCTCGAAGGTGTAGACGCCGTTCTCGTAGAACTCGGTCGAGGCGACGTCGAGCGCGAGCGCGATGTCGCGGCCGGGCTCGAAGCCGGCGCGGCGGATCGCCTCGAGGATCAGGTCGAGCGCATCGGCGTTGCTCGGCAGATCGGGGGCGAAGCCGCCCTCGTCGCCGAGCGCCGTGGTGAGGCCCTTCTCCTTCAGCAGCGCCTTGAGGGCGTGGTAGACCTCGACGCCCCAGCGCAGGCCCTCGCTGAAGGTCTCGGCGCCGAGGGGCACCGCCATGAACTCCTGGATGTCGACCCCGGTGTCGGCGTGCGCGCCGCCGTTGATGATGTTCATGAGCGGCACGGGCAGGGTGCGCGCGGTCGGGCCGCCCAGGTAGCGGTAGAGGGGCAGGCCGGCGCTGGCAGCGGCCGCGTGGGCGACCGCGAGGCTCACGCCGAGGATCGCATTCGCGCCGACGCGCTGCTTGTTGTCGGTGCCGTCGGCCTCGATGAGCGCCTGGTCGATGAGGCGCTGATCGTCGGCCGAGAAGTCGTCGATGGCGGGGCCGAGCTCGTCGAAGACCGCGTCGACGGCCTTGGTGACGCCCTTGCCCAGGTAGCGATCCGCATCGCCGTCGCGCAGCTCGTAAGCCTCGAAGGCGCCCGTCGATGCGCCCGAGGGCACCGCCGCGCGACCGACCGAGCCGTCGGTCAGGCCGACCTCGACCTCGACCGTGGGGTTGCCTCGCGAGTCGAGAATCTCGCGTGCGATCACCGCGTCTACAAATGCCACCGTGTGCTCCTTGGGTTCGGGATGGGGAACGGGTTCAAGTCTAAGGGAGCGCGGCTCGGAGGTCGCGCGGAGCCGGGCGAATCCTCGCCGAACCGGCTCCCTCGGACATGCCTCTCAGCCGAGCGGGCGCAGCTCGAGCGCGTCGACGTCGCGCACGCCCGCGCCGACGTTCGCGAAACTCGTGAAGCCCTCGGCCGCCACCCGCTCGAGCAGGGCGCGCATGTTCTTCTGGCGACGCTCGAGGCGCACCCGGTGCCCTCGGGCGACCAGCTCGCGCTTGAGCGCGGCGAGATCGGCGGAGGCCGCATCCCGGTCGAAGACGAGCGCGACCGAGGCGGGGCCCTCGCTCTCGGGCAGCTCGATCAGGTCGACGACGCGTTCGAAGCCGATCGAGAAGCCGACGGCGGGCACGTTCTGCCCGAGGAAGCGGCCGACCATGCCGTCGTACCGGCCTCCGCCGCCGACCGAGCTGCCGGAGCCCGGGTGCGCGATCTCGAAGATCGTGCCCGTGTAGTAGCCCATGCCGCGCACGAGCGTGGGGTCGAAGCGCAGGGCGACTCCGGCGGGCAGAGCTCCGTCGAGGGCGAGGCCGAGCTCGACGAGGCTCTCGATGCCGGCCGCAGCGGTCTCGCTCTCGGAGATACCGGGAACGGAGGTTTCGATCGCCTCCTGAGTGAGGGCGATGCCGCTCTCGAGCAGGGCCTCGACTCCGGCGAGGATCGCTCCGAGCTGCGTAGCAGCATCCTCGTCGAGCTCCCGCAGTTCCTCGACGACGCCGCTCGCGCCGATCTTGTCGAGCTTGTCGACGGTGATGAGCGCGCGATCGTGCACGGCGGGCTCGAAACCGCAGTGATCGAGCATGCCGAAGAGCACACGGCGGTCGTTCACTCGGATCGTGCAGCCCTCGAGCCCGAGCGCGTCGAGCGCCTGCGAGGTCGCGGT
>JBEBTD010000111.1:0-7656 GCA_040393965.1 Leucobacter soli | reverse complement strand
GAGTAGCCGGCGGCCTTTCCGCTTCGCGGATTTCGCTCTACGGCAGACGCCCCGGGCCGAATGGGCCGGGGCGTCTGCCGTAGAGCGAGCGCAGGGCGCGCCGCCCCCGTGTGCTCCCTATCCGAAGCGGTAGCCGACGCCGCGCACGGTCGTCACGAGCTTCGGTTCCTTCGGATCCTCCTCGATCCGCGAGCGGATGCGCTTGATGTGCACATCGAGCGTCTTGGTGTCGCCGTAGTAGTCGCTGCCCCAGACCCGATCGATGAGCTGTCCGCGCGTGAGCACGCGACCCGAGTGCCGCATGAGCAGCTCGAGCAGTTCGAACTCGCGCAGCGGCATCGCGACCTCCTCGCCCTGCACCGAGACGGTGTGGCGCTCGGTGTCGAGGCGGATGCCGAGCTCGTCGAGCACGCCCTCTTCCTCGTAGAGCTCGCCCTCCTCCGCGGGCGCCTCGGAACGGCGCAATGCGGCCCGCACTCGGGCGAGCAGCTCGCGGGTCGAGTACGGCTTCGTGATGTAGTCGTCTGCGCCGAGCTCGAGGCCCACCACGATGTCGATCTCGCTGTCCTTCGCGGTCAGCATGATGATCGGCACGCGCGACTTCGCTCGGATCGTTCGGCACACCTCGGTGCCGGGCAAGCCGGGCAGCATGAGGTCGAGCAGGATCAGATCGGCGTCCGAGTCGTCGAACACCCGAACCGCCTCGGCCCCGTCGGCGACGACCTGCACCCGGTAGCCTTCTCGTTCGAGCAGGAATGCGAGTGGATCGGAGATGGAGGTCTCGTCTTCGACGAGCAGAATGCGTGAGTTCACGATGCGCGTTCCTTCTTCGGTTTCTTCTCTGGAGTCTCTTCGCCGCGCTGCTTGCGGGACGAGCGTTTGGATCGCTTGCGCCCCTTCGCCATGCGCTCGCCCTCGATGACGGGGAAGGCGAGGGTGAAGCTCGAACCGACTCCGGGCTGCGACCAGACGGTGATGTCGCCGCCATGGGCCCGCATGGTGTGCCGGGCGATCGAGAGGCCGAGCCCCGTGCCGCCTCCTTCCCGGCTGCGCGCGGTGTCGACGCGGTAGAAGCGCTCGAAGATGCGCGGCAGATGCTCGGCGGCGATGCCTTCGCCCTGGTCGGTGACGGTGATGCGGCACTCGTCGCCCTGCAATTCGATGCCGACGCCGACGGAGGCGCCCTCGGGGGAGTGGCGCACGGCGTTCGTGAGGAGGTTCGCGATGACGGTTCCGATAGAGGAGGGGCGGCCGAGCGCGATGGGGTCGGAGGAAACCGATTCGTGCTCGCTCAGCACGATCTCGATGCCGTGCTGCGCGGCGAAATCCTGCAGCGCCTCCACCTCGCCGCGTACGACGGCTCGCAGGGCGACGGGCTCGCGATCCTCGGGCTGCAGCGTGGTCTGGGCCTCGGAGAGCTGGATGATGTCGCGGGAGAGGTCGCCCAGACGGCGGGACTCCTTGCGCAGCTTCTTCGCGAAGCCGCGCACGATCTCGGGCTCTCCGGCGGCTTCGAGCACGGCCTCGGAGAGCAGGCTGATCGCGGCGATGGGGGTCTTGAGCTCGTGGCTGACGTTCGCGATGAAATCGCGTCGCATCGCGTTGACGCGCTGCTCCTCGCCCATGTCGTCTGCGAAGACGACGAGGAAGCGGCGCTGGAGGCGGACGATCTGCAGGCGGATCGTGTCGTTCGGCTGCTCCGGGTCGGGCTCGATGATGTCGGTGGCGCCGCTCGTCATGACCTGCCTGGCCCGCTTCAGAAACTCGGGCTCGCTCAGCTGCTCGCCGGTGATGCGCGGATCGTCCCTCGCCGCGGGGTTGGCGTACACGGGGGAGAGGGAGGCGTCGAGGATCACCGCGAAACGGTCGAGCGCATGCAGCATCTCGACGGCTGCCGGCGGCAGCTCGGGCCGGATCGAGGATGCCCGCCTGCGGCCGGCGGCGAGGGCCGCGAAGACGACGGCGGCGCCGAGCGCACCGGCGACGAGGCCGAGGCCGACTGCGGCCAGCACGAGCAGAGTCGGGGTCATGTGCACAATGGTATTGGGCGCCCCTGTCGCGGCCCGTGGAGTTCAACTGCTGTTCACCTGTGCGCTCGGCAGTGTTCACGAGCAGCGACCAGGATTGAGCAAGGCGGCCGTGTCGTCGCGTTCGTTCGCCAACGCTTCCGAATGCCGAGTGCGCGGTCGAAAGCGAACCCCAGACAAACAGCCCAGATTTTGAAGAAGCAGGGATCCAGGAATGCGTGAAGTCTTTCAGCAGGAGCTACGCGAGGTGCAGGATCGCCTCGTGCAGATCGCCGAACTCGTCGAGCTCGCGATTCAGCAGGCGACCGAGGCGTTCGGCTCGAGCGACGTCGCCCTGGCCGAGCAGGTGCTCGACGGAGGGGAGCAGGTCGATCAGCTCGCGAGCCAGCTCGACGAGCTGACCATCGACATCCTCGCCCGCCAGCAGCCGGTCGCGAGCGACCTGCGCCTCATGGTCGGCGCGCTGCGCATGAGCGCCTCGCTCGAGCGCATGGCCGACCTCGCGCAGCACATCGCCCAGCTCGCGCGCTACCGCTACCCCGAGAGCGCGATCCCGCAGGGCCTGCGCAAGACCTTCGCAAAGATGGGCGAGATCGACGCGATCATGGCCTCCAAGCTGGTTGCGCTGCTTCGCGACCAGGATCAGTCGCTCATCGACGAGATCCGCGACCTCGACGACGATCTCGACGAGCTGCACGCCAAGGTCTTCGAGAAGGTGCTGAGCGAGAAAGTGCAGGTCGCGGGGCCCACGGGCGTCGTGGACGCGACGCTCGCGAGCCGCTATCACGAGCGCTTCGGCGATCACGCGGTCAACATCACGAAGCAGATGAACTTCTTCCTGAGCGGCGCCCTGCAGTAGCCACGCCGGCGATCCTCGCAGGACGCCCTAGGCTTATAGGGTGAAGCAACGCATCTACGACACGCGGCAGCAGGCCGTCGTCGACTTCGAGCCGATCGTTCCGGGCGAAGTGGGCATGTACGTGTGCGGCCCCACCGTGCAGTCGGCCCCGCACATCGGTCATCTGCGCAGCGCGCTCGTCTACGATCAGATCCGCCGCTGGTTCGCGGCCACGGGGCATCGGGTCACCCTGATCCGCAACGTCACCGACATCGACGACAAGATCCTCGACAACGCCAGGGTCGCGGAGCAGGACGGCGGGCACGAGCAGTGGTGGGCGCTCGCCTACCGCGTCGAGCGCGAGTTCAACGCCGCCTACGACGCGCTCGGCGTGCTGCCCCCCGTCTACGAGCCTCGCGCCACGGCGAACATCGCCGAGATGGTGTCGCTCATCGAGCTGCTCATCGAACGCGGGCATGCCTACCAGGCGCAGGATGGCACCGCGAGCGTCTACTTCGACACGGCGAGCTGGCCCGAGTACGGCGTCCTCACCCGGCAGCGCCGGGAGCAGATGGAGGACGCGGCGGACAGCGACCCCGCGACTGCTGCGGGAAAGCGCGATCCCCGCGACTTCGCGCTCTGGAAGGCGCATCGCGAACACGAGCCCGAGAGCGCCTCGTGGCCTTCACCCTGGGGGCGAGGTCGCCCCGGCTGGCACATCGAGTGCTCGGCGATGGCGACCCGCTACCTCGGCGAGCAGTTCGACATCCACGGCGGGGGCCTCGACCTGCGTTTTCCGCACCATGAGAACGAGCTCGCGCAATCCGCCGCCGCGGGTCACGGATTCGCGCGGCACTGGCTGCACAACGGGCTCGTGAACACGGGCGGGCAGAAGATGTCGAAGTCGCTCGGCAATTCGCTCTTCGCCGCCGACCTGCTCGCCGCGGCTCGACCGATCGTGCTGCGCTACTTCCTCGGCTCGGCCCACTACCGCTCGGTGCTCGAGTTCAGCCCCGAGTCGTTGGAGGAAGCCGCCGCCGCGTTCTCGCGCATCGAGGGCTTCCTCGAGCGGGCCGAGACGCACCTCGCGGGTGGCGCAGAGGAGCTCGCGGGCGCTGCGGAGGCCGCCCTGTACCTCGGCCCTCTGAATGGCGGGACGACCGCCGAGATGCTGCCGCGGGCCTTCGTCGACGCGATGCTCGACGATTTCGGCATGCCGCAGGCGCTCGCCGCGCTCCACGGTGCGGTGCGGGCGGGCAACACGGCGATCGACGAGGGCGACACGGCGTCCGTGCGAGCTCGGGGTTCCGAGGTCGTGGCGATGCTCGACGTGCTCGGTCTCGATCCCCGCGATGAGCGCTGGCGTACCGCCTCCGGCGCGGACACAGCCCGTGAGCAGCAAGCCCTCGGTACCCTGGTGGAGGCCATGCTCGTCGAGCGCCGCGCCGCACGGGAATCGCGCGACTTCGCGACGGGCGACGCGATCCGCGACCGCCTCGCCGCGGCCGGCATCGCCCTGGAAGACACGCAGAACGAGACCCGCTGGAGCCTGACATGAGCAACACGAGAAAAGGCCGGCCCGGCGCCGTGCGCAAGAAGAGCCGAGGCAAGGCCGTCGGATCGGGCGGGCAGGGGCGCCAGGCGCTCGAGGGTCGCGGCCCGACGCCCAAGGCCGAGGATCGGCCCTACCATCCGGCGGGCAAGGCCAAGGCGGCGCGCGAGCGCCTCGAGGCCGCGCGCAAGCGACATGGCGGCGACAAGAACGCCGCCGCCCAGCGCTCGCCCCGCAAGAAGAGCGACGAGACGGAGCTGGTCACCGGCCGCAACGCCGTCCTCGAGGCGCTGCGCACCAAGATCCCCGCGACCACGCTCTACGTCGCCGCGAAAGTCGAGATGGACGATCGCATGCGCGAGATCCTCGGTCTCGCCGTGGGGCGCAACGTGCCGGTGCTGGAGGTGATGCGCCCTGAGCTCGATCGCATGACGAGCCGTGACACCGTGCATCAGGGCGTCGTGCTCAAGGTTCCCGCCTACGAGTACGCCCATCCGCTCGAGCTGCTCGACGACGTCGAGCGCCGCGGACAGCTGCCCCTGCTCGTCGCGCTGGACGGCGTCACCGATCCCCGCAACCTCGGCGCGATCATCCGCTCGGTCGCCGCTTTCGGCGGCCAGGGCGTCATCGTGCCCCAGCGCCGCTCGGTCGGAGTCAACTCGGCCGCGTGGAAGACCTCTGCGGGTGCCGCGGCGCGCGTACCGGTCGCGATGGCCGCGAACCTCACGCAGACCATCAAGGCGCTCAAGGAGCGCGGCCTCTTCGTCGTCGGCCTCGACGGCGACGGCGACGTGCGGCTTCCGGGGCTCGAGCTCGCGGATCGCCCGCTGCTCGTGGTGGTCGGCAGCGAGGGCAAGGGGCTTTCGCGCCTCGTCACCGAGAACTGCGACGCCGTCGTCTCGATCCCGATCTCGGCTGCGACCGAGTCGCTCAACGCGGGCATCGCGGCGAGCGTCTCGCTCTACGAGATCGCGAAGCTGCGCGGGGAGCGCGCATAGCCGCATCGCCCTCGCTCGCTCACAGTACGTAGAGCTCGCAGGCGCGCCAGCGGCGGTGCACCCATTCGAGGCGCAGCGCCACCGCGTGCACCCGATGCTCGGTGTGTAGCACGACGCTGGCCTCGGCGATGTCGGGCCGCACGCGGAACAGGCGCACACTGCCAGGGCTCGGGATGCAGCGGCGGCGATCCCGGTACACCTGCCGCCGCTCGCGGAGGGCGGTGCGCTGCGCATCGAGCTGCCGCCCGGCCCCGACGGAGACCGCCGCCCCCAGCTGCCCGATGCTCCGCGTGCCTTCGACGACCTCGAAGGCGTGCGCGGCGAGAATGCTCACGAAGCGCCGTGATGGCTCGGGGATGCCGCTCGCGGACTCCGGCCGTTCCGTCGGAGGCGGCGCGACCGCGACGAGATGCCGGCGCTGCGGGCGGGTGGGGAAATCGGGGGCTTCGTGCTGGCGGGCGCTGCGGAGGGCGTCGGCGGACATGGGATCTCCTTCGATGCGACGAACGCGAGACCCCCCGACTGCGTCGTCTTCGAGAACGGGTGTGTGGGATACCCACGCTAGGCCTTCGCCGCTCTGCGCTGTCAATAAGCGATTTCACCCTGGGGCCAAAGCCCCTGGGCCTCACGGCTCGTCAGGTTCTCTGCAATGATTCGCCGACCTCTATGCTGATTCCGTGTCTACCCTGCGAAACCTCGCCACCAAGTACGCCTCGCTCAATGAGGAGCAGCTCGACTGGCTCGAGCTGCTCACCGCCGACTGGCCGCTGCTCGCCGACCTCGCACTCGGCGACATCGTGCTGTGGGTGCCGACCGACGACGGCAACTACCTCGCCGTCGCGCACAGCCGGCCCGCCGGATCGGTCACGCTCTTCTACCGCGATATCATCGGCGACTTCATGCGCGACGATTGGCGGGAAGTGGTGGACGAGACCATGCAGACCCGCGAGCCCGCGAGCTCCCGGGCGCCGGTCTGGTACGAGGAGAACGCGATGCGTTTGACCGCCTACTCGGTCAGCCTGCGCGAAGAGAGTGCGGCCGGCACCTCGGAGACCGCCCGCAACACCGACACCGGGGTCATCACCACGATCGGCGCGCCGAGTCGGCCCTTCGCCGTGGTCACCGTGCATACGAGCCCTTCGGATCCGCAGTACGCGACGAGGATCGGTCAGGCCTTCCGCGAGGTCGCCGACGATCTCTTCGCGATGATCCAGCAGGGGCTCTTCCCCTCGCCCGGCACCAGCCGCGGCCGCGAGCGGGGCGCGCCCCGCGCATCCGACGGCCTCGTGCGCATCGACACCGACGGCGACGTCACCTTCGCGAGCCCCAACACGCAGTCGACGTTCATGCTGCTCGGCTTCCGGGACGAGCTCGAGGGCGAGAACTTCTCAGAGGTCATCGGCGAGCTCGTGAAGGGACAGTTCGACACCAACGAGTCGCTGCCGCTCATCGCCCAGGGACGGGTCGCCAAGCGCGCCGACATCGAGGTCAACGGGCGCATCGTGACCCTCCGCTCGATCCCCGTGATCCGCGAAGAAGAGCGCATCGGCGGCATCGTGCTGACCCGCGACGTCACCGGCCTGCGCCAGCAGGAGCAGGAGCTCATCACGAAGGACGCCACGATCCGCGAGATCCACCACCGGGTGAAGAACAATCTGCAGACCGTGGCCTCGCTGCTGCGGGTGCAGGCCCGCCGTGCGCGCAGCGAGGAGGCGAAGGAGGTGCTCGGGCAGGCGATGCGCCGGGTCGCGGCGATCGCGGTCGTGCACGACACGCTTTCGACCGGGCTCTCGCAGATCGTCGATTTCGACGTCGTCTTCGACCGGGTGCTCGGTCTCGCCGCGGAGGTCGCGAGCCTCCACGGCACCACGGTTCACCCCTCCAAGCACGGCCGCTTCGGCGAGCTGCCGAGCGGCTATGCCACGCCGCTCGCCCTCGCGCTGACCGAGATCGTCACGAACGCGGTCGAGCACGGTCTCGCCGGTCGTGAGGGCGAGGTCATCATCACGGCGGATCGCAGCGATTCGCTGCTCGCGGTTCAGGTGGTCGACACCGGTACGGGCCTGCCCGGCGGCACCGTCGGGGACGGGCTCGGCACTCAGATCGTGCGCACGCTCGTGGAGGGCGAGCTCGGCGGTTCGATCGTCTGGGGGCTCGACGAGCGGGGCGGCACCCGAGTGTCGATCGAGGTGCCGCTGCGCTGGCTGGGCAGCCGTCCGGAGCAGGAAGAGCAGCGCTAGC
>JBEBTD010000110.1:0-7692 GCA_040393965.1 Leucobacter soli | reverse complement strand
GAATTGAACCCCTGACCTCGTCATTGCGAACGACGCGCTCTACCAACTGAGCTAAGGACCCGAAAGCTCGACCAGCTTAGCAGGAAGAGTCTCCCCTGACGAAACCGGCTCCCTGACTGGGATCCGGGCCCGAAGCCGGCGCGGATACCCGCGGTTTCGCGCGCGTCGGACATCTCCTCGAGCGCAGGAGTCCACGCAGGTTCCTGCGAAGGAGGAAGCGGAATCGGGGGAAGCGGCGAGGGCGAAAGCGACGGGGCGTGGCCGAGCGCTCAGCCGGCGCGACGACGGGTGCGGAGCACCGCATCGAGGTCGAGCATGCCGTCGCTCGTGTCCCCCACGACGCCCATGCGCCGCAGGCGCTCAGCCGCGGCGGCCGCCTCGACGGCTCGCCTCGAGAGCGCGGCGGGCTGATCCGCACCGGGCGTGCGCGCAGGGAGAGCAGCGGGAGCGGCCGACGCTGCGGAGGTCTTCGGCGCCGCGGCCGGCTCGGCGACATTGGGCCCGCGCGACTCCGCGGCGTCGGCGTCGCCGCTCTCCGACACCGCGAGCAGCATCGAGTCGGGCTGGTTCTGCAGTATCGCAGCGGGAACGCCCTGCGCCCTCGCCCGCACGATCGCCCTGGCCCGCTCGATGCGGGCGGCGGCGGCGGCCTGGGCCGCGGCGTGGGCTTCGGCCGCGCGATCCTCGGCGGTCTGCACGATCTCCACCTCGGTGGCCGCGGCAGGCGCGGCGGGAACCGTCACCTGCTCGGCCTCGATCTCGACGTGCTTGACCCGGCCGGGCGCGAGCAGCACGAGTGCGCCGAGCGACGCGATCGCGCCTGCGAGCGAGCCGAGCAGCAATGCGGGGCCGAGGCCTGCGATCTGCAGCCCGACTCCGACGAGCGCGGCGACGAAGGCGAGCACGAACACGAGCGCGGCAAGCGAGCGGAAGCGGCGGGCGATCGGCCGGCGCAGCTTCGCCGCACGCACGAGAGCCGCCTGCTTGCGGCGCACCTGCTGGGCGCGCACCTCGGCGCGCAGTTGCGCGGCACGGGCCTCGGCCAGCTGCGCCTTGCGCTCCGCCTCCTGCTTGCGCTGAGCGGTGCGCAGCAGGCGCTCCTGGGCGAGCGCCTCTCGGGCGGTGGCCTCGACGCGCACCTCAGTGGGCACCTCGGCGGTCTCGGCGAGCACGCGCAGGGTGCGCTGCAGACGCAGGGCGTTCTGCTCGGCCTGCCTGAACTCCCGCCGCCGCACCCAGCTCGGCACCAGCACGGCTGCCCAGAGCAGGGCGGCGACCACGAAGATCACTCCCCCGCCGAACACACCGCTTGTCATGCCGCCACTGTACGGCGCGGCCGGGCACTCAGCGGCTCGGCGCGCCGAGCCTGGCGAGCATTCCGCCGGGAACCTCATCGACGGTCACCGCGAAACTCTCGTGATCGCACCACTCGCCGCCGATGTGGATGTAGCGCTCGCGCCGCCCCTCGTAGCGCATGCCGAGCTTCTGCACGACGCGCAGGGAGGCTCGGTTCTCGGGGCGGATGCAGATCTCGATGCGATGCAGCCGCAGCTCTTCGAAGGCGAAGTCGATCGCGAGCGCGACCGCCGTCGGGGTCACTCCCCGACCGGCGACGTGCTGGGACACCCAGTAGCCGATCGAGGCGGAGCGCAGCGCTCCCCCGCTGACGTCGCTCACGCTCAGCTGGCCGACGGGCTCGCCGTCGTAGGTGACGACGAACGTCACGCCCGACCCCTGCCGCCGCTGGCGCTCCATCGAGCGGATCACGGGGCGGAGCGAGTGGCTCCCGGGCGTGGATCCCCCGCCACCGGGATGCGTGGCCTCCCAGGGTTCCAGCCAGGCCCGGTTCTCTACGAGCAGCCGACGCATCGCGGCAGCGTCGCGACCGCGGATCGGCCGGATGCCCACCCGCCCCGCCTCGCGCGGCGAGGGCAGCTCGATCGGATACGGGAGCGGGCTCACTCAGGCGTCCGAGTCGGCCTGCTGCAGGCGCCCGGCGAAGTCGACGAGCCAGTCGCGCAGCTCCTCGCCGAGTTCCTCGTGCTCGACGCCGAGCAGGAGGTTGGCCTTGATCCATTCGGCGCGGTCGCCGGTGTCGTAGCGGCGGCCGTCGAAGACGACGCCGAAGATCGGGCGCTTCCCCCGGCCAGCGGCGAGGGTGTTGAGCGCGTCGGTCAGCTGGTACTCGCCGCCGCGGCCCGGCTCGAGGCGATCGATCGCGCCGAAGATCTCGGAGCGCAGCACGTAGCGGCCGATCACCGCGAGGTTCGAGGGCGCGTCGGCCCGGCTGGGCTTCTCGACGAGGGCGGTGATGCGCATCACGTCGGGCTCGTCGGTGGGCTCGACAGCCGCGCAGCCGTAGAGGTGCACCTGCTCGGGCGGCACCTCCATGAGAGCGACGACGGTGGCCTGCTGCTCGTCGTGCACCTGGATCATGCGGCTGAGCAGGGGATCGCGGGGGTCGATCAGGTCGTCGCCGAGCAGCACCGCGAACGACTCCTCGCCGACGTGCTGGCGGGCTCGGCCGACGGCGTGGCCGAGGCCGAGGGGCTGGCCCTGGCGCAGGAAGTGCACCTCGGCGAGCTCGCTCGACTCGTGCACCTTGTCGAGTTTGTCCTGATCGCCCTTGCGCTGCAGCGTGTACTCGAGCTCGGGCACGCTGTCGAAGTGACTGATGAGGTTCTCTTTGTTGCGGCCGGTGATGATGAGTACGTCGCCGAGCCCGGCCGACGAGGCCTCCTCGACCACGTACTGGATCGCGGGCTTGTCGACGATCGGCAGCATCTCCTTCGGCATCGCCTTGGTCGCGGGGAGGAACCTCGTGCCGAGACCCGCCGCCGGGATGACTGCCTTCGTGACGTTGCGATGCTCACTTGCCATGCCAGTAAGCCTATCGCGGCGCGACTCCGGGCCGACGAGAAGGAGCGCGGGAGGCCGGTCGCGGGTGGTCGGCGGTCGCTCCTCGGCGGTCGCTCTTCAGTGATCGGTGCGAGGATGGAGGCATGGTCGATGCGAACGCCGCACCTCACGGTGCACAGCTGAAGCGCGAGCTGCGCGCCGGTATCAGGGCGGCGCGGGCCGCGCTCGGCGACGAGGCGCTGCGGGCCGCGCGCGAGGGGTTGACGGAGCGCCTCGCAGGGCTGGTCGCTGCTCGCGGGGCGCGATCCCTGTCGTGCTTTCTGCCGATCCGCTCGGAGCCCGACACCCGGGGCTTCCTCGAGCGGGCTGCGGCGCTCGGCATCGAGGTGCTGCTGCCCTCGGTGCGGGAGGACGGGCGTCTCGACTGGATCGTCTCCGGCGACGGAGCCACCCGCCGCGGAGCCTTCGGCATCGACGAGCCGCTGGGCGAGGTGCGCGGCCCGTTCGCCGTGGCCGAGGTCGAGCTCATGCTCGTGCCGGCGGCCGCCGTCGACCTCGTCGGCACCAGGCTGGGCTGGGGTCGGGGCTTCTTCGACCGTGCGCTCTCGGCGCTGCCGCATCGCCCTCCCGTCTACGCGGTCGTGCACGATCACGAGGTGGTCGATCGGTTGCCGCGCGAGCCGCACGACGTTCCCGTGGACGGAGTCGTCACTCCCCTGCGAGCGCTCGCGTTCTGACCCCTACGAGGATCGGCAGGCGCTCGATGCGCGGCGGCCCGCGATTGGCGGTAAAATCTCAGATCGTGCCTACTTACGCTTATCGCTGCGCCGACTGCGGCCACGCATTCGACATCTACCAGCAGTTCAGCGACGCCGCGCTGACCGAGTGCCCTGAGTGCCGGGGCGCCCTGCGCAAGGTCTTCGGCTCGCTCGGCGTCACGTTCAACGGCTCGGGGTTCTACCGCACCGACTCGCGCTCGGGTTCCGGCTCGAGTTCCGCGTCCGGCTCGAGTTCCGGCTCCGGTTCCGGCTCTGGCGCGACTTCGGCTTCCTCCGGCTCATCGAGCGCTTCCGGTTCCTAGCCCCGTCCGCGGGGCGGAATCGCGATACGGCAGTAGATGCGACTTCAGCTGCGCGCAAGTCACCACTACTGACAAGCTGCGGAGGCGCGGACGAGCCGGCACCCTAAGCGCCCTGATCCCAGTGCGGCGGCCGATCCGCCTTGAGCCGGTCGTCGTTCTCGCCCCGTGATCGGGGCTCGAGCGGTGGATCGTAGGGCAAGGGGTCGCTCCCCGCGGGGGCGGGCAGGCTCGCTCGCCGCCGCTTCCGAGGAGGCCGAGCCGGGTTCGAATCGGGTTCAACGGCCGCATCGGCGCTGCCCGACTCGTCCCCACGATCGACGGGATCCGCGCCCATCAGAAGAGCCGGGAGTCGGACGTCCCGTCGCCGGCCGAGGCCTGCCCGTCGCCCGCCCGGCGATCCTCGTCGGGGCCCGGCTCGACGGATGCCGCGGCATCGGCGGAGTCAGCGGAAGCGCCCGCGGCAGCCTCCGCATCGTAGCCGACGATGCTCGCCACCCGCAGCGCCACCCGCTCCGGATCGGCGAAGAGGTCGAAGCTGTGCACGCGGTGGTAGTGCCAACCGAGTCGGCGCAGTACGGCCGGGCGCAGGCGCAGCGCGGCGCGAAGCCCCTGATCGGCGCCGGCGAAATCGAGGTCGACCGCGATCGCGCGCTCGCCGAGCGAAGCCGCGAGCGGAATCGCACCATGGTAGTCGAGCGCGACCGTGAGTCCGAGCCTCTCGAGCTGATCCGCGAGCTCGCCGAGCAGCGGATCGCGCTCCGAGGGCAGCGCGATGGGCGCGGGCTCGGGATGCTCGAGCGCGAGCAGCTCCGAGAGCTCCACCGCGCCGTGCTTGATGCGCGCCGTGTCCAGATGCTCGGGGCGGAAGCAGCTCACGATCGTCATGCCGCGCCGGGCCCGGGTCATGCCGACCGCGATGAGGCGTTCTCCGCCCGGCCGGCCCAGCGCGCCGAAGTTCGACAGCACGCGGCCGTGCGGGGTGCGACCGTAGCCCACCGAGAAGATCACGCGATCCCGGCTCTGCGCCATCGCCTGCTCGAGAGTGAGCACGACGAAGGGCTCCGCACGCTCGCCGAGCAGGAAGTCGCGATACTGGGGAAGCTTCGAGAAGGCCTGCAGCACGGCCTGCTGCACCCGCACCGCATGACGGGTGCTCGCGGTGAGCACCATGAGCGACTCGCGCGGGCGCTCGGCGGCATGCTGCAGCACGAGCTGCACGACACGGTCGACCTCGGCGTCCGGGCTCTCCACCGCACCGGTGTGCGGATCGGGCAAACCCTGGCCCTCCGGCACAAACTCGATGCGCAGGCTCGAATGGCCGAGGAAGGTGCCGGCCCACGGCAGCGAGACGATATCCCCTCCGTAGAAGCGCGAGTTGACGAGGTTCGTGAGATCCTCGCCGCCCGCACGATAGCTGCGGGTCAGGGAGAGCTCCGGCAGCACGGCCTTCAGCTGCGCGTAGGCGCTCCGTCCGTGCAGATCCTCGCGATCCGGGGCAGCGCCCGAATCGGTGTCGAAGCTGCGCACCGCGATCTCGAAGCGCGACGGCGTCTGCGTCACCTCGTCGCCGAACGCGACCACCTGCTGCGCCCGACGAAGCGCGCCGACGTTCTCGACGAGCGTCGTCGCGCCCGCATCGACGAGCACCGCGGCGTCGAAACGCAGATCGGCGGGGAGGCTCGCCACCTCGTACGGCGACATCACCCAGACCGGCGCGAGCACGCCGAGCAGGGTGGGGGCCTGCCGGGCGAGCAGATGGATCGAAGTCTCGCCGCTGCGCAGCAGCTCGCGCAGGGCGAGCGCCTCGCCACGATGGTCGGCCACCGCGATGCGCCAGGCGTCCGCGAGGCGAGCAGCGAGCTGCGGGCCGCCCGCCCCGGCGTGCGCATCGTCGACCAGCCGGAAGTCGGCCTCGAGGCGCTCGATCACACCCGTGTTAGCGCTGAGCAGCGCCTCGTTGGTCTGCAGCATGCGCTCGAGCGCCGACTGCCACCAGGCCTGCTCGAGCTCCGCGGCGACCTGATCGACCGGCACGTGGCGGGCCGAGAGGTCGTCGAGCAGCGGCTCGAGGCTCGCGGCTCGCAGGCGCTCCACGATCGCGGTGCGCTCCTGGATGTTCTGCAGCACCTCGCTCTCGCGCGCGAGATCGGTCGTGCGACGGGCGAGCATCGCGAGGGGCATCACGCGCAGGCGATCGCCGTCGTGCTCCACCCCCAGCACGCGGTCGAGCTCGTCGAGGCCCTGATAGGCGGCCTGAAAGGCGGTGGCCACGTCGGTGATGCCGAGCGGCACCTCGGGGCGCGCGCCGACCACCGTGCTGTAACGCTGCCAGAGCACGCGTTGCTGCTGGATCTGCACCAGGCGCGCGTACATGTCGGAGACGTGCACGCCGGGGCGCACGTACTCGCGGGCGAGCTTGCGCAGGCGGCGGCGATTGCCCTTCGACATCTCATCGTCGCCTCGCGGAGCGTGCGCGGCGATGAGCTCGCCGAGCGAGCGGTCGAACACTTCGGGCGAGAACTGGTCGAGGGTGTCGCGCACGCCCATGAGCAGGCGCAGGTAGACGCCGAGCTCGGCGATGGTCTCGTAGGGGCGCAGCGAGGTCTGCTCGATGAGCTCGTTCGCCTGCGAGATGAGCCGGGGCAGCTGGGTCTCGGCGAGATCGACGGCGAGCGAGTACGCGCTGCGGGCGGCCTCGGTCGTCGCGAAGGTGACGCCGTACCAGGGCGAGTCGCTCGGCCCGTACTGGAACTGGCCGAGGCGCGCGGCCTCGGTGATGTCCTCGGCGATCGAACTGCGGTCGAGCGTCAGCTGACCGAGCGCCTGGTCGTCGAGCCGAACCGTCGTCGTCGGCGGCTGCTCGAGGAGCGCCAGGCGGGTGAGCTCGCGCAGCGCGTCGAGCGGCGAGACGCCGAAGCGCTCGTCCCTCGTCGTAAGCGCCTCGTCGTAGGCGAGCAGCACCCCCCGCAGGCGCACGAGGGCGTCGTCGATCTCGCGCAGCGAGCCCGGGTTCGCCGACTCGTTGCGGCTGATGGCCTCGACGAGGTTGCGGCGCAGCATGCGGGGCGTGACGGCGAGGCCTGCGAGGCCCACCCGGGTGAGGCGGTGAGCGATGCCGTCGAGCGTGGAGCGGCGCGGTGAGACCACGAGCACGCGCTTGCCCGCGCGCACGAGCTCGCCGACCGCGTTCACCACGGTCTGCGTGCCGCCAGTGCCGGGGAGCGTGCGCACGACGAGCGAATGCCCCGCCCCGATCTGGGCGAGCACATCGTCCTGTTCGGCGTCGGCGTCGTAGAGGTGACGGTCTGCCTCGGGGGCTCGTTCGTTCGGGTGCGTTGCCGTGACCGGGCGGTAGGCCGCTTCGAGCTGCTGCCTCGCCACGTCACTGCCGCACACCGCCTGCAGCACCGTCGTGTCGAGGCCTCGAGCGTCGGCGACCATCTGCTGCGAGACGTTATGGAACGAGGAGGCGACGAGCCGGGGCTGCACGACGAAGCCGGGCACGCCGGTCACCATCTGGCGCAGGCGGTCGATCACGGGCTGCGGCTTGAAGACGCCCTCGCTCTGAGAGAGCTCGAGCAGCGTGCGCGCGTCGATCACGATGCCGTACTGCTCGCGCAGGGTGGCGAGCAGCTCACGGTTGACCATGGGGTGCTTCTTGAGCTTGAGCTCGAAGTCTCGGCCGTAGCGGCGGATGGCGAGCGGGCGCAGCAGCACGGGGGCGCAGAAGTCCTCGCCCTCGAAGTGCCACT
>JBEBTD010000109.1:0-7802 GCA_040393965.1 Leucobacter soli | reverse complement strand
ACGGTGCCGCCGATCTCCGTGATGATCACGTCCGGCTGCGGCTCCTGATGGGATTGCAGGCGCATGCGGCGCTTGATCTCGTTGGTGATGTGCGGGATCACCTGCACGGTCGCGCCGAGGTAGTCGCCGCGGCGCTCGGCCGCGATGACCTCGGAGTAGATCTGGCCGGTGGTGACGTTCGCGGCCTTCGAGAGGTCGATGCCGAGGAAGCGCTCGTAGTGCCCGATGTCGAGGTCGGTCTCGGCGCCGTCGTCCGTCACGAACACCTCGCCGTGCTCGAACGGGTTCATGGTTCCCGGGTCGACGTTGAGGTAGGGGTCGAGCTTCTGCATGACCACGTGCAGCCCGCGCGCGGTGAGGAGATTGCCCAGACTCGCGGCCGTGAGCCCCTTGCCGAGCGAGGAGACCACACCCCCGGTCACGAAGATGTGCTTGGTCGTCTTGCTCTGCGCCGCGTTAGTTCCCACGGGCTTCGATCCTATCAGTCGGCGACCCCATCGCACAGACCCCTACTGCTGATCCTGGCGCGGCACCCACACCTGTTTGATGATCATCAGCACCATCGCGGTCACGGGGATCGCGATGAGCGCGCCGAGGAGCCCCAGCAGCGTGCCGCCGGCAAGGGCGCCGATCACCACGAGGGCGCCGGGCACGGAGACGACGCGGTTCATGATGCGCGGGGTCAGCAGATACGATTCGATCTGCATGTAGATCAGGTAGTAGATGGCCGCGATGAGCGCGGTCGTCGGCGAGTTGAAGAGCGCGACGGCGGTGACGAGCACCGTCGCCAGCACCGAGCCGATGAGCGGGATCAGGGCGAGCAGGAACACGCCGACGGCGACCAGGCCCGCGAACGGCACCCCGACGATCGACATCATGATGAAGCCGAGCACCGAGTTCGTGAGCGCGAGCAGCACCATGCCGTTGACGTACCCGCCGACCGAGGAGGTGATCTGCTCGGTGATGTCGATCACCTTCGCGCGATCGCTGCGCGGGAAGACGCTGTAGAAGGCGCGCTTCGTGGTCTGCAGCGAGGCGAGGAAGTAGAGGCTCAGGATGAGCACGATGAAGCCCGCGGTCACGCCGTTGGCGATGCCGACGCCGGCCTGCCAGACTCCGCCCGCCACCTGAGCCCAGTTCTCTGGCTTGCCGATGAAGTCCTGCGCCATGCCGAGTAGGCCGCCGAAGTCGATGAACTGCCCGAAGCGATCCTCGAGCAGCAGGTACCAGTCCTGATTCTGCACGTCGACGAAGTAGTTCGGCGCCGTACGGATCAGCATGGCGATCTGGTTCGCGATCATCGGCACGACGACGGCGAGGATGCCGCCGACGATCAGCAGGAAGCTGCCGAAGACGATGAGGATGCCCACCGGCCGTTTGACGCCTCGACGCTCGAGCTTCGAGACCAGCGGATCGAGCGCGAGCGCGATGAAGAGGCCGCCGACGACGTACATGATGATCGTGCTGAGCTGGCCGAGCATCTGGCCGACGAGGATCGCGGCGAGCGCGCCGAGGGTGATCACGAAGCCGAGCTGGAACGGGCTGCGCACCACGAACTCGCGGGTACGGCTCGGTCGCGAGTCCTCCCGCTCGGCCTCGGCGACTGCCGCCTCGCGGGACTCGCGGTACATCGCGCGCGTCTCGGAGTCGAGCCGCTCGAGGTCGGCGTGCACGACATCGGGATGCTCCTCGATCGCGTCGAGCGCCTCTTTCGCGGCCTCAGGGCTCACGGTCGCGTCGCCCGCGCGCCGGGGAAAGATTCTCCTCATGCCGCGAGAGTACCACTCGCCACCGACATCGACGGCACGCTCAGGGCGTCGAGCCGAGCTCCAGCAGTTCGGCGGCGTGGGCGAGCGCGCTCTCGGAGTCCGAGAGGCCGGAGAGCAGCCGCGCCATCTCGGCGAGCCGATCCTCGCCGTCGAGGCTGCGGCAGCTCGACTGGGTGAAGCCGCCGGCGGAGTCCTTGACGACCTGCAGGTGGTTGTTCGCGAACGCCGCCACCTGGGCGAGGTGCGTGACGACGATCACCTGCGAGGTGCGGGCGAGACGCGCGAGCCTGCGGCCGATCTCGATCGCGGCGGCGCCGCCGACGCCCGCGTCCACCTCGTCGAAGACGAAGGTCGGCACGGGGTCGCTCGCGGCGACGACGACCTCGATCGCCAGCATCACACGGGAGAGCTCGCCGCCCGACGCCCCCTTCGCGAGCGCCCTGGGCGCGGCGCCCGCGTGGGGCTGCAGCAGCAGCCGCACCTCGTCGGCGCCGAAGCGGCCGAGCTCGGCGGGGCGCACCTCGGCCACGAAGCGGGCATCGGGCAGGGCGAGCTGGTGCAGTTCGGCAGTGACGAGCTCGCCGAGCGACTCCGCCGCCGTCCGACGCATGCCGGAGAGCTGCGCCGCCAGCTCGCGCTCGCGCTCAGCGGCCCGCACGAGCTCGGCCTCGAGCGACTCGAGCCGGTCGTCGTCGCCCTCGAGCTCCGTGAGACGGGCGGCAGCAGCGGCGCCGTGCGCGATCACCGCGGCGGTGTCGGCGCCGTACTGGCGCAGCAGCGCGTTGATCTGGGCGAGACGCTCGTTCGCGATCGCGAGCTCGGCGGGCCCGTCCTGGTCGAGGTCGCTCGCGTAGCTCGCCAGCTCGCGTCCCGCATCGCTCACCTGGAAGCTGAGCGAGCGCAGCGTCTCGGCGACGCCGGCCAGCCGCTCGTCGCTCGCGGCCACCCGCTCGACCTCGCGCAGCGCCTCGTCGATGAGGCCGGTCGCATCGGAGGCGTAGGGGTCGTCCCCGTCGTTCGAGATCGCACGCAGAGCGGCGGAGGTGGCGCTGCGCAGCTCCTCGAGATTGCCGAGCCGGTCGATGCGCTGCTTCAGCTCGAGCTCCTCGCCCGGCTGCGGGTCGACCGCCTCGATCTCCTCGAGCTGTGATCGCAGCTGCTCGGCCTCGCTGCGCCGCTCGTCCCGCCGCTCGCGGAGCTCGGCGAACGTCGCCGTCAATGCTCGCCGGTGCTCGTGCGCTTCCTGGTAGTCGGCGAGTACCGCGAGCAGTTCGGCGCCTCCGAACCGGTCGAGCATCTCGCGCTGGGCCGCGGCGCTGCGGAGTCGGAGCTGCTCGCTCTGACCGTGCACGGCGAAGAGGCGCTCGGCGAGCCTCGCGAGGCTGCCGACCGGGGCGGCGCTGCCGCCGACGCTGGCACGGCTGCGCCCCTCCGCACTGACGGTGCGGGTGAGGGTCAGATCCCCGTCCTCGATCTCGCCGCCCGCATCCTCCACGAGCTCTGCGACCGTCGGATCCTCGGTGCGCACGAGCCCGCCGACCCGCGCGGCGTCGGCCCCGACGCGAACCGCGCCGGCGTCGCTGCGCTCGCCCATGAGCAGTCCGAGCGCGGTCACGACCATCGTCTTGCCCGCACCGGTCTCGCCCGTGATGGCGGTGAAGCCCGGGCCGAGGCTCAGCGTCGTGTCGGCGATCACGCCCAGATCGCGGATGCGCAGCTGCTCGATCATTGCGCGGCCCCGGGGGCGCCTCGCCAACCCGAGACGGGCAGATGGAACTTGCCGACCAGCCGATCGGTGAACACCGCTTCATCGATGCGGGCGAGGCGCAGGGGCAGCTCCGACCGGCGCACCTCGATGACAGCCCCGACGGGAAGCTCGGTGCGCCGTCGGCCATCGCACCACATCACGCCGAGCCCCCCGCTCTGCGGCAGGATCTCGACCGTGAGCACCGACTCGGGGCTGACCACGATGGGCCGGTTGAAGAGGGCGTGCGCGGCCAGCGGCACCGCGAGCAGCGCCTGCACGTCAGGCCAGACGACCGGGCCCCCCGCGCTGAAGGAATAAGCGGTCGAGCCCGTCGGAGTCGCGAGGATCATGCCATCGCAGCCGAACGACGAGAGCGGGCGGCCGTCGACACCGATCGCCACCTCGAGCATGCGCCCGCGCTTCTCGACGCTCGCCTCGTTGACCGCCCAGGTGCGGGCGATCACCTCGCCGCCGTGGCTCGCGAAGACGTCGAGGGTCATGCGCTGCTCGACGACGTACCGACCCGCGAGCACGCGGTCGACGGTGAAGGAGAGGTCGTGGGACTCGGCCTCGGCGAGAAAGCCGACATGGCCGAGGTTGACTCCGAGGATCGGGCAGACGGAGCCGCGCAGCAGCTCAGCCGCGCGCAGGATGGTGCCGTCGCCGCCCAGCACCAGCGCGATCTCGAGCTCCTCGGAGGCGATGTCGACGCCGAGCTCGGCGGTGCGGTCGATCGGCAGGTGCGGGGCGAACTCGAGGCGGTCGCTCGGCGCCATCACCGGCACGACCCCGGCGTCGCGCAGTTTCGCGACGACGTGCACGGTCGCCTCGATGGCCTCTGGCCTCGCCGTGTGCGACACGACGAGGATGCGGCGTTCGCTCATGCCTCACCTCCGGCGTCGAAGACTTCTCGAATGCGCTGCTCCCATTCTGGCGGATCGGCGGCGCCGCCGCGCGCGAAGTGGGCGAGCACCTCCCGGTTGCCGTGCTCCCCCGCGATGGGTGAGAGCGCGACGCCCAGGCATTCGAGGCCGAGCGAGGCCGCGCCGCGGATGACGCGGGCGACCGCGGCGATCGCGAGCTCCCGATCGGTGACGATGCCGCCGCTGACGCCCTGCCGGCCCACCTCGAACTGCGGTTTGACGAGCAGCACGAACTGGGCGTCGGGGGCGGCGACCAGCGCCAGGGCCGGCAGCACGAGGTCGAGCGAGATGAAGGAGAGGTCGCCCACGACGATGCCAGGGGCCTCGGCGACGCCCGTCGCCTCGGCGAGCGACTCCGGGGTCAGCTCCCGGGCGTTGCAGCCCTCGACCGCGCGCACGCGCGCATCCGCGCGGATCGCCTCGGCCAGCTGTCCGTGCCCCACGTCGATCGCGAGCACCTCGCGGGCGCCGCGTTCGAGCAGCACCTGTGTGAAGCCTCCGGTGGATGCGCCGACGTCGAGCGCGAGCCGCCCGTCCGGTTCTACCGAGAACGCGTCGAGGCCGGCCAGCAGCTTGTGCGCGGCGCGGCTGACGTAGCGGTCACCGCCCTCGACCGCTATCAGGGAGCCCGGCGCGACGCGCATGCCCGCCTTGACGGCGACCTCGCCGTCGACGCGAGCGCGTCCGCCCGCGACCAGCTCCGCGGCGCGGCTGCGCGAGCGGGCGAGCCCGAGGGTCGGCAGCACCCGGTCGAGTCGCTCCGCAGGGCCGTCCCAGCGCGCTGTCACCCGCGCTACTCCGGCGCTTCGTGGTCGCTGCGCTGCAGTTCGGCCAGCAGTTCCTCGGCGAGCTGGTCGTAGCCGGCGGCGCGCTGGTCGAGCGGCTGGGCTTCGATCACCTCGACCGCTTCGAAGAGCTGCTCGCGATCCTGCGAACCGTGGCCGGGCGCGCGGACGGGCGGGTCGGCGCTGTGCGCCGTCCCGCCCGTCGCGTGCTGATCCTCGGCCATGACCTCCAGGCTATCGTGACCCGGCGGAGAACGCCCGCCCGGTCACGCGCCCGGAACCTAGACCGAGATGCCGGTCGTGATCTGGATGGTGTAGCAGATCACGCCCCAGACCACGAAGGCGGTCGTGAGGCCCACGACCTCCTTCCGGTTGCCCTGGCCGCCGATGATGCCCCAGAGCAGACCGATGAGGCCGATGCCCACGACGAGCACGATGTAGTTGATAAAGATGTCCATGTCTAACGCTCCAACGTTCCGAGACCGGCGAACCGATCGATAGTCGCTTCAGTGCCGAATCCGCTACGCAATCTTCGCCGCCTCCTTCTTGCGGAGCGGCGAGAGGATCAGGCAGCTCAGGATGTAGGCGATGGCCGTGCTGATGATGGCGTTGACGCTCGCGACGCCCCAGTCGAGGTAGAAGCCCACCACGAAGCCGACGGCGAGCGCGGGCAGCACCGCCCAGTTCATGACGTGGCGCTGCACGCGGGGGTCGCTGACCTCGATCGAGTAGTAGTCCCGTTCGCCGGTCCAGTGGAAGCGGGTTCGCGACATGATGTAGTAGTCGGTCAGCGAGATCGCCGCGATCACGGGGATGAACACGCCGAGGAACGAGATGAACGGAATGAAGTAGTTCTCGACCCCGAGGCCCGCGACGAGCATCGAGATGAACGCGATGGCGATGTTGACGTATCGACGGGGCAGCTTCTTGCCGGTGAGAGTCTCGACGAAGACCGGGAGTGAGTTCGAGGTGACGTAGCCCGAGTGCTCGTTCGTGGTCCAGGTCTGGAACGAGAACATGAGCAGTCCGAGTGGCACCATGCCTGCGCCGAGCAGGATGAGCACCTCGGGGATCGGCATGTAGCCCACCGCGGCACCCCAGAGCACGCCTGCGACGATGCAGAGCAGGAAGCCGACGGTGAAACCGACGATGACCGACTTCACGACATCACCCGCACTGCGGGCCCAGCGGAAGTAGTCCGCGGCACGCGAGGCGCCGCTGATCCAGGTGCCGACGACGATAGTGATGCCGGCGGTGACGGTGATCGTCGCTTCCTCGCCCTGGCTGAACATGCCGGCGAAGCCGCTTTCGGCGACCGCGCCCGCGCGGATGATGCTGTACACGCCGACGAAGGCGAGGATGGGCATCGCGATGAGGTTGAGGCGGGCCATCTGCTTCACGCCGACGAAGCCGTTGGTGAGGAACAGCATCGAGCAGAGGGCCGCGAGTACGCGGCCGTCGACCCACGGGATGAAGTACTCGACGATCACGACGAACTGCGCGATCATGACGATGAACCAGCCGATGTCGGCGATGTGGAACGCCGGGATCGCAGCGCCCTTGCGGCCGAAGGCGTAGACGCCGATGAGCGCCGTGTTGCAGCCCGTGCGCTGGCCCATGATGCCGGTCAGGATCAGGAAGACGCAGAGGAAGGCGGCGCCGAGGCCGATCGCCGTGAAGGTGTTGTTCAGGCCGCCCATCTGGGTGCCGAGTTCCATGCCCGTGTAGTACAGGCCGACGAACATCGCCGCCCCGAACCAGACGACCGTGAGCAGCGGCCAGCCGAGGCGCAGCTTGCTCGGGATCCGCTCGCTCGCGAAGTCTTCGGAGCCCACTCGGGAGAGCGCGCTCACGAGGGGCGTGTGTTCTGTCTGTTCATGCGTGTGCTGGGTCATTGAGACGCCTTTCGATGAATGCGATCCTCGCGAAGCCGACAGGCAGCGTTGCCGGCAGCCGACGTCCGCGTCGACGGTGATCGGCTCAGCCCGCCTGGCCGATCGCGGTGTTCTCGTTCGCTTCGCTGGGATCTTCTGTGGGGAGGTTCCTTCTCGGCTCCCCCGGCGACGACGATGAGCGCCGGAGGGGCCTGTCCGAGGCGCTCGTCAGCTTGTGACCGACGCGAGCGCCTCCGCCAGCGCGGCGGCGCGGGTCTTGCGCGCCTCCACGGCTTCTTCGATATCTACGGGGATGAATCTGGTCCTGGTGCCCGGGGCCGAACGGGCCACGAGATCCATATCCGCGCTGATCACCGTGGCGACCATCGCGTAGCCGCCGGCCGACACCGCGTCGCGGTGCAGGATGATCGGCTGCTTGCCGCCGGGGATCTGGATCGAACCCACGGCGTAGCCGGCGTCCACGATGTTGGAGGGGTCGGAGCCGGCTCCGAAGGGCTGCTCGCGCTCCTTCCAGGTGACGCCGGGGCCGTCGTAGCGCAGTCCGGTGCGGTCGGCGACCGGGGTCAGCGTCCATTCCTCGCCGGTGAAAGCGGCGAGCCCATCCTCGGTGAGGAGGTGGTCGTAGAGACCCAGAACGACTCGCACCTGCTGGCTGACGCCGAACTCGGGGCGGTGGCGATCCT
>JBEBTD010000108.1:0-7825 GCA_040393965.1 Leucobacter soli | reverse complement strand
GATGGGCCCCGTGAGCGGTCGGATCGCTGCGTCTGTCACATCTCCGACGCTACCCTGCATCGGTGGGAGACAACAGAGAATCTCGAGCGGTGCGTAATATTCGGTCGTTCCGGCCCGACTCCGAGTCCAGCCGCGCGCCCGGTCTCCGCCCGTGTCTCGAATCCATCGGATCCCGGTTCCGCCCTGATCCGGCCCGAGTCCGAAGCCGCCCCGAGCCCGTAGAATCGCCCTATGACTTCGCCGAGCGCTTCGCCCGCCACCCGCGAGACCCCGTGGCCGGTCGGCCTGATGAGTCAGAAGATCAAGGAGTGGATCGACCGCCTCGGCACCGTCTGGGTCGAGGGCGAGATCACCCAATGGCAGCTGCGCGGCGGGCACGTCTACGGCAAACTCAAGGATCTGCACCAGGACGCGACCGTGAGCTTCACGGTGTGGCGTTCGGTCGCCTCGAAGCTCACGGCCGACTTCTCTCAGGGCGACCGCGTGATCGCGCTCGTGAAGCCCGACTTCTGGGTCAAGGGCGGCTCGCTCTCGGTGCAGGTCTTCGAGCTCTCGCACGTGGGGCTCGGCGAGCTGCTGCAGAGGCTCGAGCAGCTGCGCCAGCAACTCATGCGCGAGGGCCTCTTCGATGCGAGCCGCAAGCGCGCGCTGCCCTTCCTCCCGCAGTGCATCGGGCTCGTCACGGGTCGGGACAGCGACGCCGAGAAGGACGTGATCCGCAATGCGACCCTGCGCTGGCCCGGCGTGCGCTTCAAGGTGCGCTACTCGGCGGTCCAGGGGGATCGCGCGGCGACGGAGGTGGCGGCCGGCATCGCCGCGCTCGACGCCGATCCGGAGGTCGATGTGATCGTCGTGGCCCGCGGCGGCGGGGACTTCCAGCATCTCCTGCCGTTCAGCGACGAGCGGGTGCTGCGGGCGGCAGCCGAGGCGAGCACGCCCCTGGTCAGCGCGATCGGGCACGAGGCGGATCGCCCTCTGCTCGACGAGGTCGCCGATCTGCGGGCGAGCACGCCGACCGACGCGGCGAAGCGCGTCGTGCCCGATGTGGGCGAGCAGCTCGCGGGCATCGACCAGGCGCGCAGCCGCATGAGCGCGCGTCTCGGTCAGCTGCTCTCGCACGAGACCGACCGCATCGCGCAGCTGCGGGCGCGGCCCGTCTTCGAGCGGCCCGAGCGCCTCGTCGACGAACGGGCGGAGGATCTGGTCCGCTGGATCGCGCGAGGGGCCGAGCTCGCCGATCGGGCGGTCGAGGATCGCTCGAACTCGCTCGCCCACGTCCGCGCGCGCCTCACGGCCCTCTCCCCGAAGGCGACCCTCGAGCGCGGCTACGCGATCGCCCAGCTCGTCGGCCCCGACGGCTCGCCGACGGAGGTGCTGCGCGATCCTCGCGATGCGCCCGAAGGCGCCGAGCTGCGGCTCTCGCTCGCGGGAGGCAGGCTGGCCGCGCGCTCGCACGGAGCGATCTGATCCTCGCCGCGGGGCGACTCGGGCCATGAGCGGCAGGCCGGGGCGACCCACCACAGCGCCCCGGCCGACCGGTTCAGCTCGGGGCGGACGGCGCCCCGCCCTCGTCGTCGGAGACAGCCTTCTTGCCGAGCTTCGCCCAGGAGCTGCGGATCATCTTCTGGATGGAGCTGTCGAGGGCGACGGCGATGATGAGAGTCGCGCCGACGAGGATGGTCTGCAGGAACGGGGAGGCCTGCAGGAAGACGAGGCCGGCGCGCAGCACGCGGAAGAAGAGCAGGCCCGCGACGACGCCGCTGATGCGCCCGACGCCGCCCTCGAAGGCGACGCCGCCGAGCAGCACGACCGTCAGCGCCTCGAGCTCGAGGCCGGAGCCGATGGTGGGGTTCGCCGATTGCACCTTCGCCGAGAGCAGCAGGCCCGCGAAGGCGGCGAACGCTCCCGAGGCGACGAAGAGGAGGAAGCGCGAGCGCTTCACGTCGATGCCCATGAGCCGGGCGGCCCGCTCGTTGCCGCCGATCGCGCGGATCTCGCGGCCGAACTTGGTGTGGTTGAGCACGTACCAGCCGAGCGCGATGACGGCGATGAGCGCGATGATCTGGATGGGGATCGGCCCGACTTTGAAGGTTCCGATCGCACGGAACGCGTCGGGCAGCTCCGAGCGCGGGATGGTCTTGCCGCCCGAGAGCAGCAGCGCGAAGCCGCCCCACACGCTCAGCGCGCCGAGGGTCACGACGAAGGAGTTGAGGCGCAGGTACGAGACGAGGAAGCCGTTGAGCGCTCCCGCCGCCATGCCAGTGCCGATCGCGACCGCGAAGCCGAGCAGGGTGGAGCCGGTGCCCGCCATGGCCATGCCGCCGGTGATCGCGGCCGCCGAGGCGACGGCGCCGACCGAGAGGTCGATGGTGCCCGACATGATGAGGAAGGCCGCGGGGATGGCGATGATGCCGAGCTCGGTGGCCTGCATGAGAATGCTCTGCCCGTTGGCGAAGCTGAAGAAGTTGGGGCGCATGATCGAGAAGACGGCGATGAGCACGATCAGGGCGAGGAAGATGCCGTTCTTCGCGGCGAAGATCTTGAGGCGTTCGGTGTTCATGGCTTCGGCTCCTAGGGGTCGGTGCGCTGGTGGGTTGCCGGGTTCGAAGTCGGGACGAGGATCAGGCGCTCGCCGGCTCGGCGAGCGCGAGCAGGGAGGAGAGCAGCTCTTCGTTGAAGCGCTCACTGCGCGGCACCTCGAGCAGCCGGTCGCCGAGCACGGTGTAGGCGCGGTCGCACATGCTGGCGATCTCGTCCGATTCGCTGGAGGCGACGACGACCGCGGCACCGAGGTGGGCGGCGGCCCTGGCCGCTTCTACGATGTCGAGCTTGGCGCCGACGTCGACGCCCTGCGTGGGCTGGGCGAGGATCAGCAGGGTCGGCTCAGCGGGGTACAGCCAGCGGGCGAGCAGGTGCTTCTGCCGGTTGCCGCCCGAGAACTGCGAGACGGCGGCGGAACCCTCTGGGCCGCGGATGTCGAGCGCCTGCCGAGCCCGCTCGTACACCTCCGCGCCCGCATGCTTGGAGACCCACCACCCTTTCGAGGTTCCCTGCGCATACCAGGGCAGCATGACGTTGTCGATGCCGGTCTCGGTCGCGATGAGCCCCTCGGTGTCGCGATCCGGCGGCACGAAGAACACGCCCCGGCGGATCGCGTGGCCGGGCGAGCGGAATCGCACCGGTCGGCCCTGCAACTCGTATTCGCAGGGCTGGGAGGCCGCACCGGCGAGCTGCGCGGCGATGCCGAACTGCTCGCCTCCCGCCATGCCGAAGAGGCCGACGACCTCGCCCGCGCGGGCCGTGATCGCGCCGCCCGGGGTCTCGAGGCGCAGTACGTCCTCGCCGGCGTCGACGTGAGTGAAGTCGAGCGAGCGCAGATCGGGCACGAGCGCCTCGGCGAGCCTGGCCGGCGTGAAGTCGGAGGCAGGGCCGTCGACGACGAGCCTGCCGCCGCGGAGCACCACGATGCGGGTGCACACCTCGAGGATGTCGGGCAGGCGGTGCGAGACGTACAACACCGACACCCCCTTCGCGGCGAAATCCCGGATCAGAGCGTGCAGCGACTCGGTCTCGGCCTTGCCGAGGGCGGCGGTCGGCTCATCGAGCATGAGCACCTTCATCTCACCCGAGAGCACGCCCCGGGCGAGGTCGACGAGCTGGCGCTCGCCGAGGCTCAGCGCCTCGACGGGCATGTCCAGCGGCAGCCGGGCGCCGACGGTGTGGAGGGCTTCTCGCGCCCGAGCAGCGCGCTCCGCGCGCGCCGGGGCATCGCGGGCCAGGAAGAGGTTGTCGAGCACGGTCATGTTCGGGGCGAGCGCCGGCTCCTGGTGGATGACGGTGATGCCGAGATCCGCGGCGTCGCGCGGGCTCAGGCGCCCCTCGATGCGGGTGCCGTCGACGGCGAAGCCTCCGGCACTCGCCCCGATCACGCCGCTCGCCACGTTGAAGAGTGTGCTCTTGCCCGCCCCGTTGTGACCGAGTAGGCCCACGATCTCGCCCGGTCGCACACCGAAGGTGATGTCGTCGAGCGCCCTCGTCGCCCCGAAGTCGACCGTCACGCCGTCGAACGCGATCCTCGTCCCGCTGTCGCCCATATCGCTTCCGTTTCTCTCGTGCCCTGCTGCCCCTTCAGCGGGTGCCGAGGAGCCCCGGCGGGCGTCGCCCGCTCGCCGAGGCCCTCGATCGCCCGGTTACTGGTTGGCGAGCAGGTACTGCTCGGCGTTCTCGCTCGTGACCTCCGTCGTGGGGATCACGGTGTCCTCCACGCTCTCGCCGTTCGCGACCGCGACGAGCATCTGCGCATTCGCCTCGGCGATCTGGCGGGTCACCGGAATGAAGGCGTAACGCCAGAAGGAGCCCGGTTCGGCGATGATCTTCAGCTCGGCGTCGGTCGCATCGAGGTTGAGCAGCAGCATGCTGTCGTCTGTCGGCGAGACCCCCGAGTCGACGAGCGCCTGGTAGGCGCCGAGCGCGGGATCGTTCGCGATCGCCAGCCAGACCTTCGTATCGGGGAAGGCGTTCAGCTGGTTCTGCGCGGCCGCGTAGCCGTCGTCGAGGTTGAGCACCTTGTGCTCGTTGATGTTCAGGTTGAGGCCGGCGGCGTCGAGCGCCTCCATCATGCCCTCTCCGCGCAGGCGGCCGAGGTCGGTGTCGGGGTAGCCGAGGAAGCCGACGTCGACCTTCTGATCCCCGTACTTCTCCTTGATCCACTCGGCGGCCCGCTCGCCTGCCTTGAGGCCGTCGGCCTTGTGGTCGAGCACGACGGCGGCGGTCACACCATCCCAGGTGCTGCCGTAGCCGAGTACCGGGATGCCCGCGTCCTGCGCCTGCTGGGTCACGGCGACCATCGCGTCGGACTGGGCCGGGTAGCCCATGATGGCCTTGATGTCGCCGCGCACGATCCACGACTCCCAGTCAGCGACCTGCGTGTTCACATCCCACTTGGGATCATCGGTGACGAAGTCGTAGCCGGCTTCGGTGACGACCTCCTCCATGAACGGCAGCATGTCGTTCCAGATCTGGATGTCGAGGCCGGCGAAGCTCATCGCGACGGCGCCCTTCGACTCTCCCGAGCCATCGGCGCTTCCTCCTCCGGCGGCGTCCGAGGCGCATCCGGTGATGAGCAGCGCTGCGGCTGCGGCGAGCGACACTGCGCTCGCCATACGACGTAGGTGTTTCATTTCGGCTCCTTTGCTCGCGCAGCGAACTTCGGCTCGGCGCCGGCTCGACCACCCTCGATCACCCGCGATCCAGGTGGAGCGATCCCCCGCCGTCATTAGCGGGAACGTTCCTGCAAGATCAGATGCTAACACGGCCTCCGCCCCTTTCCGCAAGAGTGCTCGTATCGTTACCGAGGCGAAATGGTCGCGTCACGCACGGGCCTGCTCAGTCCGCGCCATCCCGCTCGTCGCCCGGGAACAGCGGCTCTGGAGCGCGTCCGGGAAGGAGCAGCGACACCTCGCGGTTCACCCTCCATTCGAAGGCGTCGCCTTCGCCGTCGATCAACTGCGTGAGCAAACGGGCCGCCCTGCGTCCGAACGACTGGGCGTGCAGTTCGACGGCCATCAGCCGTTCGAGCCCCTGCTCGGTCACGGGATCCGCGGCGAGCGCCGCCATCCACGGCGCCCGCCCGTGCCGCTCGGCGTAGCTCTTGGCGAGCGGGCCGGCGACGCCCTGCTGCACGACCAGCACGCCGTCGACATCGCCCTCAGCGTCGAGCGCGTCGACCATTCCCTCGATCTCGTCGTCCGTCGGCCAGAAGCCGGTCTGCAGCACGAGCGGCGCGATCCCCGCCCCGCGCATCCGGGAGAGATAGATGTCGAGCGCCTGCCTCGCCCACAGCGGTTCGAACTCCTTGCGGAGCGTGACGATCGCGGGCCGCTGCACGCCCTCGGCCAGCAGGCGGTCGAGCACGATCGGGGTGAACTCGTCCTGGCCGCCCGAGTACTGGCCCCGGACGAGGCCGCGCTGCTCGGGTGAGAGCGCGCCGACCGCCACGATCGGGATCCCGGTCTTGGCCGTCTCCTCGATGAACGGGTCGCTGGGGGCCGGATCCAGCACGAGCATCCCGTCGGCCCACAGGCTGCGGCGCCGCGGATGCCAGCGGTTCTCCGTCAGCACCGTCAGGTCGAGGCTCATGTCGGCGGCATGCTCCATCACGCCGAAGACGAACTGCATGTAGAAGTTGCGGGCCTGGCTGTTCGGGAAGAGGTGCAGCCCGAGGCTCTGGGATCGGCTGCCTCGAAGTCGCTGTGCAGCGCGGTTCGACACGTAGCCCAACCGCTCGGCGGCCTCGCTCACCTGCACCCGAGTCTCCTCCGAGACGCGCCCATTGCCGTGCAGCGCGGAGGACACCGTCGTCTTCGAGATGCCCAGCTCACGCGCGATGTCGACGATCGTCACGGGCTTGCGTATCATGCCCCCAGCATAGGACGCGACGGTGCGGCGAGCTGCCGGCAGGGGTGGCGACGGACGGCGGCGGGCGATCCGCCGCGCTTCTGCTGCGCACGGGTTCCCACCGTTCGGCGGGTCAATCCGCGATCATGCCGAGCGCCCTCGCAAGCATGGCGGACTGCTCGATCACCTCGCGCTGCCAGTCGGTGAGCGCCCGAGTCGGAGAGTCGCCCACCGAGATGTTCACCGGATCCTCTACCCCCGTGTCGACTCCCGTCAGCGCCTCGAGCACGGCCAGTCCGCAGAACGGCACGTGCACGGGCGAGTAGCCGCCCTCGTGCGAGAAGACGATCCTCCCGCCGCAGACCTCGTCGGCGAGGGCCAACAGCCGCTCGGCGATACCCTTGAAGCCCCCGGAGGTGACGCTCATCCGCCCGAGCGGATCGAAGGCCGAGGGGTCGAAGCCGCTCGACACCATGATGAGCTCGGGCTGGAACGCGCGGATCGCCGGCGCGGCGACCTCATCGACCACGCTCCAGTAGGCGCCGTCGCCCGAGCCGGCGGGCAGCGGGACGTTGATGTTCCGACCGGCGCCAGCACCTCCGCCCTGCTCCCCCACGAGACCGCTGTCGGTCGGGAAGAGGCGATCCTGGTGTACCGAGATCGCGAGCACATCAGGGTCGTCCCAGAAGATCTTCTGCGCACCGTTGCCATGGTGCACGTCGTAGTCGAAGATGGCCACCCGCCGCACCCGCCCCGAGGCACGCAGCGCCTCGATGGCCACGGGCACATTGGCGAACAGGCAGTACCCCCGACCTTGGTCGGGTTCCGCGTGGTGCCCCGGCGGGCGCACCAGGGCGTAGGCATTGTCGACTGCGCCGTCGAGCACTGCTTCCGCCGCGGCGAGCGTGCCGCCGGCGGCGAGCTTCGCGATCTCGTAGGAACCGCGACCGAAGGGGGAGAAGCCGTCGCCCGCGTCGCCGCCCTCGGCTTCGGATTGGTTCCGAATGCGCTCGACATGACCCGGAGTGTGCACCCGAAGCAGATCCTCCTCGGTCACCGGGCGCGCCGGGATGCGCACCAGATTGCCGATCATGCCCGAGACTTCCACCAGAGAGGCCATCCGCGCTTTGGATTCGGGACTCTCGAAGTTGCGATAGGGCTGCACGAAGCCGCCCGAGGGGAAGATGCCCGCATGGGTGCCCGTGTCGTGCCAGGCGTAGCGCTCATCCCACACATAACCGGTACGTCGACGATTCATATCCGCAGCTCCTTCGCTCAAACAGTGCGGGTACCGCACCGTCGGCCGCGCGGGTTCGCAGACCCCTCGTCCGAACCGGGAGAGGATTTGGCGAGCGCGTCGAATAGGTCGATCGCGTCGTTCGTCTCGTTCCCGGAGGGCTTCGACCGATAGCGCGGGAACGTTCCCGCA
>JBEBTD010000107.1:0-7912 GCA_040393965.1 Leucobacter soli | reverse complement strand
AACTGCGCGACGACCGGGGCGCGGTCACGGCGGAGTACGCCGTCGTCATCATGGGGGCGGTCGCCTTCGCCGGCGTGCTCGTGGCCATCCTGCGCTCGAGCGAGATTCGCGCGTTCCTGCTCGATATGGTGCAGCGCGCGCTCGGGGTCGCGGGGTAGCCGTGCTCGCCGACGAACGAGGATCCGTGACCGCGGAGTTCGCCGTCGTGCTGCCGGCCGCACTGATGGTGCTCGCGCTCGCCGTGGGCTCCATCATGCTCGCCACGCACCGCCTCGTGCTGAGCTCCGCGGCCTCGGAGGTGGCGCGCCTCGAAGCGAGGGGAGACAGTGCAGCCGCCGGAGCTCGGCTCGGCGAACTGGGCGCGGCCGTGAACGCGCAGCGGCACTCGCTCGGTGTGCTGCACTGCGTGACGCTGAGCTCCGCTCCGATGGGCGGTCTGCTCGCCCGTATCGCAGTGTCTGCAAAGGGTTGCGCGGCCATGAGCGGTGCGACCGCTTGAGCGGCGGTCGGGCGTGAGCGGGCCGGTGCTCGTCGCGATCGCCGCCTCCTCTCTCGCGCTGGCGCTGCCAGTCGCTGCCGCTGCCGCCGCCCTCGACGCCTCGAGCCGAGCCTCGGGAGCGGCGGATGCCGCAGCGCTCGCCGCCTCCGACGCGCTGCTGGGCTGGATCGAGGCCGATCCGTGCGTCCTCGCGTCGGAGGTCGCATCCTCCGTCGACGTGAAGCTCGAGGCCTGCGGGGCAGAGGCCGAGAGCGGACAGGTTCGCATCAGCGTGAGCGTGCAGACTATGTTCGGAAGGGTGCACGCCCGTGCACGTGCAGGCCCACCCGTGGCATAGAGTGGTGCCCCAGAACCGCATCACACCACTGAAGAACGTCGAGAAGGAGCGCTGTGGGCGCGAAGAAACTGGTCATCGTCGAGTCGCCGACCAAGGCGAAGACCATCGGCGGCTATCTCGGTGACGACTACGAGGTCATCGCATCCGTCGGTCACATCCGTGACTTGGCCGAGCCATCCGAGCTGCCCGCGGACCTCAAGAAGGGCCCTCTCGGCAAGTTCGCGGTCGACGTCGAGCAGGGCTTCGCCCCCTATTACGTCGTCAACGCCAATAAGAAGAAGACGGTCACCGAGCTCAAGCGGGCCCTGAAGGATGCGGACGAGCTGTGGCTCGCCACCGATGAGGACCGCGAGGGAGAGGCCATCGCCTGGCATCTGCTCGAGGTGCTGAAGCCCAAGGTTCCGGTGCGCCGTATGGTGTTCCACGAGATCACCAAGGAGGCGATCGAGCAGGCCAAGGCGAACACCCGTGACATCGACCTCGCACTCGTCGATGCGCAGGAGACCCGTCGCATTCTCGACCGGCTCTACGGATACGACATCTCGCCCGTGCTCTGGCGCAAGGTCGCTCCGAAGCTTTCGGCCGGCCGGGTGCAGTCGGCAGCGACGAGACTCGTGGTCGACCGCGAACGGGAGCGCATGGCCTTCGTCGCGGCCGAGTACTGGGATCTGACCGCGAGCTTCCAGCCCGGCGCCGACGCCGTCGATCAGACCCGCTTCGAGGCGAGGCTCGTGCGCCTCAACGGCGAGCGTCTCGCCACCGGCAGCGACTTCGACGACAGAGGCGAGCTCAAGGCCAAGGCCAAGCAGGCCGGCGTCATCCCGCTGCCCCAGCAGCGCGCCGAGGCGCTCGCCGCCGCGCTCGCGAAGGTCGATTCCGCCCGGGTGCTCTCGGTCGAGACCAAGCCCCATACCCGCCGCCCCGCGGCCCCCTTCACGACGTCGACTCTGCAGCAGGAGGCCTCGCGCAAGCTCCGCTACAGCTCGCGCCAGACCATGTCGTACGCCCAGTCGCTCTACGAGAACGGCTACATCACCTATATGCGCACCGACTCGCCCACGCTCTCGAAGCAGGCGATCGCGGCGGCTCGCAAGCAGGCGGCCGCGCTCTACGGCCCCGAGACCGTGCCCGACGCCCCGCGCGTCTACACCGGCAAGTCCAAGGGAGCGCAGGAGGCCCACGAGGCGATCCGCCCCGCCGGCGACGCCTTCGCGAAGCCGAGCGAGCTCAAAGGCAAGCTGAACCAGGGCGAGTTCGCGCTCTACGAGCTGATCTGGAAGCGCACGGTCGCGAGCCAGATGGCCGACGCCAAGGGTTCGACCGACACCGTCACCATCGGGGTCGAGGCGACGGAGCCCGCGGCGGCCTCGCCCACGCATGCCGAGTTCACGGCGAGCGGCACGGTGATCACTTTCCCCGGCTTCCTGCTCGCTTACGAGGAGGGCAAAGACGAGAAGCGCTCGCCGAAGGATCAGAGCGTCGAACTGCCCCAGCTCGCCGAGGGCCAGTCGCTCGCGCTGATGGAGCCCGAGTCCAAGGGGCACGAGACCAGCCCGCCCCCGCGCTACACCGAGGCGAGCCTCACCAAGCGGCTCGAAGATCTCGGCATCGGCCGTCCGTCGACCTACGCGGCAATCATCAGCACCATCAGCGACCGCGGCTATGTCACCAAGAAGGGGCAGGCACTCGTGCCGAGCTGGATCGCCTTCTCGGTCGTGCGCCTGCTTGAGGAGCACTTCGCGGCGCTTGTGAACTACGACTTCACCGCCGAGATGGAGGGGGATCTCGACCGCATCGCCGCCGGCGAGGCAGAGCGCTCCGCCTGGCTGCGCGACTTCTACTTCGGCAGCGACAACCATCCGGGACTGCGCGGCGTCGTGGACAATCTCGGCGAGATCGATGCGCGAGCGATCAACACGATCCGCATCGACGACGAGATCTCGCTGCGAATCGGCAAGTACGGCCCTTATCTCGAGGTGTTCGACGAGAAGTGCGAGGTCGGCGAAGACGGAGCGCTCAAGCCGCGCAGCGTCAACATTCCCGACGGCCTCGCCCCCGACGAGCTCTCGCCCGAGTTCGCCCACCAGCTCGCCGACGCCGAGCCGCTCGAAGATCGCATCGTCGGTCTGCACCCCCTCACCGGCAAGCGCATCGCGGCGAAGAACGGCCGCTTCGGCCCCTACGTCACCGAGCTCCCCGACGAGGGGGAGGAATTGCCGAAGGGCGAGAAGCCCCGCACGGCCTCACTCTTCAAGAGCATGGATCCGGCGACCGTCGATCTCGACACCGCGGTTGCCCTGCTCGACCTGCCGCGCGTGGTCGGCGCCGATCCCGAGACGGGGGCCGAGATCACCGCGCAGAACGGTCGCTACGGCCCCTACCTCAAGAAGGGCACCGACACTCGATCGCTGTCGAGCGAAGACGAGATATTCACGGTCGACCTCGCCGCTGCGCAGGAGCTGTTCGCGCAGCCCAAGTACGGAGCGCGCAAGGCTGCGAGCGCACTCAAGGAGTTCGACGCCGACCCGGTGAGCGGCAAGCCCATCAAAGTCAAGGACGGTCGCTTCGGCCCGTACGTCACCGACGGCGAGACCAACGCGACCATCCCGCGCGGCGACAGCGTCGAGGACATCACCTTCGAGCGCGCCGTCGAGCTGCTCGCCATCAAGCGAGCCAAGGGCCCCGCGAAGCGCAAGGCTCCGGCGAAGAAACCGGCGGCGAAGAAGACGGGCGCCGCGAAGAAGCCCACCGAGAAGAAGGCGGGCGCCGCGAAGAAGGCCGTTGACCCGAAGCGCTCGGAAGCTGCGAAGAAGGCCGCCGCGACTCGGGCGGCCAAGGCGGCCGCGGCTTCGGCTCAGAACGCCGGCTGAGCGAAGGCTCCGCCCGAGTCGAAATCACACGGACGAGAACGGCAGACACGATGAGTGGCATCTTCATCACCTTCGAGGGCGGCGACGGCGCGGGCAAGACGACCCAGTCCGAGTTGCTCGCGAGCTGGCTCGCCGCCCGCGGCCTCGAGGTCGTGCGCACCAGGGAGCCCGGCGGTACGCCCCTCGGCGTCTCCGTGCGCGAGCTGCTACTGCACGGCGAGCACGTCGACCAGCGCGCCGAAGCGCTGCTCTACGCGGCCGATCGGGCTCAGCACATCGCCGAGGTCGTGCGCCCGGCGATCGCCCGAGGCGCCGTGGTCGTGCAGGATCGCTATATCGACTCCTCACTCGCCTATCAAGGCGCCGGCCGGCCGCTGCCCCCGCAGGAGGTGCGCAGCCTTAACGAATGGGCCACGGAGGGCCTGTGGCCCCGGCTCACCGTGCTGCTCGACGTGACGCCCGAACTCGCGGCCTCTCGCAGACAGGCCGCAGGCCAGCAGGCCGACCGCCTCGAACGCGAGGCCGAAGAGTTCCACGCGCGCGTGCGCGAGCGTTTCCTGGATCTCGCGGCGGCGGAGCCCGACCGCTTCCTCGTGCTCGACGCCTCCCTGCCGGTCGAGGAGTTGCACACGGCGATCGTGGCTCGCGTCGCCCCCATGCTCACCCTGCATTCCCACTGAGTCCGCACTCCGCCCCTCGCTGCTGGCCTGCTGCCCCCGCCTGCTGCCCCCCCAGCTACGGCTGCCCTGCGGCCCGTCTGTCCACCCGCCCTGCCTCCCCTGCGGCCCGTCTGTCCACCCTCCCTGTCCCACAGCCCGCCCGTCCGCCCTCCCGGCTGCCCCTACAGCCCGCCCGTCCACCCTCCCGGCTTCCCCCTGCCTCCCCTCCGGCCCTCGTACCCGGGTGCGAGCGTGCATGATGTTGCCGAGCGTGAACGCTGTAGGCCCGAAACCCCATGCTCACTCGGCTACAACGTGCACCTTCGACGCAGAAAGGGGCAGAAGAGGTCAGGAGGGACGAGAACAGGCGAGAACAGGCGAGAACAGGCGAAGAGGCGAGAGGAGGCACTGTCTCCGAAAGACTCCGATTGTCGTCCACAGCCAGTGCATGGCCGCGAGAACCACAGAGTTATGCACAGTTTGCGGGCTCGGGCATCCTTGCGGCAAAGCATCGGGCATGGTCGGTGTATGGACGTCCTCCAGAAGATCGCGCGCCTCGATGGTCAGCTCATTCGCACAGGGCGCCCGACGAACAGCGGAGGCGAGCGACGGGCTGCTCGACTGCGAGACACCGTTGCGCTGCACCACGGGTACCGTATCGCCGCCGAGCGATGGTGCGGAGCCGACCGCACCGATCGGCAGCTCGCCAGGATACTGGCGGTGAGAGCGGCTGCGCGAGGCGATATCGTGTTCTCGCACTCCTCGGCCGCTGTGCTACTCGGGCTCCCGCTCTACGAGGCGAACCTCGACGTCGTGCATATCACGGAGCCTCGCGGCGGAGCGGCGCGGAGAACCGGTGCTCTGCTGCGCCACCGTTCGGAGCTCGACACGGACGACATCGTGGAGGTCGGAGGCTTGCGCTGTACTTCGCCGGAGCGCACTGTGCTCGACCTGGCGCGATTCCTGTCGGTCGAAGACGCGCTTGCCTGCGCCGATGGTCATCTGCGAAGAAGCTTCAGGGTCGAACGCCAGATAGATACGTCGACCGTCGCCGAGTGGCGCGACCGCTTGGAGAGGAGGCTCGACGATCTCGTCGGTGCGCGTGGCGTGCGAGGCGCGCGTGAGATGCTGAGACTTGCAGACGCTCGGAAGGACTCGGTGCTCGAAAGCGTCAGCCACCTGCGACTCGTGCGGTTGGGATTCGAGGTCGAACTGCAAGTGCCCGTGCGCGGGCCTGAACACTATGACTATTACGTCAACTTCAGATTCGTCGGACTGCGCTTGTTCGGCGAGTGCGATGGCGCTTCGAAGTACACGGATGCATCGTTGATGAACGGTTTGAGCTCCGCGCAGCTCGCCTATCGGGAGAAGCGCCGACAGGACTGGATCTGCGGGTCGACGCGGAATGGGATGATTCGGTGGGGCTACTCCGATGTGTCCTCCGAGCTGGGGTTCGCCCGTCGATTGCATGCGTTCAGAGTGCCGATTCCTTGGCCGCCGCGGGGATTGGTGCTGCGTTGAGCGTGCACAGGGTTGCCGAAGGTGCATGCTGTGGTCGTCCTAGAACATGCACCTTCGGCGACGCCGTGCACGTTCGGCGGGGGCGCGCCGGGGGGCGGGGGCGAACCGGGGGCGGGGGCGAACCCGGGCGCACCGGGGGCGGAGGCGAACCCGAGGGCGCACCGGGGGAGGGGTGTCGTCGGCCGCCCCCGGTCAGCCGGCGCTTGAGGCTACGCGGCGACCGCCTCCGAGTCGCTGACGAGCTTCAGCCCGATCACGCATGCCACGATTCCGAGCAGCAGCAGGATCTTGAGCAGGCTCACGGACTCGGCGCCCGTGATCATGCCGTAGATCACCGTCAGCGAAGCGCCCACGGCCACCCACACCGCATATCCCGTGCCGGTGGGTATCTCGCGCAGGGCGATCGCCAGCCCGGCCATGCTGATGGCGCAGCCGACCGCGAAGACCACGGTCGGCCAGAGCTTCGTGAAACCCTCGCTCTTGCCGAGCGCCGTCGCCCAGACAGCCTCGAAGACGCCGGAAACGATCAGAATGATCCATGCCCACATGGTTGACTCCTGTGGCAAGTCTTTTCGCACTTGGGGTACTTGACCATCGTCCCAGAGCCTTCTCGCCGGCTCGGAAGACAGCCTCTCACCAGAGGCTGGGCAGCACCTGGGCAAACAGCACGGGGCATACGGCGCGTGAAGCGTCGCGACGCCCCGAGCGCACGGGAGCTACTCCGAGATGCCGGCGCCGGGTGCGCCCACGGAGCGCTCGAAGCGCGCGGCCGCCGCGTTCGGGTTCGCCTCGCGCTCGTCGGGCTCGATGACCGGGCCGAAGCGCGAGGGCAGCGTCGCGCGCGAGGCGTCGCGCAGCTCCGAGAGCGGCAGCGTAAAGCGATCCTGCACCTCGAGGGCGGCATCGGCGCCGGGCACGTCGGTCACGCCGATGCGCAGCACGGGGAAGCCGCGGCCCTCGCAGAGCCCGCGGAACTTCACCTCCTCCTCATGCGGCACGGCCACGAGGGCTCGGGCCTGCGACTCCGAGAAGAGTGCAGCCACCTCGTCGACGCCGTCGCGCGACAGAATCTCGTCGATCCAGACGCGCGCGCCCACTCCGAAGCGGAGCGCCCCGTCCGCGAGCGCCTGAGCCAGGCCGCCCTCTCCGAGGTCGACCGCCGCGGAGAGCAGGCCGCCCAGGGAGGCGGCGTGCAGCAGCTCGGCCAGCGCTCGCTCGTCGTCGAGCACGACGCGGGGCGGCACGCCTCCGAGGTGGTCGTGCACGGCCTCGGCCCAGGCCGAGCCGTCGAGCTCGTCGCGGGTCGTGCCCAGCAGGTAGAGGTGCTCGCCCTGATCCTGCCAGCCGCTCGGCACGCGCCGAGCCACGTCGTCGATGATGCCGAGCACGCCCACCACAGGGGTCGGATGGATGGGGGTGTCGCCGGTCTGGTTGTAGAACGAGACGTTGCCGCCGGTGACGGGAACCTCGAGCGAGAGGCAGGCGTCGCTGAGGCCCTCGACCGCCTTCGAGAACTGCCACATGACCTCGGGGTTCTCGGGGCTGCCGAAGTTCAGGCAGTCGGTCACCGCGGTCGGCACGGCGCCGGTCGTGGCGACGTTGCGGTAGGCCTCGGCGAGCGCGAGCTGCGCACCGGCGTAGGGGTCGAGCTGGCAATAGCGGCCGTTGGCGTCGGTCGAGATGGCCACGCCGAGCCCGCTCTCCTCGGATACGCGGATCATGCCCGCGGCATCGGGGAACGAGAGAGCCGTGTTGCCGAGCACGTAGTAGTCGTACTGATTCGTGATCCATTCGCTCGAGGCCTGATTCGGCGACGAGGCGACCGCGAGCAGCTGGGCGCGCAGATCCTCGCCCGAAGTCGCGCGATCGAGGCCAGAGGCAGACACTCCCGAGGCCTGCAGCGAGTCGATCCACGTCGGGTAGGCGAGGGGGCGCTCGTAGACCGGCCCGTCGACGGCGACGGTCGAGGGGTCGACGTTCACGATCTCCTCGCCGCGCCAGTTGATGACGAGGCGGTTGGTGTCGG
>JBEBTD010000106.1:0-8010 GCA_040393965.1 Leucobacter soli | reverse complement strand
CCGACCGGCACGACGTCGCCGGCCTGCAGCTTGCGCCCTTCGAAGCCGCCGAGACCGCTCGTGAGGAAGGTCGAGCGGCTGCCGAGCACCTCCGGCACGTCGATGCCGCCCGCGACCGCGATGAAGTATCGCATGCCGGCCGAGATGATGCCGAACGAGAGCCTGTCCCCCGTCTGCAGCTCGAGCCGGGTCCAGGCGGGCCGCGGCTCGCCGTTGACCTTCACCTCGACGGGCGCGCCGGTGATCGCGACGACGGTCGGCTCGAGCGCTTCGAACTCGGGGCCGAGGTAGGCGCACTCGAGCACGGCCTCGCCGTTCCGGTTGCCTACGAGCGCGTTGCCGAGCTCGTAGGAGTACTGGTCGAGCGCGCCGCCCTGCGGCACCCCGAGGTGGTAGTAGCCGGTGCGGCCGCGATCCTGCACCGTCGTCGCCAGTCCGGGCTGAATGATCTTAATTGCCATCGAGGGCCTCCACGAGGGTACGGTTGTAGCTTTCGCCTTCGGCGCTGGCGCGCGCGGCGTCGAACTCGATCTCGGCGGTGCGGTACCGGAAGGTGCCCGCTTCGACCTGCCGGCGGTACTCGCGATACTCCTCCTCACCGATCGGCTTGTACTTCACGATGTCGCCGGGGCGGTAGAAGAACATCGACTCCTTGAAGTCCGCCGCCCGCTGCGTGGGATCGAAGATGGGGCCCACGAGGATCCCCACCATCTGGTAGCCGCCCGCGCCCTCCTGAGGGTACTGGGAGCCGAAGCAGCCGCCGTGGCCCACGGTGAGCGCCGGGGTGAAGCCCGAGCGAGGGCTCAGGTACTTCGGGGTCTGCAACTGCTTCTCCCGGTCGACGAGCTGGTAGAGGAAGGGGTGGCCGGCGACGAAGCCGACCATCGAGACGATCCACGGCTGATCCGAGTGGCGCTTCGCGAACTCCTCGCCGGAGGCCAGACCGTTGACTCGTGCCGAGTACTCGAGGTCGGTGGACTCGGGATCCTGGTGGAAGCCTTCGCGGAACCGCTTCATGACCTCGGTCGTGTAGGGGTCGCCGTACCAGATCGGCAGCTCGATGATGCGGGTGCGGATGACGCTCGACTTCGCCGATTTCGTCTCGGCCTCGACCGCCTGCACCTCCGTCTTCAACCGCTCGGGCTCGATCGCCTCGGGATCGAAGCGGATCAGCAGCGAGGCGTTGGTGGGGCAGATCTCGACGATGCCGTCGAGATCTCGCTCGCGCACGCCGTTCGCGATGGCCACCGTGCGGAGGTTCGCCTCCAGGCTCATCGCGTCGTCGATCTCGACGAGGAGGAACTCGTCGCCGCCGAAGGAGTAGCGGGCGTGCTCCGGGAGCTTGATCTGTGTCATGCCTTCTCCAGTGCGTTCAGAATTTCGGGGGTGTTCTCGATGAACGTGGTGTGATGCGAGACCTCGGCCAGCTCGGGCAGTCTCGCGAGTGCGCGGTGCAGCGGGACGGTGGTCGCGATGCCCTCGACCTCGATCTCGTCGAGCGCCTTCGCCAGCCGCTCGAGCGCCTCCTCGCGACTCGGCGCGTGCACGACGAGCTTCGCGATCATGGAGTCGTAGAAGGGGACGACGTCGCTGCCCTGCTCCACGCCCGTGTCGATGCGCACGCCCTCGCCGCTCGGCCACTCGAGCTTCGAGATGGTTCCGGGGCTCGGGAAGAAGTTCATCGCGGGGTTCTCGGCGTTGATGCGGCATTCGAAGGCGTGGCCCTCGAAGCGGATGTCTTCCTGGCGCAGCGCGAGGGCTTCGCCAGAGGCGACGCGCAGCTGCTGCTCCACGAGGTCGATGCCGGTGATCATCTCGGTGACCGGGTGCTCGACCTGCAGGCGGGTGTTCATCTCGATGAACGCCGCCTCCTGGCGGGCCGGATCGTAGAGGAACTCGACCGTGCCGACGCCCGTGTAGCCGCACTCGGCGGCGAGACTCACGGACGACTGCCGGATCGTCTCGCGCACGTGATCGGGCAGCTCCGGGGCGGGAGCCTCCTCCATCACCTTCTGCGAGCGGCGCTGCATCGAGCAGTCGCGGTCGCCGAAGTGGATGAAGCTGGTGCCGTCGCCGAGGATCTGCACCTCCACATGCCTGGCGTGCTCGACGAAGCGTTCCAGATAGATCGTGCCGTCGCCGAATGCGGCCTTGGCCTCGGCCGAGGCCCGATCGAGTGCGCCGAGGAACTCGTCCTCGCCGCGCACGACGCGGATGCCGCGCCCGCCGCCGCCGGCGGAGGCCTTGGTCATCAGCGGAAATCCGATCCCGCGCGCGACCTCGAGCGGATCGCCGTCGACATCGAGCGGGCCGTCGGTGCCGGCGAGCACCGGCACGCCGGCGGCTTTGGCGGCCCTGAGCGCCGCGACCTTGTCGCCCATCAGGTTGATCACCTCTGCCGAGGGTCCCACCCAGATCAGGCCGGCGTCCACGACGGCTCGGGCGAAGCTCGCGTTCTCCGAGAGGAAGCCGAAGCCGGGATGCACGGCGTCAGCTCCGGTTCGCTTCGCGGCGTCGAGCACCGCCTCCTGATTGAGGTAGCTCTGCTGCGCCGGCGGCGGGCCGAGCACGACGTGCTCGTCGGCCAGGCGCACGGGGAGGCTGTCGACGTCCGCTTCGCTGCAGACCGCGACGGTGCTGATGCCCATCTCCTTGGCGGTGCGGATGATCCTGACGGCGATCTCGCCTCGGTTCGCGACGAGGAGCTTCTGCACGCTCAGCCTTCCGTCACCGTCATGAGCACGGTGCCGGGGGCGACCGCTGCGCCGTCGGCGATCGCGATCGACTCGACCACGCCCGACACCTCGCTGCGGATCTCGGTGAACTGCTTCATCACCTCGATCAGGCCGACCGCCTGGCCGGCCTGTACACGGTCGCCGACGGTGACGAAGGGCTCCTTGTCGGGGCCGGGCGAGGCGTAGAACATGCCGGGAAGGGGAGAGATGATGTCAGCCATGGGGAGACTGCCTTTCGTTGGGTGGGTGGTTCAGTTGGAGAACTCGGCGAGCACCGAGCGGACCGCGGTGGCGACCTCGGGGGAGTTCGGGGAGTCGGAGTGCACGCAGATCGATTCGAAGGGCACCTCGATCTCGGTGCCGTCGACGGCGAGGATCGGACGGCCCGCGAGCGCCCGGCGCACGCGCTCCTTGACGGCCTCGGGGTCGGCCTGCTCGGGGCGGCGCTGGATGATGAGACCGCCATCTGCGGCATAGTTGAGATCGACGTAGAGCTCAGACACGAACTCGACGTCGAACTCGCGGCAGACGGCCTCGTGCTGAGTGCCGGCGAAGCCGAAGAAGGCGACATCGTATTCCTTGCACACCTTCGCGACCGCGCGCATCAGCTCGGCATCCTCCGCCACCATGCCCGCGAGCGAGCCGTGGATCTTGATGTGGGAGAGCTCGAGGCCCTCGGCCTGGAGGAACCCGGTGAGCGCACCGGTCTGGTAGCGCACGAGGTTGGTGACCTCGTCGGGGGTGACGGCCATGCGGCGGCGGCCGAAGCCCGCGAGGTCGGGCAGACCCGGGTGGGAACCGACCCGCACGCCGTGCGCCTTGGCGAGCGCCACGGTCTCGGCCATGACGTTCGGGTCGCCGGCGTGAAAGCCGCAGGCCACGTTGATCGCGTCGACGAGAGACATCAGCGTCTCGTCGTTGCCAAAAGCGTGCAGCCCGATGCCTTCGCCCATATCTGCATTGATGAAAGGGATCGTTCCACTCATGACTGCGAGTCTAGGAAGGACTGTTATACGATTTCATTAGGCATTCCGCTACATCTTTCCCCCAACGACTCAGCAGAATGCACTAGGGTTTGTGCATGCGCGTGCTCGATGTGCTCAAAACGCCCGATCTCCACCTCGACCTCTACGTCGAAGGCCCTCCCGGCGCGCTCGAGCGAACGTTCAGCTGGTCCATCCCCACCGAGTCGATGGATCCCCGTCCCTTCCTCACGCCGAACTCCCTCGTGCTCACCTCGGGCATCACGCTCAACGTCACCGACGGGCGGGTCTGGGACGCCTACGTCGAGCGCCTCGCGTTCGTCCCAATCGCCGCTCTGGTCTTCGCTCTCGGCCCCGCGCACAAGGAGGTGCCGGGCGAGCTGGTCAACGCGTGCGAGCACCACGGCGTGCCGCTGCTCGTCGTGCCGGCGGATCTGCCCTTCGCCCTCGTGCAGCGCGAGATCCAGGACCGGATCACTGCCGAGCGCTACGACATGATCCGCAAGGGCTCCGAGCTCGCACAGCAGTGCACCGAGCTCGTCGCGAAGGGCGCCACGCTGCAGGATCTGCTGCAGCTCATCTCGGCGACGATCGACCGTCGCGTCGCCATCGAGGATCGCACGGGCACCGAGCTGCTCCGCGCCGGCGAGCCGGGGGCCATCACCGGCCGTTCCGAGTTCACGCTGCCCGGGCTCGACGAGGGCTCGTTCCGCCTGGTACTCGAGACGCCGGTGGACGCGCCACTCATCGCCTCGCTCGTGCGCCCGGCGACCGCGGTCGTGTCCATGCACCTCAACACGACCCTCGGCACGACGGCTACGACGTTCTCTCGCCATGCCGGACAGCTCGTCGACGCGATCTTCACGCGCGAGGCGATCCCCACGGATGAGCTGCTGACAATGGCCCGCGATGCGGAGCTCGACCCGTACCGCCCGATCGGCGTCGTCGCGATCGAGGTCGACAGCAACTTCTCCATCACCTATCTGCGCACCGTGTCCTGGCGCGTGCGCACACGCCTGGCGACGGAGTTCGCCCGTATGCGCTTCGTCGACGACCCTGCGATCTCGACGCTGCTCGTGCAGGGCGACGATCTCGATCGCGAGCGCCTGCTCGACGTCGTGCGGCACGCGGTAGGCAACTTCTCGTACATCTCGTGCCTCGTCGAGGTCGTCGAGAACTCGGCGGAGCTCGGAATCGCGCTGCGGCACATCCGGCGTTCGCTCGGCACGATGTCGGTGGAGCTCGCTCCGTCCATGAACTTCGACGCGGTCGTCGACACGCTGCGCCACCCCGGCACCGTGAGCATGGCGCGCAGGATGCTCGCGCCGCTGCACGTGGCGAGGCGGCGCCCGCTGCTCGAGACCCTCGAGACCTACCTGCGGTTGAGCGGTTCGAAGTCGGCGATCTGCGAGGCGCTCTTCATCCACCGCAACACGCTCGCGCATCGCCTGCGCGAGATCGAGAACCTGCTCGGCGTCGATCTGCAGGACGGACAGGTGCGCGCGACGCTGCTGCTGGCGCTCCGGCTCGCGCCCGCCTGAACGTTCAGGCCCAGTGATCCTCGTACAGCTCCTCGGGAACCTGCAGGCCGTAGATCGCGAGCCCTGAGGCCCAGATGGCGGCGCAGCCGGCCCGTAGCAGGTCGAGGGGCGAGTCGCCGCGGTCGACGATGGTCACGATGTGGCCGTCCATGCGCACGCGCGCGGAGCCCACCTTCACGCTGCCGTCCTTCGCGACCGCCGTCTCGGGGTAAGGCCGCTGCAGGCCGTCGAGGGAATCGAGGATGAAGTCGGGACGCATGTCCGAGCTCGCCGATACCAGTTGCTTGGGCCGGTCGGCGCCCGTGAGCACGTGCACGGATGGTATGCCGACGGCGCGCGCCCCCTTGATGTCGGTGTCGAGGCGATCCCCGATCATGAGGGCGTCGCGGCTGCCGAAGCGCCGGAACGCCTCTTCGAAGATCGCCGGCTCGGGCTTGCCTGCGAACTCCGGCAGCCGCTGCACCGCGGTGTGCACCGCCGAGACGAGGGTGCCGTTGCCGGGGGCGAGACCCCGCTCGAGCGGAACCGTCCAGTCGGTGTTGGTGGCGACCCACGGAAGCGGTGCGCGACCGGGACGCTCGGCGAGCGCGTACGACGCCTCGGCCAGCTGCTCCCAGCCGACGTCGTTGGCGAAGCCCTGCACGACGGCGACCGGTTCGTCGTCGGAGCTGCGCGTCACCTCGAAGCCGGCCCTCTCGAGTTCATGCGTGAGCCCTTCGCCGCCGACGACCAGCACGCGGGAGCCCGCGGGCACGGTGCGGGACAGCAGCGCCGTCGCGGCCTGCGGCGAGGTGACGACGTCGTCGGCCTGCACGCGGAGCCCGAAGCCGCGCAGCTGCGCGGCGACCGCTTCATCGGTGCGTGCAGCGTTGTTGGTCAGAAAGCCGACGCGGCGGGTGAGCGAGAGCTCGTTCAACTGCTCGACGGCGCTCTCGATCGCGAGTGCACCGCGGTAGACCACTCCATCGAGGTCGGCGAGGATCAGCTCGCGTCCGTCGACCGGGGCCGGGCCGAACGGCGTCGGCTTCCTGAACAGCCCCATCTCAGGCCTCCTCCGCGGGGGTCTCGCTCTCGGGCTCGGCATCGGCCTCGGGAGCGGGTTCTGCGTCTGCCTCGGGAGCGCTCTCGCTCTTGGCGTCCGCCTCGGGCCCTGCGTCGGCAGCGGGCTCGTGCGGCAGGCGCATCTCGACGATCTCGAGCACCTCGAGCTGATCGTGGGCTCCGAAGTGCTCGTCGAGCGCCTCTTCGGCCATCAGCGCGCGCCGCCGCCACTGCTCGCTTTCCGCATCGCGGCCGAGGTCTTCGAGCACCGTCGAGTAGGCGGCGAACAACTCGGGGCTCCAGGTGAACGCGCGCTCGGGGTCGAGCTCGGGGATCTCGAGCTCGAACAGCGCCTGTTGCGTCTGCCCGAGGTCGAGTCGTGCGCCGGACATGGCGATCGCCAGCTGCACGCGCTGCTCGGCGTTCAGCTGGCCGAGATCGGCAGCGAGGCCGGTCTCGATGCCGCGCTCGGGACGACCGAGCGCTCGCTCGCACTCGACCATCAGGGCGAGGTGCCCCTGCGAACCGGTGAGGCGGCGGAAGGTGCGAAGCTCGCGCAGCGCGAGCGCGTAATCGCCGATGCGATAGGCCGTGACCGCGAGCGTCTCGCGTGCAACCGGGATGCGGCCGGCGCGCCGGGTCGCCGAGATGGCGTGCTGATGCGCGAGCTCCGGATCGGTGTCGATCAGTGCGGCCACCATTGCCAGGTGGCGCGCGACGCGCTCCTGGGTTTCGGGCTGCAGCGTCTTCAACTCGTTGCGGGCGCCGGGGTGCAGATCGAAGGGCGTGACCTCATCGGGGATCGAGGGGTCGTCGTGCTCGCTGCGGACAGGCCGGAGTTCGTGCTGGAGCCGCTCCGCCTCGGTGAACTCTCGATCACGGCCGCCGCGATCGCTTCGGCCGCCGCCACGGGTGCCGCCTCGTCCGAGATCCCTACGATCGCCGGTGTCCCGACCACGATAGCCGCGATCTCCGTCGCGTCCGCCGTCACGGCTCGGCCTGCGGTCGTACCCCCGATCTCCATCGCGGCGGGGCTTGCGCTCGTAGCCGCCGTCGCCGTCACGACGCGGCTTACGATCATAGCCGCCCTCCCCATCACGACGCGGCTTGCGGTCGTAACCGCCGTCGCCGTCACGGCGCGGGCGGCCCGCGAAGGGCCGATCCCCGTCGCGACGGGGCCGACGATCTTGTTCGTCGCCGTCGCGTCGAGGGCGACGGTCATAGCCGCCTTCCCCTTCGCGGCGCGGCTTGTATCCCGCTTCGCGATCCCGACGCGGTCTCCGGTCGTACCCGCCCTCGCCGTCGTGGCGCGGGCGACTCTCGAAGGGCCGATCCCCATCGCGGCGCGGCCGACGATCCTGGCTGTCGCCGTCGCGTCGAGGACGACGATCATAACCGCTTTTGCCGTCGCGGGGCTTTCGTTCCTGACGGTACTCCCCTTCGCGGCGGGGCTTGCGATCGAACGAGCCCTGGCCCTTCCGGGGGGCGCCCTGGCCGCCCGAGCGGGGCGAGCGGTCGCCGGAGCGGTCTGCGTCGCGACGCCTGTCGTTTCGGTCGTTCTCGCGCTCGTTCATGTCAATCTCCAGAAATGCGAAAAGGGCCGCTCGGTGTGAAGGATCATACAATGATCAACCTCACTCCAAGCGACCCTCTTCTGAAAAAGAGTCCGGCGGTGTCCTACTCTCCCACACCCTCCCGAGTGCAGTACCA
>JBEBTD010000105.1:0-8055 GCA_040393965.1 Leucobacter soli | reverse complement strand
GGCGAAGGGCGCGGGCATGCTCGCCCCCGGCCTCGCGACGATGCTCGTCGTCATCGCGACGGACGCCCTGCTCGACGACGCGGCGCTCGACCGGGCTCTGCGCCGCGCGACCGCGACGAGCTTCGACCGCCTCGACAGCGACGGCTGCATGTCGACCAACGACCAGGTGACCCTGCTCGCGAGCGGCGCCTCGGGCGTCGCCCCTGACGAGGACGAGTTCGCCCGCGCGCTCGCGGGTGTCTGCGACGAGCTCGCGGCCAAACTGCAGGCCGACGCCGAGGGCGCGAGCCACGACATCGATATCGAGGTGCGCGGTGCGCTCAGCGAGGCCGACGCCGTCGAGGTGGCCCGCTCGGTCGCGCGCAACAACCTCTTCAAGGCCGCGATCTTCGGCAACGACCCCAACTGGGGCCGCGTGCTCGCGGCGATCGGCACCACCGAGGCCGCCTTCGACCCGTATCAGGTCGACGTCAGCTTCAACGGCGTGCGGCTCTGCCACGCTGGCGGCCCCGACCGCCCCGTGGACGAGTGCGATCTGACTCCCCGCCGCACCCACGTGCTCATCGAGCTCTTCTCGGGCGAGCATGACGCCACCGTGCGCACGAACGACCTCACGCACGACTACGTGCACGAGAACAGCGCCTACTCCTCCTGATACGCGAAGGCGAGACCCACATGAGCAACACGACGACTCCGCTGCCGCAAGAGGTCGCGGCAGCCAAGGCCGAGGTGCTGATCGAGTCGCTGCCGTGGCTCAAGAAGTTCCGCGACGCGGTCATGGTGATCAAATTCGGCGGCAACGCGATGGTCGACGAGTCGCTGCTGCGCGCCTTCGCGGAGGACGTGGTCTATCTGCGCCTCGCGGGCATCCGCCCCGTCGTCGTGCACGGCGGCGGGCCGCAGATCAGCGACATGCTGCGCCGACTCGGCATCGAGAGCGAGTTCAAGGGCGGGTACCGGGTGACGACGCCCGAGGCCATGGACGTGGTGCGCATGGTGCTCACCGGGAAGGTGAACCCGGAGCTCGTCGAGCAGATCAACGCCCACGGCCCCTTCGCCGCGGGCACCACGGGCGAGGACGCGGGGCTCTTCATCGGCCGCCGCCGCGCCCCGATCGATGTCGACGGCGAGACGGTCGACCTCGGCCTCGTCGGCGACGTGATCGGCGTGCGGACGGAGCCGGTGCTGTCGATGCTCGACGCCGGGCTGATCCCCGTCGTCGCGGGTATCGCACCCGACGCCGACCGGCCCGGCGACTCGCTCAACATCAACGCCGATGCCGCGGCCTCGGCGCTCGCGACCGCGCTCGGCGCCGAGAAGCTCGTGATCCTCACGGATGTCGCGGGCCTCTACTCGAACTGGCCCGATCGGGACTCCCTCGTCTCGAGCATCGCCGCGGCGGAGCTCGAGCAGCTGCTGCCCGGGCTCGAGTCGGGCATGATCCCCAAGATGCGCGCCTGCCTCGACGCGGTGCACGGGGGCGTGCCGAAGGCCGCCATCATCGACGGACGCGAGCCCCACTCGGTGCTGCTGGAGATATTCACCGAGCGAGGCATCGGCACCGAGGTCACCGCCGGGTAGCGGTCGGACGACTCGGGACGAGGATCGCCATGCCCGTATCGGCCCCCTCCGTCGCGTCGTGGGCCGTCGGGGCGGCCTTCGCCCTCTTCGCAGCCGCCTCGGCTCTGCTCATCGTCGTCGACCTGCGCGAGCACCGGCTGCCGAATCGACTGCTCGCCTGGAGCAGTGGGCTCGTCGGCGGCCTGCTGGTGCTCGCCGCCTCGCTCGGCGGGGAGTGGGGCCGTCTGGGCTCGGCGATCCTCGCCGCTGCGGCGTACGGCGTCGCGATGCTCGGTCTGCGGCTCTTCGGGCGCGGAGCGCTGGGCGCGGGCGACGTGAAGCTCGCCCCGCTCGTCGGTGCGGTCTCTGCTTGGGTCGACCCATGGGCCGCGATGCTCTGGACGCCCCTCGCGATCGCTGTGATCGGGGCCGTAGCGGGTGCGGTGGCCCGGCGTCGTCGTCGCGTCGAACTCGCCTTCGGGCCGGTGATGCTCGCGGGATGCTGGCTGGGTCTCGGGCTCGGGGCGATGCCCAGTTAGTCGGGTGCGCCGGCGGGGCGGGAACTCGCGGCGGGTAACGATCGGGTATCAGCCACCTCAAGGACGGCTCAAGGGGGTTGCCAGGCCGGGGAGGGCCGTGGGTAGCGTGAGGGTTGAGAAGCGGTGCTGCTTCGCACCATCGAAGCAGGTCGCCTCGCCCGGGCCCGGGTCGGTGCGAGCCGTCCAGGCCGGGAACCTGACAAAGATGAACGGCTGAATGGACGGAGTGCTCTCATGAGTACCATCGGATTCTCGAAGAGCCGGGGCGCCCGCCGCTCCGGCAAGATCCTCCTCGCCGGGGCGGCGACCGCGGCGCTGGCACTCACGGCTTGCGCCTCGGGCGGCGACGGCTCCGGGGGAGGAGACGCACCGGAAGGCGACTTCGCCGGACAGCGGCTGAACGTCGCAGCCGCCTGGTCGGGCGCCGAACAGCAGAACTTCGAAGCGGTGCTGGCCGAGTTCGAGACCCGCACCGGAGCGGAGGTGAACTACACGAGCTTCGGCGACAACGGCCCGACGTACATCCAGGGGCAGCTCGAGGGCGGCACCCCGCCGAACGTCGCGATCCTCGGCCAGCCCGCGCTCATGCAGTCGCTGGCGCAGAACGGGGACATCCTCCCCGTGAACGACGCCGTCCGCGGCGCGGTCGAGGAGAACTACACCGACTCGTGGATCGACCTCGGCAGCGTCGACGGCGAGCTCTACGGCGTCTGGTTCAAGGCCGCGAACAAGTCGACGGTCTGGTACAACGCGGACATCTACGACGAAGCGGGAGCCGAGGCCCCCGAGGACTGGGACGGCTTCCTCACCCAGCTCGGTCTCGTGCGCGATGCGGGCTACGCCGGCATCTCGATCGGCGCCGACGTCGGCTGGCCGCTGACCGACTGGTTCGAGAACGTGTACCTCCGCACCGCCGGCCCTGAGAAGTACGACCAGCTGACGGCGCACGAGATCCCCTGGACGGATGAATCGGTGAAGGAGGCGCTCGACGTGCTGGCCACGCTGTGGGGCACCGACCTCGTGCAGCCCGGCGGCGACCAGCGCGACTTCCCGACCAGCGTGACCGAGGTCTTCGGCTCCGATCCGCAGGCCGGCACGGTCTACGAGGGCGACTTCGTGGCGGGCAACATCGCCGCCGACGGCAACTCGACCGTCGGCGAGAACGCGCTGTTCTACGACTTCCCGTCGATCGGCGGATCCGGCCCCGCGGTGGTCGGCGGCGGCGATGTCGCCGTGCAGTTCACTGACGACGAGGCGACCAATGCGCTGATGGAGTTCCTCGCCTCGCCCGCCTCGGCCGAGATCTGGGTGCCGAACGGCGGCCTGACCTCGCCGAACGGCGGCGTGGACGTCTCGCTCTACCCCGACGACATCTCCCGCCAGATCGCGAGCGCGCTCACGGGCGCAGAGGCCTTCCGCTTCGACATGTCCGATCTGACCCCGAGCGCCTTCGGCGGCACTCCGGGCCAGGGCTTCTGGCAAGAGATGATCGCCTTCTACCAGAACCCCGACGACGTCGACGGCGCGGCCCAGCGGCTGGAGGACGCGGCAGCGGCTGCGTACTGACACGGGACGCGAGATGACCCGTACCGCAACGGTTCCGGTGCACATCCGTGGCCGCGGACGCAGTGTCCGCGGCCACGGCTCGCTGCGCCGATGGCTCCTCCTCGCCGGCTTCCTCGGGCCCGCGCTCGTGGTGCTCGGCGCACTCGTGGTCTACCCGATCGTCTACACCGTCGTGCGCTCGTTCTTCGACAAGAGCGGTTCGGCGTTCGTCGGCTGGCAGAACTACGTGACGATGTTCACGAACGAGACCACGTTCACCGCGATCCGCAATAATCTCATGTGGGTCGTCGTCGCCCCGGTGACCGTGACGATCATCGGTCTGATCCTCGCGGTGCTCGTCGAGAAGGTCGGCTGGAAGACGGCCTTCCGCCTCATCGTCTTCATGCCGATGGCGATCTCGATGCTCGCCGCGGGAGTGATCTTCCGCGGCATGTTCCAGGAGAGTCCGCAGCTCGGCGTGGTGAACGCCGCCATCGTCGGCGTGCAGAGCGTCTTCAGCGAGCAGGCCAGCTACCCGGGCGCGAAGCCTCGCGAGGGCACCGGCATCGAGGCAGACAGCGGCCTGATCGTCTCGAGCGAACAGGTGCAGGCGGGGCAGACCCGGAACTTCGCGCTCACCGGCATCCGACAGAGCGCGCTTCCGGAGGACGCCGCGGACGCCCGAGCCGCGAGCGCGCCGGGGGACACCGAGATCTCGGGCACCGTCTTCCTCGACGTGATCCGCGGCGGCGGCGGCGCGAACGGCGAGATCGAGGCAGGCAAGAAGGGGCTCGAGGGCGTGCGGGTCGACGCCGTGGCCGCCGACGGCTCGATCCGCGGCTACGCGATCACCGGAGCCGGCGGCGGTTTCGTCATCGAGGGGCTCGAGCCCGGAGCGGCCTATCGCGTCGCGCTGCCCGCTGCGAACTTCGACGCGGGGGCGCAGGGCGTCTCGTGGCTGAGCGCATCGTTCATCAACATCGTGGTGATCCTCGCCTACATCTGGATCTGGGCCGGCTTCGCAATGGTGATGATCGCTTCGGGCCTCTCGGCCATGGATCGCTCTCTGCACGAGGCGGCCCGCACGGACGGGGCGAACGAGTGGCAGATCTTCACGAGGATCACCGCCCCCCTGCTCGCCCCGGTGCTTATCGTGGTGTTCGTCACGCTCATCATCAACGTGCTGAAGATCTTCGACCTCGTGTATGTGATCCCGCCCGGGGCGTCCAAACCGGCGGCGAACGTCATCGCCGTCGAGATGTGGACGGTGTCCTTCGGCGGAGGCAGCAACCAGGGACTCGGTTCGGCGCTCGCCATCCTGCTGCTGATCCTCGTGCTGCCCTCGATGATCGTCAACGTCCGCAGATTCAAGGAGGAACGAAGCAGATGAGTACCGCCACCTCCGTTCCCGCGCCGCCGGCTCCTCCGGCGGCTCCGCCCCAACCGCCCACGCGCAAGCGCGGCGTCGCGCAGCGCATCGTCGGCTTCGCGACCCGAGGCGTCGTGCACGCGATCCTGCTGCTCGTCGCGGTGTTCTGGCTGATGCCGACGATCGGTCTGCTGCTCACCTCCTTCCGCACCGCGGGCGACAACGCGGCGAGCGGCTGGTGGACGGCGCTCGCGAAGCCCGCAGAGCTGACGATCCAGAACTATGCGAACCTGCTGTCGAACCCGACGATCACGGGTTCGTTCTGGAACACCATCGTGATCGCCGTGCCCACGACGCTGCTGGTGGTCGGCATCGGCGCGCTCGCGGCCTACGCCTTCGCTTGGCTGCACTTCCCCGGCAGGGATTGGCTGTTCATCGCCGTCATCGTGCTGCTCGCGGTTCCGCTGCAGGTGGCCCTGATCCCCCTCGCGAGGCTCTTCGGAGCGCTCGGCATCTTCGGCAGCGTGGTGGGGGTGATCCTCTTCCACACCGCCTTCGGCCTGCCGTTCGCGATCTACCTGCTGCGCAACTTCTTCATACAGATCCCGGAGGAGATGCTCGAGGCGGCCCGCATCGACGGAGCGAAGGACTGGCGCATCTTCTTCCGCATCATGCTGCCTCTGGCACTGCCGGCCATCGCCTCGCTCGCCATCTTCCAATTCCTGTGGACGTGGAACGACATGCTGGTCGCCCTGATCTTCACGAACAGCGACTCCCAGCCCCTCACCGTGGCGATCCAGTCGCAGCTGCGGCAATTCGGGGCGAACATCGACGTGCTGTCGGCGGGGGCGTTCCTCTCGATGATCGTTCCGCTGATAGTGTTTTTCGCGTTTCAGCGTTACTTCGTGCAGGCGCTGCTGGCGGGCTCGCAGAAGTAGCAGGACGACCCGGAAGGAACGCGTGATCGACAGCTACGACGCCTACCTCTTCGATCTGGACGGGGTCATCACTCCGACCGTCGAGCTGCACCGCCGAGCCTGGCAGGAGACGTTCGACCGACTGTTCGAGCGTCTCGGAGAACCGCCGTATCGACAGAGCGACTACTTCGAGTCGCTCGACGGCAGACCCCGTTTCGAGGGGGTCTCGACCCTGCTCGCCGCTCGCGGCATCGACCTGCCCATGGGCGAACCGGGGGATGACGGCTTCGACACCGTGACCGGCATCGGCAATCGCAAGAACGGCGCGTTCACGGAGGTGCTCGAACGGGACGGCATCGACCCGTACCCGGGCACGATGCGACTGCTCGACCGGCTCGCCGCCCTTGGCAAGCCGCTCGCCGTGGTCTCGAGCTCGCGCAACGCGGAGGCGGTACTCGCCGCCGCCGGCATCAGGGATCGCTTCGCCGCGGTGGTCGACGGCACGGTGGCGCAGCGGGAGGGGCTGCCGGGCAAGCCCGCGCCCGACACCTTTCTGCGGGCCTCGGAGCTGCTCGACGCCCGACCCGAGCGCGGAGCCGTGTTCGAGGACGCGGAGTCGGGGGTGGCCGCCGGACGGGCGGGGGGCTTCGGTCTCGTCGTGGGAGTCGACCGGGGTGCCGGTGCCGAGGCGCTGCTGCGCGAGGGCGCCGACCTGGTCGTGAGGGATCTGGAGGAGCTGCTGTGACGCTGCGTTCGCTCGAGGGGCAGACCGAGCCCCTGCGCCGCCACTTCGGCGACGACCCCTGGAAGCTCGTGGTGCAGGGCATCGAGCCGAGGCTCGCCGCACAGGAGGAGACGCTCTTCGCGCTCGGCAACGGCTACCTTGGGCTACGCGGCAACCACGAGGAGGGGCTGCCGCTCGGCAGCTACGGCACCTTCGTGAACGGCCTGCACGAGACCTGGCGTATCCGTCACGCCGAGAACGCCTACGGCTTCGCCGAGCACGGCCAGACGATGGTCAACGCCCCCGATGCGAAGACGATCCGCATCTACGTCGACGACGAGCGGTTGAACCTGGAGTCCTCGGACATCCTCGACGTGCGGCGCGAGCTCGACCTCCGGAGCGGCGCGCTCAGCCGCACCCTGCTCTGGCTCACCCCCACCGGCAAGCGGGTGCGGGTCGAGACCCGGCGCATGGTCTCCTTCGCCTCGCGGCACATGGCGACGCTCGAGATGCGCATCACCGTGCTCGACGACGACGCCGACCTCACGGTGAGCAGCCTGCTCATCAACCGGCAGGACGTGCGGAGGACTCCCGCCGAGGAGGCCGCGCTCGCCGGCCTGGCCGATCCTCGCAAGAGCGACGACCTCGGCGAGCGGGTGCTCCAGGCCGGCCCGGCGCTGCACGACGCCCACCGCAGCGTGCTCAGCTATCGCGTCGCCGCATCGCGCATGACCCTCGGAGTCGGAGCCGACCATCGCTTCGATCCCGGCGCCCCCGTGATCTTCGACGGCGTGGACGTGGAGTCGAGCGACGTCGCATCGTTCGTGCCCGGCGCCTGGCACAGCAGGGTGGAGACGAGCGACGACCGCACGCGCCGGCTCTTCCAGGGCACCGCGCGCGCGGGTCGCACAGTGAAGCTCGTGAAGACGGTCGCCTACCACGCGTCGGCGACCGCCTCGCTGCCCGAGGTCATGGATCGCTGCGTGCACACCCTCGAGAAGACCGCGGCCGAGCCTCCGCAGGCCCGCTGGGAGGCGCAGCGGGAATTCCTCGCCGACTTCTGGCGGCGCAGCGACGTGCAGGTCGACGCCGAGCCGGGCCTGCAGCAGGCGATCCGATGGAACCTGTTCCAGCTCGCCCAGGCGTCCGCCCGCGCGGACGGGCGCGGCATTCCCGCGAAGGGGGTGACGGGTTCGGGCTACAGCGGGCACTACTTCTGGGACACCGAGATCTACGTGCTGCCCTTCCTCAGCTACACGACCCCCCTCTGGGCGCGCAACGCCCTGCGCGCGAGGGAGCGCATGCTGCCGCTCGCCCGCAAGCGGGCCGAGGTGCTCAGCGAGCAGGGCGCCCTCTTCCCCTGGCGCACCATCAACGGCGAGGAGGCGAGCGCCTACTACG